>NZ_JAMOLN010000116.1 GCF_024448165.1 Streptomyces longispororuber
GCGGCAGGCAGGCCACCGTCACCCCGGCCGCCGCGAGCCCGTCCGCGGCCCGCCGCGCCGCCTGCGCGGGCAGTCGCGCCAGACCGCCCAACGGGCCCACCACGACGCCGCTGCGCAGCCCGCCGGCGGCCGCCGCGAGCCGTCCGAGCCGGGCCGGGTCGGCGCCGTCCGTGTGCAGGTCGACCGGGCAGCCGTGCTCGGCGGCGACCTCCAGCACCGCCTCCACGTAGCCCGTCGGGTCGGGATCCAGGTCCGGACAGCCGCCTACTACGGAGGCGCCCATCTTCACGGCGTCCCGCAGCATCGCGAGCCCGTCCGCCCCCGCGAGCCCGGTCAGCAGCCGCGGCATCGCCACCGCCCGCAGATCCGCGAGCCCCACCAGGGAACGCCGGGCCTGCAGCACGGCCTCCATCCAGCCGAGCCCCTCCATGTCGCCGATCCGCACGTGGGAGCGCACCGCGGTGGCCCCGTGCCCGAGCTGCAGGAGGGTGGCCTCGGTGGCCCGGCGCTGCACGTCGTCCGCGTCGTACGGGACCGGCCCGTCGCCGTCCGCCGTCAGTGCCGTGTCGCCGTGCGCGTGCGGCTCCGCGGGGGCGGGCAGCAGGAGGTAGCCGGAGAGGTCCACGCGCGGCCCGTGCGCCGTGAGGCTGCCGGCGGTGCCGACGGCCTCGATGCGCCCGCCGCCGAGCCGCACGTCCACGGCCCTGCCGTCGGTGAGCCGGGCGCCGCTCAGCAGCAGTCCCGAGCCGTCCGGCACGGAGTCGTCGCCGGGTGAGCCGGGGGACGGGGGCTGCGGCGGCGGGCTGTCGGGCATCGCGCTCCAGAGGGCTCGTCAGGGCTGGTGGCGGACTCAAGATCACGCAGAGTGGGACGAGCCTAGGACGGTGGCCGGGCCGCTTCGGGGAAGGCCGCAAAAGTCGTACTGATGAGGTCCGAGTGGCGCAAGTGCCGGTCGGGGAAAGGCGCCAGGGTTCCCTCGGGCAGTGGCGGCGAAACGGATTTGGGCGATCGGCGCGCGACCGTGTAATGTCTTCATCGCTCGCCCCAATAGCTCAGTCGGTAGAGCGTCTCCATGGTAAGGAGAAGGTCTGCGGTTCGATTCCGCATTGGGGCTCTGGTGTGAAGGTCCCTCACCTCCGGGTGAGGTCCCCTCGCATCACAGCGGTGTAGCTCAGTCGGTAGAGCAAGCGGCTCATAATCGCTGTGTCACCGGTTCAAGTCCGGTCACCGCTACTGACAGTAGCCGATTTCGGGGTCGGTCCTTCGATCGGCTACTCTTTTATGCGTTAATCCATCCCGTCCCGTCCGTCAAGGAGCACTCACGTGGCTGCCACCGACGTCCGCCCGAAGATCACGCTGGCCTGCGTGGAGTGCAAGGAGCGGAACTACATCACCAAGAAGAACCGGCGTAACGACCCGGACCGTCTTGAGATGAAGAAGCACTGCCCGCGTTGCAACGCGCACACCGCGCACCGCGAAACGCGTTAATTAAGGCTCGCACATGAGGCCGTCCCCAATCTTGGGGGCGGCCTCATGTCGTTGTCCGTTGCTTTGATCCCTCGCATTCCCTCTCGTCACTCACCCAGGAGGTGCCGAGTCCATGGCGCTCGACCAGTCCTTCGTGGGGCGGACCTACCCGCCCACCGCCCCGTACGAGGTCGGCCGGGAGAAGATCCGCGAGTTCGCGGAGGCGGTCGGGGACGCGAACCCCGCCTACGTCGACCCGGCGGCCGCACGTGAGCTCGGCCACCCCGATGTGATCGCCCCGCCCACTTTTGTGTTCGCGATCACGTTCAAGGCGGCCGGCGAGGTCGTCCACGACCCGGAGCTGGGTCTCGACTACAGCCGCGTCGTGCACGGCGACCAGAAGTTCGCCTACACGCGCCCGGTGCGCTCCGGTGACCGGCTCAGCGTCACCTCCACCATCGAGGGCATCAAGTCCCTCGCGGGCAACGACATCATCGACGTCCGCGGCGAGGTGCACGACGAGGCGGGCGAGCACGTCGTGACCGCCTGGACCAAGCTCGTCTCGCGCGCCGCTGAGGAGGCCTGATCGTCATGGCGACGACCATCAAGTACGCCGACGTCGAGATCGGCACCGAGCTGCCGGCGCAGAACTTCCCCGTGACGCGCGCCACGCTCGTCCAGTACGCGGGCGCCTCCGGCGACTTCAACCCGATCCACTGGAACGAGAAGTTCGCGGTCGAGGTCGGTCTGCCGGACGTGATCGCGCACGGCATGTTCACCATGGCCGAGGCGATCCGCGTCGTCACCGACTGGGCCGGCGACCCGGCCGCGGTCGTGGAGTACGGCGTGCGGTTCACCAAGCCGGTCGTCGTGCCGAACGACGACAAGGGCGCCGAGATCGAGGTCAGCGCCAAGGTCGCGGCCAAGCTCGACGACAACCGCGTACGGGTCGACCTGACCGCCATGAGCGCGGGCCAGAAGGTGCTCGGGATGTCGCGAGCGGTCGTCCAGCTGGTCTGATCGCCGCCTGTAGCTGTGTGTAAGGGGTGCCCGCCATGGTGGGCACCCCTTACGCGTTTCCTTCGGCCGCGAGGGGGTTGACGTAGATAGTGATTGGCCACTAACTTTGTCGCATGGTCAGGATGAGTGCGGAGGAGCGACGCGAGAGCGTCATCCGTGCGGCGATGATCGAATTCGCCCGCGGTGGTTACAAGGGCACGTCCACCGAGGCGATCGCCAAGCGCGTGGGTGTCTCGCAGCCGTACCTCTTCCGGCTCTTCCCCGGGAAGCAGGCCATCTTCCTGGAGGCGTCCCGGCGTTGCTGCGAGAGGACCACCGAGGTCTTCCGCAAGGCGTCGGAGGGGCTCCAGGGCGAAGAGGTCCTGCACGCGATGGGGGCGGCGTACCAGTCGCTCATCGCCGACGACCCGGACGTGCTGCTGATGCAGATGCAGATGTACGTCGCCGTGGCCTCCGCGGAGGCGGCCGGTGACCGGGAGTTCGGGGAGACGCTGCGGGCCGGCTGGATGGAGATGTACGACGCGGTCCTGCTGGCGCTGGGCGAGGGTGAGACGACGCAGTTCCTGGCGTTCGGCATGTTGGTCAACGTCCTGGTGTCGATGGGCTTCCGGCCCGATCACCGGGTGTGGACGGGCTTCTACGAGTCGGTTCAGCCCAAGTAGCCGACGGTGTGGGCGTCATGAGGGTGCGGTTCTCTGTGCCCGTGAAAGTTAGTCATCAATAACTAATCTTTCGGATCTCAGGGGGAAACAATGTCGGAGCGAACAGCGACAGACAGGCGCGGGGGAGCGGTCTGGGCCCTCCTCATCACCAGCGTCGCCGGATTCATGGCGGCGCTCGACAACCTCGTCGTCACCACCGCCCTGCCGTCCATCCGCGCGGACTTCGGCGGCGCGCTGGACGACCTGGAGTGGACGGTCAGCGCGTACACGCTCACCTTCGCCGTGCTGCTGATGTTCGGCGCCGCGCTCGGTGACCGGTTCGGGCGCCGCCGGCTCTTCCTCGTCGGGCTGACGGTCTTCACCGGGGCCTCCGCCGCCGCGGCCATGGCGCCCGGCATCGACTCGCTGATCGCGGCCCGCGCGGTGCAGGGTGTCGGCGCCGCGATCATGATGCCGCTCACGCTGACCCTGCTCACCGCGGCCGTCCCGGTCGCCAAGCGCGGGATGGCGTACGGGATCTGGGGCGCGGTCAACGGACTCGCGGTCGCCTCCGGGCCGCTCATCGGCGGCAGCCTCACCGAGCACATCTCCTGGCACTGGATCTTCTGGCTGAACGTCCCGCTGGGCCTCGCCCTGCTGCCCCTGGCCCGGCTCCGGCTGAAGGAGTCGTACGGGTCCGGCGCCCGGCTCGACATCGTGGGCACCCTGCTCGCCAGCGGCGGCCTCTTCGGCATCGTCTACGGGCTGGTGCGCGCGCCGATCGTCGGCTGGAGCGACACGCTCGTCCTGACCGGGCTGTTCGCCGGCGTGGCCCTGCTCTGCGGGTTCGTCCGCCACGGCAGCCGGCACCAGAACCCCATGCTCCCCATGCGGCTCTTCCGGTCCCGCGCCTTCGCCGGCATCAACGCCGCGAGCCTGCTGATGTTCCTCGGGATGTTCGGCTCGATCTTCCTGCTCGCCCAGTTCATGCAGGGCGTGCTCGGCTACTCGCCGACCGAGGCGGGCCTGCGGATGCTGCCCTGGACCGGCATGCCGATGCTCGTCGCGCCGATCGCCGGATACCTGTCGGACCGGATCGGCGGCCGCCCGGTCGTCGCCGCCGGACTCTTCCTCCAGGCCGTCGGACTCGGCTGGTTCGCCGCCGTGGTCGCCGCCGACGTGTCGTACGCCGCCCAGCTGCCCGCCCTCATCGTCAGCGGCATCGGGATGTCCCTCTACTTCGCCCCGGCCTCCAACCTGGTCATGTCCAGCGTCCGGCCGGACGAGCAGGGCATCGCCTCCGGGGCCAACAACGCACTGCGCGAGGTCGGCGGCGCCCTCGGCATCGCGGTCATGGCGTCGATCTTCTCGGCGCAGGGCGGCTACGGCTCCGCGCAGCAGTTCGTCAACGGCATCGAGCCCGCCCTGTGGGTCGGCGCCGCCGTGGTGGCCGTGGCGGGTATCGCGGCCCTGTTCATCCCACGGGCCCGGAGCGCCGCAGCCACTACGGGCGTAGTGCGGGATGCCGAGCCCGCCCCGGTTCTGGAGAACGCCTGACCACAGAGCACCTGGCCACTGGACGACCGGCCGCGGAACGCCTGGCCACAGGGCGCCCGGCCACTGGACACCGACCTGGGAGACACGTCATGCCGACCCTGCCCTGGACCGTTCCGAACACCCCGCCCACGCGCGCGGAGGCCACGGTCTTCGCCTCCCGCTTCGAGACCCGCACCCTGTGGGGCGCCCTGAAGTTCTTCCTCCGCACGCCCACGATCTGGCGCCAGGTGGGCCGCGCCCCCGGCGCCTACGGGGCGACCCTGAAGGCGCAGCCTCTCCAGCGCACCTTCTGGACGCTGTCCGTCTGGGAGTCGCCCAAGGCGCTCAAGGCCTTCGCTGCCTCCGCGCCGCACGGGCCGATCGCCGCCGGGCTGCGCGGGCAGATGAAGGACGCGAAGTTCGTCACATGGCAGACCACCACCGACGAACTGCCGATCGACTGGAAGGACGCCCTGCGGCGCTTCCCGTGAGACGCGGTACGAGAACGGCCCCGCCCGACCGGCGGGGCCGTTCTCGTACCCTGGTGCGCGTGCAGGAACTCCATGAAGCCCCCCTCGCCCCCCTGACCACCTTCCGGCTCGGCGGGCCCGCCACCCGGCTGCTCACCGCGACGACCGACGCCGAGGTGATCGACGCGGTGCGCGAGGCCGACGCCGCCGGCACGCCGCTGCTGATCATCGGCGGCGGCAGCAACCTCGTCATCGGTGACGAGGGCTTCGCGGGCACCGCCCTGCGCATCGCCACGAAGGGCTTCGAACTCGACGGCGCGAAGCTGGAGTTGGCGGCCGGCGAGGTGTGGACCGACGCCGTGGCGCGGACCGTCGAGGCGGGCCTCGCGGGCATCGAGTGCCTCGCCGGGATCCCGGGCTCGGCCGGCGCGACGCCGATCCAGAACGTCGGCGCGTACGGCCAGGAGGTCTCCGCCACGATCACCGAGGTGATCGCCTACGACCGCGAGGCGGGCGAGACCGTCACGATCCCGAACGCCGAGTGCGCCTTCTCGTACCGCCACAGCCGCTTCAAGGCCGAACCCGACCGCTACGTGGTGCTGCGGGTGCGGTTCGAGCTGGAGGACGCGGACGGCCTGAGCGCGCCCATCAAGTACCCGGAGACCGCCCGCACCCTCGGCGTGGAGGCCGGGGACCGCGTCCCGGCGGCCACCGCGCGCGAGACCGTCCTGAAGCTGCGCGCGGGCAAGGGCATGGTCCTCGACCCGGAGGACCACGACACCTGGTCGGCCGGCTCGTTCTTCACGAACCCGATCCTCACGGAGGCGGAGTTCGCCGCCTTCCACGCGCGCGTGGCCGAGCGCCTGGGCCCCGGCGCGAAGGCACCCGCCTTCCCCGCGGGCGACGGACTCACCAAGACCTCGGCGGCCTGGCTCATCGACAAGGCGGGCTTCACCAAGGGCTACGGCACGGGCCCCGCCCGCATCTCCACGAAGCACACCCTGGCCCTCACCAACCGCGGCGAGGCCACCACGGAGGACCTCCTGGCCCTCGCCCGCGAGGTCGTCGCAGGCGTGCGCGAGGCCTTCGGCGTGACGCTGGTCAACGAGCCGGTGACGGTCGGCGTCCGCCTCTGACCCGGGATCTTTTCCCGTTGACCTGGTAGACACCCGCCCCCGATAGTGACGGCGTCGAGCCGATCGACACGTACCTCAGGGGTGGGGACCACAGATGGTGGAGAACGGCGGGCGCTCCGAGCTGCCCGTGTACGAGCGCGCCCAATCGCTGCTGCGCGCGGGGGAGTTGGCGCGGGCGCGCGCCGAGGCGCAGACCGGTCTCGACGAGCACGGCCCGCAGGCGGGCCTCCACCTCGTCCTCGGCCGTGCCCACGCCGCAGAGGACGACGACGAGCACGACAGGGCCGCCGAGCGCGCCTACCGGGCCGGACTCGACGCCTTCCCCGACGACCTGGACCTCCTTGCCGCGTACGCCGAGTTCGGCCTGGCCGGCGACGTCATGGAGCAGCCCGGGCGCCGGGCCCGCGGGCAGGCGGCCGCCGACCGGCTGAGGGAGCTGGCGCCGGGGTCGGCGCAGGCGCTGCGTCTGGAGGACACGGACGCGCGCCGCGGGCCCAGGCCGCCGTCCCTGTCGTACACCCAGCGCCATGACGCGCGGGTCGCCCTGAACAGCGGCGTGGACCTGGCCGTCGCCGCCGAGCAGGCCCACGAGGCCGCCGAGGCGTGGCCCTGCGACCGGCGGCTACGGGTGCGGGCCGAGACGCTCGCCGCGCTGCGGACCGAGGGGCTCGCCTGTCTGACGCTGCGCGATCCCCACCGCACCGCGCTCGTGCTCAGCGGCGTGGCGGGCGTCTGGCTGCTGGCCGTGCCCGCCCTGGGGCTCGCCTGGCCGCACTCCCTGTGGGCCCTGGCGGCGCTGGTCCCCGTACTGCGCGAGCAGCGGGTGCTGCGGGGCGCGCGCCGGCGGGCGGAGCTGCGGATGCCCGCCGGGTACGCGATGCCCGCGCCCGGCGCGCCGGACGTGCCGCTGCCGACCCGGCGCGAGCGGGCGACGCTCGCGCTCGCCCTGGTGGTCGTGGCGGGAGGGCTGTGGGGGTCCACGCAGTGGCAGTACGCGCGGTGGACCGACTATCCGCACTACGAGGCGTCGGTGCCGAAGACGTACCGGGGGATGCCCCTGGCCGACGACCGTACGAGCGACCTGCTGACGGCCTCCATGGCGCAGGCGGAGCTGCCCCCCGGCGGCACGCCGTTCTCCGCCGTCTACAAGGACGAGGATTCCGGCGCCCTGCTGGCCTTCACGGGAGCCACCGCCGACCTGCACGACGAGGATCCGGACGATCTGGGGAAGGAGCTGAGCCGCGGCTACGGGAGCGCGGGACTGACCGTGAAGAGCACCTGGAGTGCCGACCCGGGAGTGCTCGGCGGGCGACTGGAGTGCGCCGTCTACGAGACGGTCGGCGCCGAGCTGTCGCTGTGCGCGTGGGCCGACAAGGGCAGCACGGGCATGGTCCTGGTGGGCGGTGACGACGACCGCGCCGGGCTTGCCCGCGCCACCCGCGAACTACGCGAAGCCACCTTGCGCCCCACCGCGGGCGCGGCCTAGTAGGCCACCCCCACTCCCTGCTTCACCGTCGCCGGGTCGTCCACCATCGCCAGCATCGCGTGCGCGACGTCCGCGCGGGAGATGAAGCGGCCCGAGCGCGGGAAGCCGCCCACGACGGTCCGGTACGAGCCGGTGAGCGGCTTGTCCTGGAGGCGGGGCGGGCGCACCGACGTCCAGTCCGTCGCGCTCGCCGCCAACTCGGCCTCCATGGCGGCCAGATCGACGTAGACGGCCTTGAGGATCGAGCCGACCAGTTTCATCATGACGCGGTCCGCGAACGGCGAGTCCGCGGGCTGGGGCCCCACCGGGCCGGCGCTGACCACGAGCAGCCGGCGCACGCCCTCCGCCTCCATCGCCTTCAGGACGGAGCGCGTCAGCTCCGTGGCGATGCCCGCGTCCGCCTTCTTGCGGGCGCCGAGCCCGGAGAGCACCGCGTCGCGGCCCGCGACCGCGCGGCGCAGCGACTCCGGGTCCCCCAGGTCGCCGCGGAAGACCTCCAGGCGCTCCCCGGTCACGGAGAACCGCGCCGGGTCCCGCACCACCGCCGTGACCTCGTGCCCGGCCGCCAGGGCCTGCTTGACGACCTCCTGCCCGATGCCGCCCGTCGCACCGAAAACCGTGAGCTTCATGACCGCCTCCATGTGCGTCACGTGGTGGGTGAGTACTCACTCACCCATCCTCACCCTTAGAGTGAGTGAGTACTCACCCCCGCGTCAAGCATGTTGGGAGCCCGCATGGACCAGAAGCCGGCCCGTGTCCGCATCGTCGACGCGGCGCACGAACTCATGCTGAGCGTCGGCCTCGCCCGCACCACCACCAAGGCGATCGCCAAGGAGGCGGGCTGCTCCGAAGCGGCGCTCTACAAGTACTTCGCCAACAAGGAGGAGCTCTTCGTGACGGTGCTCAACGAGCGCCTCCCGAAGCTGGGCTCCCTCCTGGGCCGCCTCCTTACGGAGGGCGCGGGAAACCCCGACCGCACGGTCGAGGAGAACCTCACCGACATCGCCCACGAAGCGGCGCTCTTCTACGAGCAGACGTTCCCGATGGCCGCATCCCTGTATGCGGAGCCCCAGCTCAAGCGCCGCCACGAAGAGGTGATGCGCGAGCTGGGCACCGGCCCCCACAAGCCGATCCAGGGCCTCGACGCCTACCTGAGGGCCGAGCAGAAGGCGGGCCGCATCAGCGCAGGAGCCGACACGTACGCGGCCGCCTCGCTCCTCCTGGGCGCGTGCTCCCAGCGCGCGTTCGCCTACGAGATGTCCCCGGACCGCAGACCGCCGCAGCCGGTCGACGAGTTCGCCCGGCACATCGCCCACACGCTGCTCAACGGCATCGCGTAGCCCCTTCCCACCCCGAGCCGGCCGGTCGGCCGATCAGCCGACCAGCCACGCGTCCACGCCGCCGAGGAGCTTGGCCTTGATGTCCTCGGGCGCCGCGGAGGCGCGCACCGACTGCCGCGCCAGCTCGGCCAGTTCGGCGTCGGAGAAGTCGTGGTGGCGGCGCGCGATCTCGTACTGGGCCGCGAGCCGCGAGCCGAACAGGAGCGGGTCGTCCGCGCCGAGCGCCATCGGCACCCCGGCTTCGAACAGCGTGCGCAGCGGCACGTCCTCGGGCTTCTCGTAGACGCCGAGCGCGACGTTCGACGCCGGACACACCTCGCAGGTGACGCCCCGGTCGGCGAGCCGCTTCAGCAGCCGCGGATCCTCGGCGGCCCGCACACCGTGCCCGATCCGGGTGGCGTCCAGATCGTCGAGGCAGTCCCGCACCGAGGCCGGACCGGTCAGCTCACCGCCGTGCGGCGCCGAGAGCAGCCCGCCCTCCCGGGCGATGTGGAAGGCCCGGTCGAAGTCCCGCGCCATCCCGCGCCGTTCGTCGTTCGAGAGCCCGAACCCGACGATGCCCCGGTCCGCGTACCGCACCGCGAGCCGCGCCAGCGTCCGGGCGTCCAGCGGATGCTTCATGCGGTTCGCGGCGACGAGCACCCGCATCCCGAGACCGGTCTCCCGCGACGCGCTCTCCACGGCGTCGAGGATGACCTCCAGGGCCGGGATCAGCCCGCCCAGCCGGGGCGCGTACGACGTCGGGTCGACCTGGATCTCCAGCCACCCCGAGCCGTCCGCGATGTCCTCCTCCGCGGCCTCCCGCACGAGCCGCTGGATGTCCTCGGGCTCCCGCAGACAGGACCGCGCCGCGTCGTAGAGCCGCTGGAAGCGGAACCACCCGCGCTCGTCGGTGGCCCGCAGCTTCGGCGGCTCGGCCCCGGTCAGCGCCTCGGGCAGCCGCACGCCGTACTTGTCGGCGAGTTCGAGCAGGGTCGTGGGCCGCATCGACCCGGTGAAGTGCAGGTGCAGATGGGTCTTCGGCAACTGACGTACGTCACGTGCTTCACGCTCCATCCCAAGATCCTGCCGTACGTACCTGTAGTACCGGTAGCGCCTTTCCACCTTCGGGGCCCCGCCCGAACGAAGAAACGGGCCGCCTTCTTAAGGAGGCGGCCCGTTCACGAGGCTTCTGCGCGGAGAAGCGGAGAATCAGTCCCGCGCCTCGGCCAGCAGCTTCTGGACGCGCGAGACGCCCTCGACCAGGTCCTCGTCACCCAGCGCGTACGAGAGGCGCAGGTAACCCGGCGTACCGAAGGCCTCGCCGGGCACGACGGCGACCTCGGCCTCCTCCAGGATGAGCGCGGCCAGCTCGACGGAGTCCTGCGGACGCTTGCCGCGGATCTCCTTGCCGAGCAGCCCCTTCACCGACGGGTACGCGTAGAAGGCGCCCTCCGGCTCCGGGCAGACGACGCCGTCGATCTCGTTCAGCATCCGCACGATCGTCTTGCGGCGCCGGTCGAAGGCCTCACGCATCTTCTCCACGGCGGTCAGATCGCCGGACACGGCGGCGAGCGCGGCCGCCTGCGCCACGTTGGAGACGTTCGAGGTGGCGTGCGACTGCAGGTTCGTCGCGGCCTTCACGACGTCCTTCGGGCCGATGATCCACCCCACGCGCCAGCCGGTCATCGCGTACGTCTTCGCGACACCGTTCACGACGATGCACTTGTCGCGCAGCTCCGGAAGGATCGCGGGCAGCGACGTGAACTTCGCGTCCCCGTAGACGAGGTGCTCGTAGATCTCGTCCGTCATGACCCACAGGCCGTGCTCCACGGCCCAGCGGCCGATCGCCTCGGCGTCGGCCTCGCTGTACACCGCGCCCGTCGGGTTCGACGGCGACACGAACAGCACGACCTTCGTGCGCTCGGTGCGTGCGGCCTCCAGCTGCTCGACGGAGACGCGGTAGCCGGTCGTCTCGTCGGCCACGACGTCCACCGGCACGCCGCCCGCGAGGCGGATCGACTCGGGGTACGTCGTCCAGTACGGGGCCGGGACGATGACCTCGTCGCCCGGGTCGAGGATCGCGGCGAAGGCCTCGTAGATGGCCTGCTTGCCGCCGTTCGTCACCAGGATCTGCGAGGCGTCGACCTCGTAGCCGGAGTCGCGCAGCGTCTTCGCGGCGATCGCGGCCTTCAGCTCCGGCAGACCACCGGCCGGCGTGTAGCGGTGGAACTTCGGGTTCTTGCAGGCCTCGATGGCCGCCTCGACGATGTAGTCCGGCGTCGGGAAGTCGGGCTCACCGGCACCGAAGCCGATCACCGGACGCCCGGCGGCCTTGAGGGCCTTGGCCTTGGCGTCGACGGCGAGGGTCGCCGACTCGGAGATGGAGCCGACGCGGGCCGAGACCCGGCGCTCGGTGGGGGACGAACCAGCGGACCCAGCGGACGGGGAAGGAGTTGCAGCGCTCATAACCCCATCGTTCCAGACCCGAAACCCGCCCGGCACACGGGTTTCCAAGACCATCGGATCCGCCGCCGATCCGATGTTGATCCACTTCCCGTCGGCATTCGTTCGACGGAGGGCCGCGGAACACGTACACTCACTGCTCGTTGGCCTTCACCGGCCGCACTTTCCCACTGCACTCCGTGCGTCCGGGCAGATGCGGTACGTTGGGGGAGACAAAGGGTCGTAGCTCAATTGGTAGAGCACTGGTCTCCAAAACCAGCGGTTGGGGGTTCAAGTCCCTCCGGCCCTGCTACACACTCCTTCGCCAGGATGTGTGCGCATGTACGTACTGCATTGCACCGCCGTGCGGCTCAACCGGGCGCGGCACGGCCACGACCCGGAATCAGGTGAGGACGAGTGACGGACGCCGTGGGCTCCATCGACATGCCTGATGCCCAGGATGAGGCGCCGGAGTCCAAGAAGAAGGCTCGTAAGGGCGGCAAGCGCGGCAAGAAGGGTCCCTTCGGCCGCCTCGCACTCTTCTACCGCCAGATCGTCGCGGAACTCCGCAAGGTCGTCTGGCCGACTCGCAGTCAGCTCTCGACGTACACGACCGTGGTGATTGTGTTCGTCGTCATCATGATCGGTCTGGTTACCGTGATTGACTATGGGTTCAACCACCTCATCAAGTACATCTTCGGCTGAGCCGAAAGCGGAGGGCGCCGTGTCCGGCGCCCCTTTCGCGTGTTCCACCCCCATGTATCCAGGAAGAAGCAGCCACCGTGTCTGACCCGAACCTGAACGACGCCATCGAGTCGGCGGAGTCCGTGGAGGACCAGCTCGACATCGTCGAGGCGGCGGACGCCGAGGACCCGGACCAGGTCGAAGCTGCCGACATCGCCGCTGGTGAGCCCGCCGAGGAGGCCGCCCTCGAGGTCGAGGCCGACGGCGGGAACGACGTCGACGACGCCGAGGACGAGGCCGTCGAGGCCGAGATCGAGGCCGAGGAAGCCGTCGCGGAGCAGGTCGACCCGATCACCGCTCTGCGTGACGAGCTCCGCGGCCTGCCCGGCGAGTGGTACGTGATCCACACCTACGCGGGCTACGAGAAGCGCGTGAAGGCGAACCTGGAGCAGCGCGCCGTCTCGCTGAACGTCGAGGACTTCATCTACCAGGCCGAGGTGCCCGAGGAAGAGATCGTCCAGATCAAGAACGGCGAGCGCAAGAACGTCCGGCAGAACAAGCTGCCCGGCTACGTTCTCGTCCGCATGGATCTGACGAACGAGTCCTGGGGCGTCGTCCGCAACACGCCGGGCGTCACCGGCTTCGTCGGCAACGCCTACGACCCGTACCCGCTGACCCTGGACGAGATCGTCAAGATGCTCGCCCCGGAGGCCGAGGAGAAGGCCGCCCGCGAGGCCGCCGAGGCCGAGGGCAAGCCGGCTCCGGCCCGCAAGGTCACCGTCGAGGTCCTGGACTTCGAGGTCGGCGACTCGGTCACCGTCACCGACGGTCCGTTCGCGACGCTGCAGGCCACGATCAACGAGATCAACGCCGACTCGAAGAAGGTCAAGGGCCTCGTCGAGATCTTCGGCCGCGAGACCCCGGTCGAGCTCAGCTTCGACCAGATCCAGAAGAACTAGTACGTCCTAGCAGCTTCTGGGCACACCGCTTCCGAACAGGTCAGATGGGCTCGCAAAAGCCCGTCTGACCTGCTCGGTTTTTAGCCGCGCATGGATACCCGTTATCGTTGTGCGGTATGCCTCCATCCGGATGATCTGGACGATCATCGTTCACGGGTGGCGGCTGAACACTCTCACTAAGACCCGGAGAGAGAGCACATGCCTCCCAAGAAGAAGAAGGTCACGGGGCTCATCAAGCTCCAGATCCAGGCCGGCGCCGCCAACCCGGCTCCGCCGGTCGGCCCCGCGCTGGGCCAGCACGGCGTCAACATCATGGAGTTCTGCAAGGCCTACAACGCCGCGACCGAGTCGCAGCGCGGTTGGGTCATCCCGGTGGAGATCACGGTCTACGAGGACCGCTCCTTCACCTTCATCACCAAGACCCCGCCGGCCGCGAAGATGATCCTCAAGGCCGCTGGTGTCGAGAAGGGCTCTGGCGAGCCGCACAAGACCAAGGTCGCCAAGATCACCGAGGCGCAGGTCCGCGAGATCGCCACGACCAAGATGCCCGACCTCAACGCCAATGACCTGGACGCCGCGTCCAAGATCATCGCCGGCACCGCCCGCTCCATGGGCATCACGGTCGAGGGCTGACCACCAACTCGTAGGTACCCGTGGCAGGGCCTGCTCGGCCCGCACCACGACTCCTCAGAACACACAGGAGAAGCAGTGAGCAAGCGCAGCAAGTCTCTCCGCGCTGCGGACGCCAAGATCGAAGCGGACAAGCTCTACGCCCCGCTCGAGGCCGTCCGTCTCGCCAAGGAGACCTCCACGTCGAAGTTCGACGGCACCGTCGAGGTCGCCTTCCGCCTGGGCGTTGACCCGCGCAAGGCCGACCAGATGGTCCGTGGCACCGTGAACCTTCCGCACGGCACCGGCAAGACCGCCCGGGTCCTGGTCTTCGCGACCGGTGACCGTGCTGCGGCCGCGGAGGCCGCCGGCGCCGACATCGTCGGCTCCGACGAGCTCATCGACGAGATCTCCAAGGGCAACCGCCTGAACGAGTTCGACGCCGTCGTCGCCACCCCGGACCTCATGGGCAAGGTCGGCCGCCTCGGCCGCGTGCTCGGTCCGCGTGGCCTGATGCCGAACCCGAAGACCGGCACCGTGACCCCGGACGTGGCCAAGGCCGTGAACGAGATCAAGGGCGGCAAGATCGAGTTCCGCGTCGACAAGCACTCGAACCTGCACTTCATCATCGGCAAGGCGTCCTTCGACGACACCAAGCTGGTGGAGAACTACGGCGCGGCCCTCGACGAGATCCTTCGTCTGAAGCCGTCCGCCGCCAAGGGTCGCTACATCAAGAAGGCCGCCATCAGCACCACGATGGGCCCCGGCATTCCGGTCGACTCGAACCGCACCCGCAACCTCCTCGTCGAGGAGGACCCGGCCGCGGTCTGAGCTGCACAGCTCGCCTGAAGTCGGCGACGGGCCCCGCACCTTCCGAGGTGCGGGGCCCGTTCCTCTTTTCTCGTTTCGCGATTCCCATTTCCCCGCCCTCGTGCGTACGGGGCTGCGCTAGCGTCGCCGTAACCGACCCGGGGGAGCGGATGAGGCACGGAAGGATCGCCGCGCTGGCCGCGGTGGGCGCGCTCCTGGTGGGCTGCGGCGGGCAGGAGCGGCAGGCCGACGACGCCGCGAGCGGCGCCCTGCGCACGGCGCAGCGGAAGGTCGCGGCGGCCGGCTCGGCGCGGGTCGAGGCGACGATGGACAGCGGCAGCCGCCTCACGTCGCGCAGCGCGGGCACGCTCGGCTGGTCCGGCGGTCCCCGCGGCACCCTCGAAGTACGCGTCACCGGCGGCGAACTGGCCGCATCCACCCGCAAGTTGGGCGGCGACCCGTCCCAGACACGGTTCCTGCCGGACGCGTACTACACACGCATGACCGACGCGTTCGCCGCCTTCCAGGACGGCCGGCACTGGATCCGCCACCCGTACGACGCGCACAGCGACCTCACCCCGGCCGACTCCCTCAAGGCGCTCGCGAAGGCCGACGACGTCCGCAGGGTCGGGCGGGAGACCGTGGACGGCGTCCGGACCACCCACTACCGGGGGACCGCGGGCAAGCAGCGCATCGACGTCTGGCTCGACGCCCGCCACCTCCTGGTGCGGCGCACCCAGCGCGCGGGCGATTTCACCAGCACGGTCCGTTACAGCGACTACGGGGCCACGGCCACGGCGGAACGGCCGCCGGCGCACGACACCGTCGACTTCGACGACGTGACCGAGGCCCGCTGATCCACGGACCGCTGTCCGAGGCGTCCGATATCGTGCGCTCAGTACGCATGTTCTAAGGGGTGGGATTGAGATGACTGTTGTCGTACGACGCGCGCTCGGCACTGCCGCCGCGACCGCACTGCTCTGTACCGGGGCCGTGGCCTGCGGCGGGGGCTCGGACAAGGGGGCCGAGTCGGACACGCAGTCCCACTCGCAGGTCACCCGCGCCCTGACGGCCGCGTACGAGAAGACCTCCGAGGCCAAGTCCGCCAAGGTCGAGATGACCATGAAGATGCCGTCGTCGCCGATGGCCTCGGCCACGGGCGGCGGCACCATGAAGATGTCCGGCACCATGGGCTGGGACCCCACCGTCATGGATATGACGATGAGCGGTTCCGCGCTGGCCGCCGGGGACCCGGATGCGCCCAAGGACATCCGCATGGTCTGGCAGGACGACGTGATGTACATGGACATGGGCACCGCGGCCGCCAAGGACATGGACGGCAAGCGCTGGATGAAGATGGACCTCGGCGCCCTCGCGAAGGAGTCCGGCGACGAGACGCTCACCCGCCAGATGACCGGCAGCCTGGACAGCATGAACCAGGACCCGGCCCAGCAGATCGCGGTCCTGCTCGACTCGCCGAACCTGAAGCACATCGGCTCCGCCACGGTCGACGGCGTGCAGACCCAGCACTACAAGGGCAAGCTGACGGTCGACGAGATGATGAAGTCGAACGACTCCCTGAAGGTGCTCAGCAAGTCCGAGCGCAGCAAGCTCCTCGAGAACGTCAAGAAGGCCGGCATCAAGGACTACGACACGGAGCTGTGGGTCAACGAGGACGACCTGCCGGTCCGGATGAACGTCACGATGGACAGCGCGCAGGGCGCCGTCGAGATCTCCGAGAAGTTCTCCGACTACGGGGCCGCGGTGAAGGTCGACGTACCGCCGGCGAACCAGACCTTCGACCTCATGGACATGCTCAAGGAGCTCGGCGACGCGGCGGGCGCGGGCGCCTCCGACAGCGACGTCTGAGCGGATTTGCTTGACACGCACCCCTTCACGTAACCTTCCACAGAAGCCAAAGACCGCTGGTCGTTGCCGCACTTTCGCAAGAAGGTGTGGCGGCCGAAGGATCCGCTGAAACCGCGGACGACCCGCGCAGGTGACTGTGGAAGTGCTCCTGGAGTCCTCACGGATTCTGGTCGAGCTCACGCCCCGTGCACCTGTGCCGGGGCGTTTCGTTTTTCCCAGCCTCCTTCTGAGCGGTCCTCATCACCCGGAAGGAGGCCGACGCTCTATGCCGACGCCCGACAAGGCTGCCGCGGTAGCCGAGCTCACGGACAAGTTCCGCAGCTCGAACGCCGCCGTGCTGACCGAGTACCGGGGTCTCACCGTGGCCCAGCTCAAGCAGCTGCGCCGTTCCCTCGGTGCGAACTCCGAGTACGCCGTGGTGAAGAACACGCTGACCAAGATCGCGGCCAACGAGGCCGGGATCAACACGCTCGACGACCTGTTCAACGGTCCGACGGCGGTTGCCTTCGTCACCGGTGACCCGGTGGAGTCGGCGAAGGGTCTTCGTGACTTCGCCAAGGACAACCCGAACCTCGTCATCAAGGGCGGTGTCCTTGACGGCAAGGCGCTGTCCGCCGACGAGATCAAGAAGCTTGCGGACCTCGAGTCCCGCGAGGTTCTGCTCAGCAAGCTGGCCGGCGCGTTCAAGGGCAAGCAGTCGCAGGCTGCTCAGCTCTTCCAGGCGCTGCCCTCGAAGTTCGTCCGCACCGCGGAGGCGCTTCGTGCCAAGCAGGCCGAGCAGGGCGGTGCCGAGTAATTCGGCTCGCACATTGACCGCCGCCTGAGGCGACGGTCGAAGCGGGCCGACAGTACGCCCGCCTACATGGACAACCGGCACCAGCCGAATTAGTGGAAGGATCGCCCATCATGGCGAAGCTCAGCCAGGAAGACCTGCTCGCCCAGTTCGAGGAGATGACCCTCATCGAGCTCTCCGAGTTCGTGAAGGCCTTCGAGGAGAAGTTCGACGTCACCGCCGCCGCGGCCGTCGCCGTTGCCGGCCCGGCCGGCCCGGCCGCCGCCGCTGAGGCTGCCGAGGAGCAGGACGAGTTCGACGTCATCCTCACCGGCGCCGGCGAGAAGAAGATCCAGGTCATCAAGGTCGTGCGCGAGCTCACCTCCCTGGGCCTCAAGGAGGCCAAGGACCTCGTCGACGGCACCCCGAAGCCGGTCCTCGAGAAGGTCGCCAAGGACGCCGCGGAGAAGGCCGCCGAGGCCCTCAAGGGCGCCGGCGCCTCCGTCGAGGTCAAGTGACCTTGCGAGTCTGCTGACTCCTCTTCGGTGAAACTGGTCCCTCGGGAGCTGTAACACTGACGTACTGAAGGGCGATCACCCAACTGGGTGGTCGCCCTTCGGCGTTCGCTGGCTCGCAGGTGGACGGTGCCTTGCGATGTCGGTCGCGACGAGTATGGTGATCTTCGTTGTGCCTGGCGCCACCCCTGTTCGGCCAAGAGGGGGCCTTGACGAACCGCACGCAGCGCGCAATTCTCAGGACGCGTCGTCACAACGATCCGGATCCGAGGCATGGATCGACGGCGAAGAGGGCAGTAAAGATGTGCGCTCAGCGCACAAGGTACGCCGCAGACGGTGAACGGTTGAGGACAACGAGGGTCTCAAAAAACCCGGACTGGACATCAGTGGGCCTTCTGGCTACACTGTCCCTTTGCGCTGCCTGTTAGCTGCTCCCTGCCCGTCACCAGGGGCATGCCCTCGCTTGAGCACTGTGGACTAAACCCGCCCTGACCTGGCCTTATCCCCAGATCAGAGGGGCCGTCCCCCTGCACGGCTTGGGACCGGTACGCGCGTAGTGAGTCCGAGCCCTCGGAAGGACCCCCTCTTGGCCGCCTCGCGCAACGCCTCGACCGCGAATACGAACAACGGCGCCAGCACCGCCCCGCTGCGCATCTCCTTTGCAAAGATCAAGGAGCCCCTCGAGGTTCCGAACCTTCTTGCGCTGCAAACCGAGAGCTTCGACTGGCTGCTCGGCAACGACGCGTGGAAGGCTCGTGTCGAGGCGGCTCTCGAAAGCGGACAGAACGTCCCCACCAAGTCCGGCCTCGAGGAGATCTTCGAGGAGATCTCCCCGATCGAGGACTTCTCCGGGTCGATGTCTCTGACGTTCCGCGACCACCGCTTCGAGCCTCCGAAGAACTCGATCGACGAGTGCAAGGAGCGCGACTTCACGTTCGCCGCCCCGCTCTTCGTCACCGCCGAGTTCACGAACAACGAGACCGGTGAGATCAAGTCTCAGACGGTCTTCATGGGCGACTTCCCGCTCATGACGAACAAGGGCACCTTCGTCATCAACGGCACCGAGCGTGTCGTGGTGTCGCAGCTGGTCCGTTCGCCCGGTGTCTACTTCGACTCCTCCATCGACAAGACGTCCGACAAGGACATCTTCTCCGCCAAGATCATCCCGTCCCGGGGTGCCTGGCTGGAGATGGAGATCGACAAGCGCGACATGGTCGGTGTGCGCATCGACCGCAAGCGCAAGCAGTCCGTCACCGTCCTGCTCAAGGCTCTCGGTTGGACGACCGAGCAGATCCTCGAGGAGTTCGGCCAGTACGAGTCCATGCGCGCCACCCTGGAGAAGGACCACACCCAGGGCCAGGACGACGCGCTGCTCGACATCTACCGCAAGCTCCGCCCGGGCGAGCCGCCCACGCGCGAGGCCGCTCAGACGCTGCTCGAGAACCTCTACTTCAACCCGAAGCGCTACGACCTCGCGAAGGTCGGCCGCTACAAGGTGAACAAGAAGCTCGGCGCCGACGAGCCGCTGGACGCCGGCGTGCTCACCACCGACGACGTCATCGCGACCATCAAGTACCTGGTCAAGCTGCACGCCGGTGAGACCGAGACGGTCGGCGAGTCGGGTCGCGACATCATCGTCGAGACCGACGACATCGACCACTTCGGCAACCGCCGCATCCGTAACGTCGGTGAGCTCATCCAGAACCAGGTCCGTACGGGTCTCGCCCGTATGGAGCGCGTCGTGCGCGAGCGCATGACCACGCAGGACGTCGAGGCGATCACGCCGCAGACCCTGATCAACATCCGCCCCGTGGTGGCGTCGATCAAGGAGTTCTTCGGTACGTCCCAGCTGTCCCAGTTCATGGACCAGAACAACCCGCTGTCGGGGCTGACGCACAAGCGTCGTCTGAACGCCCTCGGCCCGGGTGGTCTGTCCCGTGAGCGGGCCGGCTTCGAGGTCCGAGACGTGCACCCGTCGCACTACGGCCGCATGTGCCCGATCGAGACGCCCGAAGGCCCGAACATCGGCCTGATCGGTTCGCTCGCCTCGTACGGCCGGATCAACGCGTTCGGCTTCATCGAGACCCCGTACCGCAAGGTGACCGACGGTGTCGTCGGCGACGAGGTGGACTACCTCACCGCCGACGAGGAGGACCGCTTCGTCATCGCGCAGGCCAACGCGCCGCTGACCGACGAGCTCCGGTTCGCCGAGGCCCGCGTCCTGGTCCGCCGTCGTGGCGGAGAGGTCGACTACGTGCCCGGCACGGACGTCGACTACATGGACGTCTCGCCGCGCCAGATGGTGTCGGTCGCGACCGCCATGATCCCGTTCCTCGAGCACGACGACGCCAACCGTGCCCTCATGGGCGCGAACATGATGCGTCAGGCGGTGCCGCTGATTAAGTCCGAGGCGCCGCTGGTCGGCACCGGCATGGAGTACCGCTGCGCCGTCGACGCCGGCGACGTGCTCAAGGCCGAGAAGGACGGTGTGGTCCAGGAGGTCTCCGCGGACTACATCACCACGACCAACGACGACGGCACGTACACCACGTACCGCCTGCACAAGTTCTCGCGCTCCAACCAGGGCACCTCTGTGAACCAGAAGGTCGTCGTGGACGAGGGCCAGCGGGTCATCGCCAGCCAGGTGCTGGCCGACGGTCCCGCGACCGAAGAGGGCGAGATGGCCCTCGGCAAGAACCTGCTCGTGGCGTTCATGCCGTGGGAGGGTCACAACTACGAGGACGCCATCATCCTGAGCCAGCGGCTCGTCCAGGATGACGTGCTCTCTTCGATCCACATCGAAGAGCACGAGGTCGACGCGCGTGACACCAAGCTCGGCCCGGAGGAGATCACCCGGGACATCCCGAACGTCTCCGAGGAGGTCCTCGCCGACCTCGACGAGCGCGGCATCATCCGTATCGGTGCCGAGGTCGTCGCCGGCGACATCCTCGTCGGCAAGGTCACGCCCAAGGGTGAGACCGAGCTGACGCCGGAGGAGCGCCTGCTCCGCGCGATCTTCGGTGAGAAGGCCCGCGAGGTCCGTGACACCTCCCTGAAGGTGCCGCACGGTGAGATCGGCAAGGTCATCGGCGTCCGCGTCTTCGACCGCGAAGAGGGCGACGAGCTTCCCCCGGGCGTGAACCAGCTGGTTCGCGTCTACGTGGCCCAGAAGCGCAAGATCACCGACGGTGACAAGCTCGCCGGCCGCCACGGCAACAAGGGTGTTATCTCGAAGATCCTTCCGATCGAGGACATGCCGTTCCTCGAGGACGGAACTCCGGTCGACATCATCCTGAACCCGCTGGGTGTGCCGTCCCGAATGAACCCGGGACAGGTCCTGGAGATCCACCTCGGCTGGCTCGCCAGCCAGGGCTGGGACGTCTCCGGCCTCGGCGACGAGTGGGCCCAGCGCCTCCAGGCGATCGGCGCCGACCAGGTCCAGCCGCGTACGAACGTCGCGACCCCGGTCTTCGACGGTGCGCGTGAGGACGAGCTGGCCGGTCTGCTGGAGCACACCATCCCGAACCGCGACGGCGACCGCATGGTCCTCCCGTCCGGCAAGGCGAGGCTGTTCGACGGCCGCTCCGGCGAGCCGTTCCCGGACCCGATCTCGATCGGGTACATGTACATCCTCAAGCTGCACCACCTGGTCGACGACAAGCTGCACGCCCGCTCGACCGGTCCGTACTCGATGATCACCCAGCAGCCGCTGGGTGGTAAGGCCCAGTTCGGTGGCCAGCGCTTCGGTGAGATGGAGGTGTGGGCGCTGGAGGCGTACGGCGCCGCTTACGCCCTCCAGGAGCTGCTGACCATCAAGTCCGACGACGTCACCGGCCGCGTGAAGGTCTACGAGGCCATCGTCAAGGGCGAGAACATCCCCGAGCCCGGCATTCCCGAGTCCTTCAAGGTGCTCATCAAGGAAATGCAGTCCCTGTGCCTCAACGTGGAGGTGCTGTCCTCGGACGGCATGTCCATCGAGATGCGCGACACCGACGAGGACGTCTTCCGCGCAGCGGAGGAGCTCGGCATCGACCTGTCCCGGCGCGAGCCGAGCAGCGTCGAAGAGGTCTGACGGGAGTCAGGTGCGGGGGCTCAGGGATGAGCCCCCGCACCGACCCCGCGACCCCCGTTTCAGACCACAGACTTACAACCCTGAGAGGGATTGACGCATAGTGCTCGACGTCAACTTCTTCGATGAGCTCCGGATCGGTCTGGCCACCGCTGACGACATCCGTCAGTGGAGCCACGGCGAGGTCAAGAAGCCCGAGACCATCAACTACCGCACCCTCAAGCCCGAGAAGGACGGACTCTTCTGCGAGAAGATCTTCGGTCCGACCCGGGACTGGGAGTGCTACTGCGGCAAGTACAAGCGTGTCCGCTTCAAGGGCATCATCTGCGAGCGCTGTGGCGTCGAGGTCACGCGCGCCAAGGTGCGCCGTGAGCGGATGGGCCACATCGAGCTCGCCGCTCCCGTCACGCACATCTGGTACTTCAAGGGCGTCCCGTCGCGCCTCGGTTACCTGCTCGACCTCGCCCCGAAGGACCTCGAGAAGGTCATCTACTTCGCGGCGTACATGATCACGTTCGTCGACGAGGAGCGTCGTACCCGCGACCTGCCCTCCCTCGAGGCGCACGTCCAGGTGGAGCGTCAGCAGGTCGAGAACCGCCGTGACTCCGACCTGGAGGCCCGCGCCAAGAAGCTCGAGACCGACCTGGCCGAGCTCGAGGCCGAGGGTGCCAAGGCCGACGTGCGCCGCAAGGTGCGCGAGGGTGCCGAGCGCGAGATGAAGCAGCTGCGCGACCGCGCCCAGCGCGAGATCGACCGTCTCGACGAGGTGTGGAACCGCTTCAAGAACCTCAAGGTCCAGGACCTGGAGGGCGACGAGCTGCTCTACCGCGAGCTGCGTGACCGCTTCGGCACGTACTTCGACGGCTCGATGGGTGCCGCGGCGCTGCAGAAGCGCCTGGAGACCTTCGACCTCGAGGAGGAGGCCGAGCGCCTCCGCGAGATCATCCGTACCGGCAAGGGCCAGAAGAAGACCCGTGCGCTCAAGCGCCTCAAGGTCGTCTCCGCGTTCCTGCAGACCAGCAACAGCCCCAAGGGCATGGTGCTCGACTGCGTGCCGGTCATCCCGCCGGACCTGCGTCCGATGGTGCAGCTGGACGGTGGCCGCTTCGCGACCTCCGACCTGAACGACCTGTACCGCCGCGTGATCAACCGCAACAACCGCCTGAAGCGCCTTCTCGACCTCGGTGCGCCCGAGATCATCGTGAACAACGAGAAGCGCATGCTCCAGGAGGCCGTCGACGCGCTCTTCGACAACGGCCGTCGTGGTCGCCCGGTCACGGGCCCCGGCAACCGTCCGCTGAAGTCGCTGTCCGACATGCTCAAGGGCAAGCAGGGTCGTTTCCGTCAGAACCTGCTCGGCAAGCGAGTCGACTACTCGGCGCGTTCCGTCATCGTCGTCGGCCCGCAGCTGAAGCTGCACCAGTGTGGTCTCCCGAAGGCCATGGCGCTGGAGCTCTTCAAGCCGTTCGTGATGAAGCGCCTGGTCGACCTGAACCACGCGCAGAACATCAAGAGCGCCAAGCGCATGGTGGAGCGCGGCCGCACGGTCGTGTACGACGTCCTCGAAGAGGTCATCGCCGAGCACCCGGTTCTGCTGAACCGTGCTCCCACCCTGCACCGCCTCGGCATCCAGGCCTTCGAGCCGCAGCTGGTCGAGGGCAAGGCCATCCAGATCCACCCGCTCGTCTGCACCGCGTTCAACGCGGACTTCGACGGTGACCAGATGGCCGTGCACCTGCCGCTCTCCGCGGAGGCGCAGGCCGAGGCCCGCATCCTGATGCTGTCCTCGAACAACATCCTCAAGCCCGCCGACGGCCGTCCGGTGACGATGCCGACGCAGGACATGGTCCTGGGTCTGTTCTTCCTCACCACCGACGGCGAGCTCCGTGACACCAAGGGCGAGGGCCGTTCGTTCGGCTCCACGGCCGAGGCGATCATGGCGTTCGACGCCGGCGAGCTCGCGCTGCAGTCGCAGGTCGACATCCGCTTCCCGGTGGGCACCATCCCGCCGCGTGGCTGGACGCCGCCGGCCGTCGAGGAGGGCGAGCCGGAGTACCAGTCGGGCGACAGCTTCCGCCTGCGTACGACGCTGGGCCGCGCGCTCTTCAACGAGCTGCTGCCCGAGGACTACCCGTTCGTCGACTACTCGGTGGGCAAGAAGCAGCTCTCCGAGATCGTCAACGACCTGGCCGAGCGCTATCCCAAGGTCATCGTGGCGGCGACGCTCGACAACCTGAAGGCGTCCGGCTTCTTCTGGGCGACCCGTTCCGGTGTCACCGTGGCCATCTCCGACGTCGTCGTTCCCGAGGCGAAGAAGGAGATCGTCGCCGGGTACGAGGCGCAGGACGAGAAGGTCCAGAAGCAGTACGAGCGCGGTCTCATCACGAAGGAAGAGCGCACTCAGGAGCTCATCGCGATCTGGACCAAGGCGACCAACGAGGTTGCCGAGGCGATGAACGCGAACTTCCCGAAGACCAACCCCATCTTCATGATGGTTGACTCGGGTGCCCGAGGAAACATGATGCAGATGCGTCAGATCGCCGGTATGCGTGGTCTGGTGTCGAACGCCAAGAACGAGACGATCCCACGTCCGATCAAGGCCTCCTTCCGTGAGGGCCTGTCGGTGCTGGAGTACTTCATCTCGACGCACGGTGCTCGTAAGGGTCTGGCGGACACCGCTCTGCGTACCGCCGACTCGGGTTACCTCACCCGTCGTCTGGTCGACGTCTCCCAGGACGTCATCATTCGCGAGGAGGACTGCGGCACCGACCGTGGCCTCAAGCTCACGATCGCCGAGCGTGGCGCCGACGGCGTCCTGCGCAAGGCGGACGACGTCGAGACCAGCGTGTACGCCCGCATGCTCGCCGAGGACATCGTCGTCGACGGCAAGGTCATCGCGCCGGCCAACGTCGACCTGGGTGACGTCCTCATCGACGCCCTGGTCGCGAACGGCGTCGAGGTCGTCAAGACCCGCTCGGTCCTCACCTGCGAGTCCGCGGTCGGCACCTGTGCCTTCTGCTACGGCCGCTCGCTGGCGACCGGCAAGCTGGTGGACATCGGTGAGGCGGTCGGCATCATCGCCGCCCAGTCCATCGGTGAGCCCGGTACCCAGCTGACGATGCGTACCTTCCACACCGGTGGTGTGGCCGGTGACGACATCACCCAGGGTCTGCCCCGTGTCGTCGAGCTCTTCGAGGCTCGTACGCCGAAGGGTGTCGCCCCGATCTCCGAGGCCGCGGGTCGTATCCGCATCGAGGAGACCGAGAAGACCAAGAAGATCGTCGTCACCCCGGACGACGGCAGCGACGAGACGGCGTTCCCGATCTCGAAGCGTGCCCGTCTGCTCGTGGGCGAGGGCGACCACGTCGAGGTCGGCCAGAAGCTGACCGTGGGTGCCACCAACCCGCACGACGTGCTGCGCATCCTGGGTCAGCGTGCGGTCCAGGTCCACCTGGTCGGCGAGGTCCAGAAGGTCTACAACTCGCAGGGCGTGTCGATCCACGACAAGCACATCGAGATCATCATCCGGCAGATGCTGCGCCGCGTGACGATCATCGAGTCCGGCGACGCGGAGCTGCTGCCGGGCGAGCTCGTCGAGCGCTCGAAGTTCGAGACCGAGAACCGTCGTGTGGTCACCGAGGGCGGTCACCCCGCCTCCGGCCGTCCGCAGCTGATGGGTATCACCAAGGCCTCGCTGGCGACGGAGTCCTGGCTGTCGGCCGCCTCCTTCCAGGAGACGACCCGAGTCCTGACGGATGCGGCGATCAACGCCAAGTCCGACAGCCTCATCGGCCTCAAGGAGAACGTCATCATCGGTAAGCTCATCCCGGCCGGTACGGGTCTGTCCCGCTACCGCAACATCCGGGTGGAGCCCACCGAGGAGGCCAAGGCCGCGATGTACTCGGCCGTCGGCTACGACGACATCGACTACTCGCCGTTCGGCACCGGCTCCGGCCAGGCCGTTCCGCTGGAGGACTACGACTACGGTCCGTACAACCAGTAAGCGAGCAGGTTGCTTGAACCGCAGGGCGGTCACCCCGAGGAATTCCGGGGTGGCCGCCCTGCGGCGCGTTGGCGCATGATGGAGGGCACCGAAAGTCCGGTCCGGGGGAGTTGGTCTCGTGTCGAATTCGTCGTGGCAGCCCGCTCCTTGGCCGCCTCAGCAGGGCCACCAGCCGTCGATGCTCGCCGCGCACGCCGACCGGGAGCGCGCCGTCGACGTGCTGCGGGCCGGATTCGCCGAGGGGCGGCTGCCGCAGGGGGAGTACGAGAAGCGGGTCGAGCGGGCCTATCAGGCGCGCACGGTGGGGGAGCTGTCCCAGTTGGTCGCCGACCTGCCGCAGGGGCCCGTACCCCAGCAGTCGTTCCCGCAGGCGCCCGTGCCGCGGACGTTCCTGCCGGCTCCGGTGCCGCCGCCGCCCACCAACGGCAAGGCGATCGGGTCGCTGTCGTGCGGGGTGGCGACGTTCTTCACGGCGGGGGCCACCGGGATCCCGGCCGTGATCCTGGGGCACATGGCGCGGGCCGAGATCAGGCGCACGGGAGAGCAGGGCGACGGGATGGCCGTGGGCGGGCTCGTGCTCGGGTGGCTGTCCGTGGCCGGCTGGGCACTGGTGCTGCTGATCGCGATCGTGGCGGCGGCCCAGAGTGGCGGCTAGTAGCAGGCAGTGACGCCACGCCCGGCGTGTCCTGGCTGCGGGGTATTTGTTTTGACCGCAGCGTATGAGATAGGTACGCTCAGACCTTGTGCCTGGGGTGTGCCTGGGCTCGTGTGCGTGTCTTCAGCCGCACGGCGAGTCCGGATCGGAGCCGGTTCACGGTTTTGATCAAGGCCACCGCAATCTGCCGCCTTCCCGCCTTTGAGCGGGGGTCTGCAGTATTCGACACACCCGACCGCGTGGGTCGGCGACGTTCCAGGTTAGTTTCACGATCGGCACACAGAAACCGGAGAAGTAGTGCCTACGATCCAGCAGCTGGTCCGGAAGGGCCGGCAGGACAAGGTCGAGAAGAACAAGACGCCCGCACTCGAGGGTTCGCCCCAGCGCCGTGGCGTCTGCACGCGTGTGTTCACGACCACCCCGAAGAAGCCGAACTCGGCCCTCCGTAAGGTCGCGCGTGTGCGTCTGACCTCCGGCATCGAGGTCACGGCCTACATCCCGGGTGAGGGACACAACCTGCAGGAGCACTCCATCGTGCTCGTGCGTGGTGGCCGTGTGAAGGACCTGCCTGGTGTTCGTTACAAGATCATCCGCGGTTCGCTCGACACCCAGGGTGTCAAGAACCGCAAGCAGGCCCGCAGCCGCTACGGCGCCAAGAAGGAGAAGTAAGAATGCCTCGTAAGGGCCCCGCCCCGAAGCGCCCGGTCATCATCGACCCGGTCTACGGTTCTCCTCTGGTGACCTCCCTCATCAACAAGGTGCTGCTGAACGGCAAGCGCTCCACCGCCGAGCGCATCGTGTACGGCGCCATGGAGGGCCTGCGTGAGAAGTCGGGCAACGACCCGGTCATCACGCTGAAGCGCGCGCTCGAGAACATCAAGCCGACCCTCGAGGTCAAGTCCCGCCGTGTCGGTGGCGCGACCTACCAGGTCCCGGTCGAGGTCAAGCCCGGCCGCGCCAACACCCTCGCGCTCCGCTGGCTCGTCGGTTACTCCCGCGCCCGTCGCGAGAAGACGATGACCGAGCGTCTGATGAACGAGCTGCTCGACGCCTCCAACGGCCTCGGTGCTGCCGTGAAGAAGCGCGAGGACACGCACAAGATGGCCGAGTCCAACAAGGCCTTCGCGCACTACCGCTGGTAGTCGCTACCCACATCGAGACCGAGAGAAGACTGAAGCCTTATGGCTACCACTTCACTTGACCTGGCCAAGGTCCGCAACATCGGGATCATGGCCCACATCGACGCGGGCAAGACGACCACGACCGAGCGGATCCTGTTCTACACCGGCGTCTCGTACAAGATCGGTGAGGTCCACGACGGCGCCGCCACGATGGACTGGATGGAGCAGGAGCAGGAGCGTGGCATCACGATCACCTCTGCTGCCACCACCTGTCACTGGCCGCTCGAGAACGACGACTACACGATCAACATCATCGACACCCCCGGGCACGTCGACTTCACCGTTGAGGTGGAGCGCTCCCTGCGTGTGCTCGATGGTGCTGTGACGGTGTTCGACGGCGTCGCCGGCGTTGAGCCGCAGTCCGAGACGGTGTGGCGTCAGGCCGACCGTTACGGCGTGCCGCGCATCTGCTTCGTGAACAAGCTGGACCGTACCGGTGCCGAGTTCCACCGCTGCGTCGACATGATCGTCGACCGCCTCGGTGCGACCCCGCTGGTCATGCAGCTGCCCATCGGTGCAGAGGCTGACTTCCAGGGTGTCGTCGACCTCGTCACGATGAAGGCGTTCGTCTGGTCGGCCGAGGCCGCCAAGGGCGAGGCGTACGACATCGTCGACATCCCCGCCACGCACACCGAGGCTGCCGAGGAGTACCGCGGCAAGCTGCTCGAGGCCGTCGCGGAGAACGACGAAGAGATGATGGAGCTGTTCCTGGAGGGCACCGAGCCCACCGTCGAGCAGCTGCACGCCGCCGTGCGTCGCATCACCATCGCCTCCGGCAAGGGCGGCGACACCACCGTCACCCCCGTGTTCTGCGGCACCGCGTTCAAGAACAAGGGCGTTCAGCCCCTGCTCGACGCCGTCGTGCGCTACCTGCCGACCCCGCTCGACGTCGAGGCCATCGAGGGCCACGACGTCAAGGACCCCGAGGTCGTCGTCAAGCGCAAGCCGTCGGACGAGGAGCCCCTCGCCGCGCTCGCCTTCAAGATCATGAGCGACCCGCACCTGGGCAAGCTCACCTTCGTCCGGGTCTACTCGGGCCGCCTGGAGTCCGGCACTGCCGTGCTGAACTCCGTCAAGGGCAAGAAGGAGCGCATCGGCAAGATCTACCGCATGCACGCGAACAAGCGTGAGGAGATCGAGTCGGTGGGCGCCGGTGACATCGTCGCCGTCATGGGTCTGAAGCAGACCACCACGGGCGAGACGCTCTGTGACGACAAGAGCCCGGTCATCCTGGAGTCCATGGACTTCCCGGCGCCGGTCATCCAGGTCGCCATCGAGCCGAAGTCCAAGGGTGACCAGGAGAAGCTGGGTGTCGCCATCCAGCGTCTCTCGGAGGAGGACCCCTCCTTCCAGGTGCACTCGGACGAGGAGACCGGCCAGACCATCATCGGTGGTATGGGCGAGCTTCACCTCGAGGTGCTCGTCGACCGCATGAAGCGCGAGTTCCGCGTCGAGGCGAACGTCGGCAAGCCCCAGGTCGCGTACCGCGAGACGATCCGTCAGGCCGTCGAGCGCGTGGACTACACCCACAAGAAGCAGACCGGTGGTACCGGTCAGTTCGCCAAGGTGCAGATCGCGATCGAGCCGATCACCGAGTCCGACGGTCCGGCGTACGAGTTCGTCAACAAGGTCACCGGTGGCCGCATCCCCCGGGAGTACATCCCGTCGGTGGACGCGGGTGCGCAGGAGGCCATGCAGTTCGGCATCCTGGCCGGCTACGAGATGACGGGCGTCCGCGTCACGCTTCTCGACGGTGCCTACCACGAGGTCGACTCCTCCGAGCTCGCGTTCAAGATCGCCGGTTCGCAGGCCTTCAAGGAGGCCGCGCGCAAGGCCAAGCCCGTGCTGCTCGAGCCGATGATGGCCGTCGAGGTCACCACGCCCGAGGACTACATGGGTGAGGTCATCGGCGACATCAACTCCCGCCGTGGCCAGATCCAGGCCATGGAGGAGCGCAGCGGCGCTCGCGTCGTGAAGGGCCTCGTGCCGCTTTCGGAGATGTTCGGCTACGTCGGCGACCTCCGCAGCAAGACCTCGGGTCGCGCAAGCTACTCGATGCAGTTCGACTCCTACGCCGAGGTTCCCCGGAACGTCGCCGAGGAGATCATCGCGAAGGCCAAGGGCGAGTAACCCACCCGGTTCCACGCTTTAGGCTTGACACCATCCGCCGGGGTTTCGACCCCGCCCCAGGGAGAGCGACCCCGGCGGCTGGCATCCCAGCAAAGATCACCCTGGCGCCGATGAGTAAGGCGTACCAGAACCACTCCACAGGAGGACCCAGTGGCGAAGGCGAAGTTCGAGCGGACTAAGCCGCACGTCAACATCGGCACCATCGGTCACATTGACCACGGTAAGACGACCCTCACGGCCGCCATTACCAAGGTGCTGCACGACGCGTACCCGGACCTGAACGAGGCCTCGGCCTTCGACCAGATCGACAAGGCTCCTGAGGAGCGCCAGCGCGGTATCACGATCTCGATCGCGCACGTCGAGTACCAGACCGAGACGCGTCACTACGCCCACGTCGACTGCCCCGGTCACGCGGACTACATCAAGAACATGATCACGGGTGCCGCGCAGATGGACGGCGCCATCCTCGTGGTCGCCGCCACCGACGGCCCGATGCCGCAGACCAAGGAGCACGTGCTCCTGGCCCGCCAGGTCGGCGTTCCGTACATCGTTGTCGCCCTGAACAAGGCCGACATGGTGGACGACGAGGAGATCCTGGAGCTCGTCGAGCTCGAGGTCCGTGAGCTGCTCTCCGAGTACGAGTTCCCGGGCGACGACCTTCCGGTCGTCAAGGTCTCCGCTCTGAAGGCCCTTGAGGGCGACAAGGAGTGGGGCAACTCGGTCCTCGAGCTCATGAAGGCCGTGGATGAGTCCATCCCCGAGCCCGAGCGCGACGTCGACAAGCCGTTCCTGATGCCGATCGAGGACGTCTTCACGATCACCGGTCGTGGCACCGTCGTCACCGGTCGTATCGAGCGCGGCATCCTCAAGGTCAACGAGACCGTCGACATCATCGGCATCAAGACCGAGAAGACCACCACCACGGTCACCGGCATCGAGATGTTCCGCAAGCTGCTCGACGAGGGCCAGGCCGGTGAGAACGTCGGTCTGCTCCTCCGTGGCATCAAGCGCGAGGACGTCGAGCGCGGCCAGGTCATCATCAAGCCGGGTTCGGTCACGCCGCACACCGAGTTCGAGGCGCAGGCGTACATCCTGTCGAAGGACGAGGGTGGCCGTCACACCCCGTTCTTCAACAACTACCGCCCGCAGTTCTACTTCCGTACGACGGACGTGACCGGCGTCGTGACCCTCCCCGAGGGCACCGAGATGGTCATGCCGGGTGACAACACCGAGATGAAGGTGGAGCTCATCCAGCCCGTCGCCATGGAGGAGGGCCTCAAGTTCGCCATCCGTGAGGGTGGCCGGACCGTCGGCGCCGGCCAGGTCACCAAGATCAACAAGTAAGCATCGCTTACCTGTTGAGTCCCTTCGGGGCTTGATGCCTGGTAGCTCCTGCGAGCTCTGAAAGGGCCCGTACGACTTCACGTCGTACGGGCCCTTTTGCGTGTCCCCGTGTCCCCGTGTCCCCGTGTCGCCGTGTCCCCGTGTCCCAGGGCCGGCGCCGTGCGGTCAGGCCTTCGCCTGGGTCGGGCGCCACAGCCAGGGCCGGGCGTCCGGGGACAGGCCCGCGGCCGTCGGGCCGCGGCGGTCCACGCTCAGGGACGGGCCGTCGAGGGTGGCGGGGGGCGTGGCCGGGCGGGTGATGTGGCCGTCGTGGAGGAGCTGGATGTTCCCGTCGGTGTCGCGGCCGAGCAGGTACGCGCCCGCGGCCGTCACCGGGCCGTAGCCGGGGAAGCGGACGGCCGGGGCGCCGGGGGAGAGCAGGCGGTCGGAGGCGGGCGGGCGGAAGTAGAGGCGGCTGCCCGCCGCGGCTATCGCGTCCGCCGGGGTCGGCAGGCCGGTGAGCGGGGCGGGGCCTTCCGGTGTCCAGTGGTGGACGGTGTCGCGGCCGGGGGCGTACACGTGCACCCGTCCGTCGTCCCCGACGACCGCCGTGAGTCCGTCCTGGACCGGGCCGCCGCCGAGCCGCCGCCAGGGTGACCAGGTGCCCGCCGCGTCCCGTACGCGGGTGCTGACGCCCTGGTCCGCGTCGCGTACGAAGAGGTGGACGCGGCCGTCGGGGGCGGTGACGGCGACCGGGACGCCGACGCGGCGGCCGCGGTCGGAGTCGGTGCCCTCGGGGTTGCCGAGGCCGGTCCAGGAGCCGTAGCGGCGCGGGCCGCGCTGTTCCAGGACCACGATCTCGCGCACGTCAGGGGCGCCCCGGCCCTCGATCGCCGCGAGGCGCAGGCCGAACACCAGGTGCCGGCCGTCGGTGAGCGTCGCGCTGCCGAGGACCGGGGCGAGCGGGCCGCCGCCGAGGTCGACCGGGGCGCCGAACCCGCCGTCCGTCGTGGCCTTCTCGTCGTACCGGACCGCGCGCAGGCCGAGGACGCCGTACGCGGTGAGGCGGCCGTCGGCGGCCGGGGCGAGCGCGAGGCGGGGGCCCGGGTAGCGGTAGTGGGTGGCGCGGACCCAGCCCTTGCGGTTGGTCAGGGGACGGTCGCCGCCGACGTTGTAGTCGCCGCAGCCCGCGGGGTTGCCGCACTGCCAGTCAGGGGCCGCGCCGTACGGGATCAGGTGGGCGGCCTTCTGGTCCAGGACCTGGGGCGGGAGGTTCTTGGGCCAGTGGTGGTTGTAGTAGCCGCGGAAGGCGGTGACGGCGAAGGCCGGGGGGCCGCTCTTCGTCTGCTGCGCCCAGCGGATCAGCGCGGCCCAGCTGAAGCAGGCGACGGCGGTGTGGTCGGCGTGGTCGGAGTAGCCGGGCTGCTCGCTGTCCCTGATCTGGGTGATCCGGTCGCTCGCCTGGATGTCCGGGTCGGGGTCGAGGGTCTGGACGAGGGTGGGGCGGTAGCGCTCGTAGAGCTCGACGAGGACGCCGACCAGCGACTCGTAGTCGTACGTCTGGACGGTGCGCACCGGGGAGCCCTGGGGGACGAGGGTGCGCAGCAGGAGGCCGCGGTCGCGCCACAGCGCGGGGACGCCCATGTGACCGGCCGGGGTGTGCATCGCCAGGTCCAGGTGGACGAGCTCGACCCGGCGGCCGCGGTGCTGGAGGGTGCTGACCTCGGCCTGGAAGCCGTTGCGGAAGCGGATCGCGCTCGTCTCCCAGCGGGTGAAGACGGGCAGGCCGAGCTGGGTCGCGTACGACTGGCGCAGGCCCTGGTGGCGGGCGGCGGCGTAGGCGGCCTTGTCGGGGGCGGGGGCGCGGTCCGCCGGCGTCTTGTTCCGCCCGTCGGCCTCGCCGGCCGTGACGTAGACGCAGACGAGCGGGGTGCCGGCGGCCAGCGTGTGCTGGGTGTCCGGGTTCATGAAGTACAGGTCGTCGTCGGGGTG
>NZ_JAMOLN010000117.1 GCF_024448165.1 Streptomyces longispororuber
GGCCTCGTAGAGCCGGGTGCCGCCCTGGAGGGCGACGTCGGGGACGCGCCTGCCGACGAGCGGGTGGGCTCCCTTGGGGGCCGGGTAGCGCACGCCGATGCCGGTGATCTGGCCGACGGCGCGGGTGCGGGCGGGGCGGACCCGGTCGAGGAAGCCGGTCAGTCCGGCGCGGGCCGCGAGCGTCCACGGGCGCTTGGCCATCGCCATCCGCACGATGCCGCCGCTGCTGCGCAGCACGGACCTGCCGACCGGGTGCCGCTCGGCCTCGTAGGTGTCCAGCAGGTCCGCGGAAGCCCGGCCGCCGACGACGGCGGCGAGCTTCCAACTCAGGTTCGCGGCGTCCTGGAGGCCGGTGTTCATGCCCTGGCCGCCGGCCGGGGTGTGCACGTGGGCGGCGTCCCCGGCGAGCAGCACCCGGCCCACGCGGTAGTGCGGCGCCTGGCGTTCGTCGCTGTGGAAGCGGGACATCCAGCGGGCGTCGTGCATGCCGTAGTCGTGGCCGAGGGCGAGCCGGGCGATCTCCTTGATCTCGTCGAGGTCGAGGGGCTCGGTGTCCGGGACGTTGCGGGCCCGGTTCCAGCCGATCACTCGGTAGTAGCCGTCGCCGAAGGGGGCGATGAAGGCGAAGGCGTCGCCGACCGCGTTCACGGTGAGCAGGTTCTCGGGCTTCTCCGCGAGCCGTACGTCGGCGAGGACGACGGAGCGGATCGCGGACCGGCCGGGGAAGGGCAGCCCGACGGCCTCCCGCACGGTGCTGCGCATCCCGTCGGTGCCGACGACGTAGGCGGCGCTCAGCTCCCGGTCGCCCGCCGACTCCCCGTCCTTCGTGCGGAGTTGGAGGGTGACGCCGTCCGATCCCTGGACCAGGCCGGTCACCTCGGTGTCGTGCGCGAAGGTGACCCCGGCCTCGGCGGCGCGCCGCTCCAGCGCCTTCTCGACCTCGTACTGCGGGACGACGAGGAGGTGGTTGAAGCGGGACGGCAGGCCGGTCAGGTCGATGGAGAGGCGGCCGAAGAGGCGCAGCCGGTCGAGCTGCTGACCGGCTTCCTCGATCCCGTCGGCGAGGCCGCGCGCGTCGAGCTGCTCCAGGGTGCGGGCGTGCACGACGAAGGCGCGGGAGAGGTTGCTGATCCCGCGGGGGCGCTTCTCGACCAGGGTGACCGGGACGCCGGCGGTGGCGAGGTCGCCCGCCAGGAGCAGTCCGGTGGGGCCGGAGCCGACGATGATCACAGAGTTCGTGGAGCCGTGCGCGGTGCCGTTCATGGTGGCCTCCTGCGTCCGTGGGCTACGTCCGTGCCAACACCTGTTGGTCAACGCTTGTTGGCAAACGTAGAACCGCCGGTATGGACTGTCAACAGGTGTTGGCCTACGTTTGTTGGCATGAGCGAGAAGCAGCAGGTCGGTCGCCGTTCCGACGCCACCCGGGCCACGATCCTCGCCGCGGCCAGGGACCGGTTCGCGGCGGACGGCTACGAGCGGGCGACGATCCGCGCCATCGCGGGCGACGCCCGGATCGACCCGTCCATGGTGATGCGGTACTTCGGGAACAAGGAAGGGCTCTTCGCGGCGGCCGTCGCCCTCGACCTGCGGCTGCCCGACCCGGCGGACGTCGCGCGCGAGGACATCGGGCGGACCCTGGTGGGCCACTTCCTGGACCTGTGGGAGGCGAACGACGAACTCACGGCGCTGCTCCGGGTCGGCGCCACCAACCCGTCGGCCGCCGAGCGCATGCAGGGCGTGCTGCGCGAGCAGCTGATCCCGATCGCCCGGCAGGTCTGCCCCCGCCCGGACCAGGCGCCGGCCCGGGCGGCGCTCAGCGCGTCACAGGTGCTGGGGTTCGCGCTGACCCGGTACGTGCTGCGGTTCCCGGCGAGCGTGGCCCTGGAGCGCGCGGAGGTCGTGGACTGGCTCGGGCCCACCGTGCAGCGCTATCTGACGGCGGAGTCGGCCGACAAGCCGTAGGGGCGCGGGCCGGAAGAACGCGTCGAGGGCACCCATCGCGGCGGGTGCGCGACGGGTGCCCTCGACGGGGAAACTCAGGGGAAGCCGGGGCGTCAGCCCTGCTTCTGCTGCTTGCGGGACTTGTCGCCCACCATCACCAGACCGGCGATGACCAGGAACAGGACGATCGGGGCGACCACGTAGAGGCCGAGCGTCTCGATCACGCTCAGGCCGGTACCCGGGTCGTCGCCGTCGTCGCGCGTGAGCGCGAGTGCCGGGGACGTCATGAGCAGCATCATCAGCGTCGTACCGGAGGCCAGGGCGCCGGCGCGCAGAGCGTTCTTCTTGTCCACGGTGCCAACGTAGCGAACGCCTAAACGAGGCGCGCGTCCGGGGGGCCTGTAAGAGGCACGTCGCGCGCCCCGCCCGCTTCGGCGAACACCGCGAGCAGGGCGTGCGCGCGCGGCGATCGCGCCAGGTCCTCCAGGGTGACGGGGCGCCCCTCGGCGTCGGCCACCGGCAGCCGCCAGTTGGGGTACTCGGCCCAGGTCCCCGGCAGGTTCTGCGGCCGCCGGTCGCCGACCAGGTCCGGCAGCCAGACGCCGATCATCCGGGCGGGCGTGCGCAGCAGGAAGCGGTGCACGGCGCGGACGGCCTCCTCCTCCTGGTCGGCGCCGCCCGCGAGCAGACCGAGCCGGGCGAAGAGCGCGAGCCACTCGGCGACCTCCGTGGCCGCCTCCGTCGGGGTGGCGCTGGACAGGCCGAGCCGCTCCCGCAGCCGTACGTCGTCGCCGGTCAGCCGGGCCGCGGTGGACGGCAGGTCGTGCGTGGTGGCGGTGGCGACGCAGTCCGTGCGCCACTGATCGGCCGGCACCGGTCGCCCGTCGCCCGCCCAGTCGCGCTCGAACCAGAGCACGGACGTGCCGAGCACCCCGCGCTCGCGCAGCGTCTCGCGGACGCCCGGCTCGACGGTGCCGAGGTCCTCGCCGATGACGTACGTGCCCGAGCGCGACGCCTCCAGGAGCAGCACGGCGAGCATGGCCTCGGCGTCGTAGTGGACGTAGCAGCCCTCGGTCGGCTCCTCGCCCTCCGGGATCCACCAGAGCCGGAACAGGCCCATGACGTGGTCGATGCGGACGGCGCCCGCGTGCCGCATCAGGCCCCGCAGCAGGTCGCGGAAGGGCGCGTACCCGGTCTCGGCCAGCCGGTCGGGGCGCCACGGCGGCAGGCCCCAGTCCTGGCCGCGGGCGTTGAAGGCGTCGGGCGGCGCCCCCACGCTCATCCGTTCGGCGAAGACGTCGCGCTGCGCCCAGGCGTCGGCGCCGCCCGGGTGCACGCCGACGGCCAGGTCGTGCACGAGCCCGATCGGCATGCCCGCGTCGCGGGCGGCCCGCTGGGCGGCGGCGAGCTGGGTGTCGGTGAGCCAGGCGAGGCGGCTGTGGAAGTCGACGCGGTCCATCAGCTCGCGCCGTGCGCGCGCCGTCCCGGGCGAGCGCGGGTCCTGGAGCGCGGCGGGCCAGGCGTGCCGGTCGGGGCCGTACCGCTCGGCGAGGGCGCACCACGTGGCGTGGTCCTCCAGGGCGGTGCCCTGCTCGGCGAGGAAGTCGCAGTAGGCGGCGCGGCGCCCCGGGCTGAGCGGCACGGCGTGGACCGCTTCGAGGACCTCGCGCTTGAGCGCCCAGACGGCGTCCCGGTCGATCAGCCCGCCCTTGTCGAGGACCGCGTCCCGCAGCAGGGCGGCCTCCCGCGTCCTCGCGGGGACGTACGCGTACTCGGGGACGTCCTCGATCCGCAGGTGCACCGGGTCCGGGAAGCGGCGCGAGGAGGGGCGGTACGGGGACGGGTCGGTGCCTCCGCCGGGCCCGGCCGGCACCGCCGCGTGCAGCGGGTTGACCTGGAGGAAGCCGGTGCCGTGGGTGCGCGCCGACCAGGACGCGAGGTCGGCGAGGTCCGCGAGGTCGCCCATGCCCCAGGAGCGGGCGGACAGCAGGGAGTAGAGCTGGACCAGCAGGCCGTGGGTGCGGCCCGGCGGGGCCGGGGCGGTGGGCGGCGCCGCGATCAGATGGGCCTCGGCGGTCCGGCCGCCGGGCACGGTGACGCGCAGCCGGTGCGCGCCGGGCGGGGTCGGCGTTCCCGGGTCCCACGCCGCGTAACTGCTCCCGCCTTCCAACCGGATCTCGAGGTCCGCCCGTTCGGGCAGGCGCAGGGCCCAGTCGGGGACCCGGCCGTCGGCCCAGAGCACCACGGTGGGCGGGATCAGGCGCCCGGCGAGTTCCGCCTCGCGCGCGGCGAGCGCGTCCGGCGAGGCGGCGTCCACGCCGAGGGCGGCGAGGGCGGCCGTCACCGCCGCGTCGGACGCCGCGACCGTGCGGCCGGGGGCCGGGGAGTAAGAGGTGGCCACGCCGTACAGGGCGGCGAGCCGGGCAGGACTCACCCCGCGGCCAGGCCGCTGGGGGTGGGCTCGGAGGTGAGCGGCGCCTCGTCGGCCATCGGCGGCTCGGACGTCAGCGGGGCGTAGTCGGCGAACGGCGGTTCGCTGGTCAGCGGCGGTTCGTAGGAGTACGTGGTGGTGTCGGCACCGGTCGTGACGGTGTCCGCGTGTTTGGAGAGAGCCGAGAGCAGAAGATGAGCCGATGCGGCCACGGGGGCCTCCTTCGTCAGAAGTCTTCGGTGGGCCGTGAGTCGGAAGCCCTACCCAGAGGACGCGGTCGCAGACCTGTACTGGCGCTCAACGTGTTGCTGGTCACATTGTGAACGACGAAAGGAACTTGGCCAGAGGGCCGGGAGAACCGGAAGAACTTCACCCGCCTCACCACGCCCGACAGGGCAATTGCGGCACAACGGCCACGGGCGTTGACACCCTGCCCCGGTGAATGGTGGGCTCGGTAGCCACTCTGGGACACTCGTCTCTTTGTTGATCTCTGAGTCGATCGCTGATCGTTGATCCGTGAGGAGTACGCCGTGCAGCTCCGGCGCAGGAAGAGGGCGGCCGCCGTCGCGGTCGCCGTCATCGCGGGGACGCTGGGCGGCGCGAGCGGAGCACTGGCCGCCCCGCCGGCGCCGGGCACCTCGTCGGGCGACCTGACGTCGGACGAGGGACTGCCGTCGGTGTGGCCGCGGCCGCAGTCGCTGAAGGCAGCGGCGAACGACGTGACCGTGCCCGACGACGTGGTGCTCGTGGTGCCGCCGGGCACCGACCCGTACGCCGTGGAGGCGCTGCGCACCGTGCTGCGGACCGCGGGGGCGCGGGAGATCCGGCAGGTCGACGACGAGGCCGCGGTCCCGGCCGGGTCCGGGCTCGTCGTGCGCACGGGCTCCGCGACGCCCGAGTCGGCGTCGTCCGGCGCGAGCGACTACCGCACCGAATCGCGCGGCAACGCGGCCGGTTCGCTGGACACGGCACTGCGCGGGCTCGGCGCGACCGCCCGCCGCGATCTGCCGTCGGGCGGCTACCGGCTCGCCGTGGGGTACGCCGCCGGGCGGCCCCTCGTCGCCATGGAGGGCATCGGGGACGACGGTCTGTTCCACGCCGCGCAGACGTTCCGGCAGCTCGTCAGCGGGCGCACCGTCGCCGGGGCCGTGGTGCGGGACTGGCCGGGCACGACGGTGCGCGGCCTCACCGAGGGCTTCTACGGGACGCCGTGGACGACCGAACAGCGGCTCGCCCAGCTGGACTTCATGGGCCGTACCAAGCAGAACCGCTATCTCTACGCGCCCGGCGACGACCTGTACCGCCAGGCCCGCTGGCGCGAGACGTACCCGGCGGCGCAGCGCGCGGACTTCCGCGAGCTGGCCGCGCGGGCCCGCGCCAACCACGTGACGCTGGGCTGGGCCGTCGCGCCCGGCCAGGCGATGTGCATGTCGTCCGACGCCGACCTCAAGGCCCTCACCCGCAAGCTGGACGCCATGTGGGCGCTGGGCGTGCGGGCGTTCCAGCTGCAGTTCCAGGACGTGTCGTACAGCGAGTGGCACTGCTCGGCCGACGCCGAGGAGTTCGGGTCGGGGCCGAAGGCGGCCGCGAAGGCGCAGGCGAAGGTGGCGAACGCGGTGGCCGCGCACCTCGCCGCCCGGCACCCGGGCGCCGGGCCGCTGTCGCTGATGCCGACCGAGTACTACCAGGACGGGAAGACCGAGTACCGCACGGCGCTCGCGCGGGGTCTCGACGACGCGGTGGAGGTCGCCTGGACCGGGGTCGGCGTCGTGCCGCGCACCATCACGGGCGGTGAACTGGCGGACGCCCGCGCCGCGTTCGGCTCGTCCGGCTCGGCGCACCGGCTGCTCACGATGGACAACTACCCGGTGAACGACTACGCGGAGGACCGTATCTTCCTCGGTCCGTACACCGGCCGCGAGCCCGCCGTGGCGTCCGGCTCGGCGGCGCTGCTCGCGAACGCGATGGCCCAGCCGACGGCGTCCCGCATCCCGCTGTTCACGGCGGCCGACTACGCGTGGAACCCGCGCGACTACCGCCCCCAGGAGTCCTGGCAGGCGGCGATCGACGATCTGGCGGACGGCGACGAGGACACGGAGCGGGCCCTCGGCGCCCTCGCGGGCAACGACGCGTCCTCGGTCCTCGGCGCCGACGAGTCGGCGTACCTGAAGCCGCTGATCTCGGCGTTCTGGCAGGCGCGCACGACGACGGACGGGAAGCGGACCACGAAGACCGCCGCGGCGCTGCGGGACGCGTTCACCGTGATGCGCCGGACGCCGGGCGCGCTCGACGACACCGGTCTCGACGCCGAGGTGCGGCCCTGGAGCGAGAAGCTGGGCCGCTACGGCGAGGCGGGCGAGGCGGCCGTCGACATGCTGGCCGCGGCGGCCCGCGACGACAGCACGGCGGCGTGGACGGCCGCCCGCCGTCTGGAGGGGCTGCGGGCCGACCTGAAGAGGCGGCAGGTCACGGTCGGGGCCGGGGTGCTCGACCCGTTCCTGGCGAAGGCGCAGCAGGCGTTCGCGGCCTGGTCCGGCACCGACCGGGCGGACAGCGCGCAGGGCGCCGAGGCCGAACTCCCGCGCACCCGCACCCTGTCCACGATCACCGTCCTCGCCGACCCGGGCACCCGGGGCACGGTCGAGGCGCGGGTGCCGGGCCAGGGCTGGCGGCGCATCGGCGGCCTCACGGACGGCGGCTTCACGGAACTCTCCGCGAAGGGCGTCCGGGCGGACGCGGTGCGCGTCACGGGCGCCGCCGCCGGCACGGTCGGCCACCTCGTGCCCTGGTACGCGGACTCCCCCGCCGCCTCCCTCGCCCTGGCCCGCACCGAGGCCGACGCGGAGATCGGCGGCGGCGCGCAGCGGGTGACGGCGCGGCTCACGTCGCAGCGCCCCGGCGCCGTGCGCGGGAAGCTCACGGCGAAGGCCCCGCACGGGATCCGGGTCGAGGTGCCCGCGGAGTCCGAACTGCCGCGCGGCACACGGGTGGACGTGCCGGTCGAGGTGACCGTCCCCAAGGACACCCCGGCGGGGACGTACGAGATCCCGGTGTCGTTCGGCGACGAGACCCGGGCGGTGTCGGTGCGCGCTTATCCGCGCACCGCGGGCCCCGACCTCGCCCGCTCCGGCACGGCGTCCGCGTCGGCCGACGAGACGGCGGACTTCCCGGCCGCCGACGCCAACGACGGTGACGCCTCGACCCGTTGGTCCTCGCCCGCGAAGGACGGCGAGTGGTGGCAGGTCGAGCTGGCGGAGCCGGTCAGGCTCGGCCAGGTGGTGCTGCACTGGCAGGACGCGTACGCGAAGGGCTACCGCGTCCAGACGTCCGCCGACGGCCGCACCTGGCGCACGGCGGCGACCGTGCGGGACGGGCACGGCGGGCGCGAGTCGGTGCGGATGGACGCGAAGGACGTGACGTTCGTCCGGGTCGTCGGCGACGAGCGGGCGACCGAGTACGGGATCTCGCTGTTCTCGGTGGAGGCGTACGCGGTCGCGGAGTGAGCTGACCGGAAGCGGAATCCGTTCCCTCACTTGTCCTGCCGCACGCGCCGCTATGTACTCAGTACATATACGCGGTACATAATGATCGTCATGAGCACCCGCCACGTCCTGCTGGGACTGCTCGCCGCCGGTCCGCGCCACGGCTACGACCTCAAGCGCCGGCACGACGAACGGTTCCCGCAGGCCCGCCCCCTCGCCTACGCGCAGGTCTACACGACCCTGCAGCGCCTGGTCCGCGACGGACTGGTGGAGGTCGACGGCACGGACTCCGACGGCGGCCCCGAGCGCACCCTGTACCGGGCCACCGACGACGGGACGGCCGAACTCCTCGGCTGGGCGGGGGAGATCACCCCGCCCGCGCCGCACGTCGCCAACGAGATCTTCGCCAAGGTCGTCGTCTCCATCCTGGTCGCCGACCAGGGCGCGGACCCCGCCGCACACCTGCTGGCCCAGCGGGCCGCGCACATGGCCCGGATGCGCGAACTCACCGCGGTGAAGAGCGATCCGGGCGCCGACCTCACCACCGTCCTCTCCGCCGACTACGCCCTCGTCCACCTCGACGCCGATCTGCGCTGGATGACCACCACCGCCGCCCGGCTCACCACCCTGACCGCGGAGGTCACCGCAGCATGAGCACACTCCTGACCGCCGAGGGGCTCACCAAGTCCTACGGCAGGACGCCCGCGCTCCGCGGCGCCCACGTCGACGTCCGCCCCGGGGAGATCCTCGCCGTGACGGGCGCGAGCGGCAGCGGCAAGTCGACGCTGCTGCACTGCCTGGCCGGCATCGTCCGCCCCGACCAGGGCTCGGTGACGTACCAGGGCGACCGGCTCGACGCACTCGACGAGGAGCGGCTGAGCGAGCTGCGCCGCACCGACTTCGGGGTCGTCTTCCAGTTCGGCCAGCTCATCCCGGAGCTGAGCGCCCTGGACAACGTCGCCCTGCCGCTGCTGCTCGCCGGCCGGTCGCGCACGGCGGCCCGGACGGAGGCCGACGCGTGGCTTGAGCGGTTCGGGGTGCGCGGCGGGCGCGAGCTGCGTCCCGGCGAACTGAGCGGCGGACAGAACCAGCGGGTCGCGCTCGCCCGGGCCCTGGTGACCGAGCCGAAGGTCGTCTTCGCCGACGAGCCGACCGGCGCCCTCGACTCCCTCGCCACCGAACAGGTCCTCACCTCCCTGGTCCACACCACGCGCGAGACGCACACGGCGGTGGTCCTGGTGACGCACGAGGCGCAGGTGGCGGCGTACGCGGACCGGGAGGTGTGCCTGCAGGACGGGGTGGTGCAGGAGACCTCCGTGGCCATGACGGCGGTGCAGCGGTGAGCCTCTCCTCCGATCTGCGGCTCGCCTGGCTGCTCACCCGCGGCGCCGACCGGCTGGAGCGGCGCCGGGCCGCCCTGACCGCCGTGGGGGCGGCCGGGGCGACCGGGTTCGCGACGGCGGCGGTCGCGCTGACGAGCCTGCGCGGGCAGGTCGCGTTCTCGTACGGGTACGGCCTGCTGAACCAGCCGGGCACCCGGCAGGGCATCATCGCCGGGCTGCTCCTCCTGCTGGTCCCGGTGCTCGGCTTCCTCGGCCAGTGCGCCCGGATCGGCGCCGTCCACCGGGACCGGCGGCTCGCGGCCCTGCGGCTCGCGGGGGCCGGGCCGAAGCGGGTGCGGCGGATCGCGGCCCTGGAGGCGGGGCTCGCCTGCCTGGTGGGCGCGGCCGCCGGATACGCCGTGTTCGCGGTGGCCGCGCTGAGCCTGGACCGGGCGGCGGACCCGCTCGCCTGGCTGGGCGCCGCGGTGGTGGCCCTGACGATCCCGGTGCTCGGCGTCCTGGTGAGCGCGCTCGCGCTGCGCCGGGTCATCGCCTCGCCGCTCGGGCACGTGCGGCGGGAGCGGCCGCGGCGCGGGCCCGGGGTGCTCGCGGGGCTGCTGCTGCCGGCGCTGGTGGTCGTCGTCGGGGCGGCCCTGATCATGACGCAGGGCTCCCGGTCGGGCAGCGCGGCCCTGCCGATGTCCATCCTCGGCACCGTGGTGCTGACCGGCACGGGCGCCATCTGGGTCGCCGGGGCGTCGGCGAAGGCGATCGGGCGGCGGCTGGCCGCACGCGCCGAGCGGGCCGACGTGCTCATCGCGGCGCACCGCCTCCAGGCGGACCCGTGGGCGGCGTCCCGCAGCCACGCGGCGGTCGTCCTCGTCACGGTCGTCGGCGTCGCCACCGCCGGGATCGGGCAGATCCTCGTCGAGGGACTGCACGAGCAGCAGCGCCTGGGGACGATGGGCGAGTCCATCGCGTACTACACCTTCGGCCTCGGCCTGACCGCCACGGCCATCGGGATCGCCCTGCTGATCAGCCTGGCCGGGCTCGCCGTGGGCACCGCCGAGTCGCTGTCCTCGCGGCGCCGGGCGCTCGCCGCGCAGTCCGCCGCCGGGGTGCCGCGCCGGGTCCTGTCCCGCACGCTGCTCCTGGAGACGGCGCTGCCGCTGGCCCCCGCCCTGGTCCTGGCGACGGCGGGCGGCACCGTGATCCACTCCGCGTACGCGATCGCCCTGAACCGGTCCGTCCCGGTCGTGCTGCCGCTCCTGGTCCCGGTCCTCGTCTACGCGGCCTGCCTGCTGGCGGCGGCGACGGCCCTGCCGCTGCTGCACCGCTCGGCCCGGCCGGACCGGCTGCGGGTGGCCTGACGGCCGTGGGAGCACGAGAGCGGGGGCGCGGGAGAAGATCTCCCGCGCCCCCGCTCTCGTAGCGGCCGGGCGGCTCTACTTCGACAGGTTCGCCGGCGGTATCGGCGACGCGGCCAGCGACTGCGGTGACGTCGTCGACGCGTACGCGGACGGCGCCGACATGCCGGCCGTCGGGTCCGCGGCGGCCTCGGCCTCCGCCTGGGCGGGCAGCCCGCCGACGATCCGGATGCCGGCCTCGTCGAAGGCCCGCTTGATGCGCCAGCGCAGCTCGCGCTCGACGGTCAGGGCCTTGCCCGGCATGGTCTTGGCGGAGACCCGCACCACCATCGAGTCGAGCAGCACGCTGTCCAGGCCGAGCACCTCGACCGGGCCCCACAGCATCTCGTTCCACGGCTCGGCCTTGCTCATGGCCTCGCCGGCCTCGGCGAGCACGGCCTTCACCTTGTCGAGGTCCTCGTCGGAGCGGACGGTGACGTCGACGCCGGCGGTGGCCCAGCCCTGGGACAGGTTGCCGATCCGCTTGACCTCGCCGTTGCGCACGTACCAGATCTCGCCGTTGTCGCCGCGCAGCTTGGTGACGCGCAGCCCGACCTCGATGACCTCGCCGGAGGCGACGCCCGCGTCGATGGTGTCGCCGACGCCGTACTGGTCCTCCAGGATCATGAAGACGCCGGACAGGAAGTCGGTGACGAGGTTGCGGGCGCCGAAGCCGATGGCGACACCGGCGACACCGGCCGAGGCCAGCAGCGGCGCCAGATTGATCTCGAACGTGCCGAGGATCATCAGCGCGGCCGTGCCGAGGATCACGAACGACGCCACCGAGCGCAGCACGCTGCCGATGGCCTGCGAGCGCTGCCTGCGCCGCTCCACGTTGACCAGCAGGCCGCCGAGCGCGGTGCCGTCCACGGCCTGCACGGTGCGGTTCATGCGCTCGATCAGTTTGGTGATCGCCCGCCGGATGGCGACCCGCAGCACGGCGGCGATGACGACGATCAGGACGATCCGCAGACCGATGCCCAGCCAGGTCGACCAGTTCTGCTCGACCCAGCTGGCGGCCTGACCGGCCTGCTCCTGGGCGTCCTTGAGTGTGGGCTGTTCATTGCCGCCGGCAGCCGACAGGACGGACAAGATCACGGCAGGTACCTCCAGGCGTAGCCATCTGCCCGCCTCGGGGGGACGCGGCTCGGGGTCAGTGCGGGCAGGCCCACCACACTAACGGGGCATCGTGTGTGGACCGTTGTCACGTTCGAAGGAGAGACCGTGCTCACCCCGTGCCCACCCGGGTCTCGCCCGGGTCGCCGCGGGGCAAGAAGGAGATGTGGTCGAAAACACTTCAAGGCCGTTACGCGGACATGGTGGCGCCATGACCAGCCATGAGGGGAGACTGACTACGAGATCGTCCCGGCGCGAGCCACGCGCCGCCGGCGTACAAGGAGGCATTCCGTGCCGCATGTCCTGGTCCTCAACGCGTCGTACGAGCCCCTCGGCGTCGTACCGCTCCGCCGCGCGCTCGTACTCGTCCTCGAGAACAAGGCCACGTGCCTCGAGGAGTCCGGCGCCTTCATGCACAGCGCGACACGTACCGTCCCCGCACCCAGCGTGGTCCGCCTCAAGCGGTTCGTCCGGGTCCCTTACCGGGGGCCCGTTCCACTGACCCGGCGTGCGCTGTTCGCCCGTGACGGCGGCCGGTGCATGTACTGCGGTGGCGTCGCAACCAGCGTCGACCACGTCATCCCGCGCAGCCGCGGGGGTCAGCACGTCTGGGACAACGTGGTGGCGTCGTGCCGCCGCTGCAACCACACGAAGGCCGACCGCCACCTGGTGGAGATCGGCTGGCGACTGCGCCACAAACCGGCTCCGCCGTCGGGCCTGGCCTGGCGCATCATCGGGACCGGACATAGGGACCCGCGCTGGCTGCCCTACTTGCAGCCGTTCGGCGCGGACGAGGCACTGGCCCGGATCGAAGGCGTCTCCGCCTGATCTTCGATCCGGGTCTTTGCGTATCGGACCGGCACGTCCGGTGGCCGCCCGCGCGGGTGCGCGGGCGGCCACCGGCGTGACTCCTGCCACGAAAGGGCTGAGGACCGCGGTGACACGGACCACGTTCGCGATCGGTGGGGACCTGGAGGTGCGCCGGCTCGGGTTCGGCGCGATGCACCTGCCGACCGAACCGGAAGAGGCGCGGGCGGCCGCCGTCGCGGTGGCGCGGCGCGCGGTCGAGCTGGGCGTCACCCTGATCGACACCGCCCACATGTACGGGGGCGGCGGGGCCAACGAGGAACTCCTCGCCGAGGCCCTCCACCCGTACCCGGACGGGCTGTTGATCACCACCAAGGTCGGCATCGCCCGCTCGGCCGGATCCGGCGAGTGGGAGCTGGACGGGCGGCCCGAGGTACTGCGCGACCAGGTGGAGCAGGCGCTGCGCCGGCTCCGCGTCGAGCGGATCGAGCTGCTCCAGCTGCACCGCATCGACCCGAGGACCCCGCTCGCCGACCAGCTCGGCACGCTGGCGGAGCTGCGGGCCGAGGGCAAGGTCGGCCGGATCGGACTGTCCGAGGTGACGGTCGACGAGCTGGCGGAGGCACGGAAGCTGATCGACGTGGCGAGCGTGCAGAACCGCTACAACCTCCTCGACCGCGAGCACGAGCCCGTGCTCGACGCGTGCACGGCGGCCGGCATCGCGTTCCTGCCCTGGCGCACGGTCGCCTGGGGAGACGCGGGAGCGCGGGCCGAGGTCGCCGCCGTGGCCGCCGAACTGGACGCCACCCCCACCCAGGTGGCCCTCGCCTGGCTCCTCGCCCACTCCCCCGCCGTCCTCCCGATCCCCGGCACCGCGCACGTCGGCCACCTGGAGGAGAACGTCGCGGCGGCCGGCCTCGAGCTGACCCCCGCCCAGCGCGCACGGCTCGACGGGCTCGGCGATACCGCCAACGGGGCCCAGGCGTAGGGCCGTTGGTCATGCCGGGCCAGGTGTCGACCGGCGTTCGCCGTATCCGTCCGTAGCATCGGGGGATGACCTTCGACGACATCCCCACGACGACCCTCGCCGACCTCCTGGGCCGGGCGCAGGTCATGGATCTCGGTGTCCGCTCCCTGTATGCGCCGGTCCCGCACCTCGCGGGGCCCGCCTTCACGGTCCGCTGCGTGCCCGGCGACAACCTGATGCTGCACGCCGCGATCCACCGCGCCCCGGCCGGTTCGGTGATCGTCGTCGAGTCCGGCGACGTCGACTTCGCGCTCGCCGGCGGCAACGTGTGCGCGGTCGCCCAGCGGCGCGGTGTCGCCGGGTTCGTGCTCGACGGGGTGATCCGGGACATCGGCGAGGTGCGCGCGTCGGGGTTCCCGGTGTTCGGGCGCGGGGTCGTGCCGATCCCGGGTACGAAGAAGGCGGTGGCGCCCCTGGGTGAACCGGTGCGCTGCGGCGGGGTGACCGTGCGCGCGGGCGACGTGGTCGTGGCCGACGAGGACGGCGTCGTGGTGGTCCCGCAGGACCGCGCCGGCCAGGTCGTCGCCGACGCCCGGGCCAAGCTCGCCGCGGAGTCCGCCGAGACGCTCGACGCGTGGGAGGCGGCGCATCGGGCGAAGATCGAGAAGGCGCTCGGCGAGGGCGGCTTCACCGGGTGAGGAAGGGCTGGTGGTGCGTTGATGGGTGAGCGGACGGTGGTGGCGAACGGCGTCCGGATCCGCGTCGAGTCGTTCGGCGATCCGGCCGACCCGCCGCTCCTGCTCGTCATGGGGAACGGCGCGTCCATGCTCTGGTGGGACGAGGGGTTCTGCCGGACGCTCGCCGGTGGCGGGCGGTTCGTCGTCCGGTACGACCAGCGGGACACCGGGCGCTCCGTGACGTATCCGGTGGGGCGGCCGGGGTACACCGGCGCCGATCTCGTCGACGACGCCGCCGGTGTGCTCGACGCGTACGGCCTCCCCGCCGCGCACGTCATGGGCGTCTCCGGGGGCGGCGGCGTCGCGCAGCTGCTCGCCCTCGACCATCCCGGGCGGGTGCTCTCGCTCGTCCTGATGAGCACAACCGCCGCCGTGCCGGACGGCGGGGGACGCGAACTGCCGCCGCCCAGCGAGGAGTTCGGCCGCTTCGTCGCCACCGCACGGGTCGACTGGACCGACGAGGCCTCCGTCGTCGACCACCTCGTGGCCTACGAGCGGGTGCTCACCGGCACCGAGCGGCCCTTCGACGAGGCGGCGGCCCGCGACCTCGTCCGCCGGGACGTCGCACGGGCCCGGGACTTCCCCGCCGTACAGAACCACGATCTGCTCTCCGACGGCGCCGGCGACGGCAGCGGCAGCGACGGGCGCCACCGGAGCCGCGGGTCCCTCTCCTCGATCGCCGTGCCCACCCTCGTCGTCCACGGCACCGCCGACCCCCTGTTCCCCGTCGAGCACGGCTCCGCCCTCGCGGAGCGGATTCCGGGGGCCGGGTTCCTGCCGCTCACGGGCGCCGGGCACGGACTGCACCGCCCCGACCTGGCGGTCGTCGCCCGCGCGGTCCTCGCGCACACCGGCCGGAAGTAACGAGTTGGTTGCCCAGAGGGCGTCCCCTATTGACGCCCCCGTCACGAGCGACTTACGTTCCTCGCACCCAATAGGAAACTTTCCTAACAGTGCTTGCGAGGAGGCAGGTCATGGCCGGGACGACTCCGGGTACCCCCAGCGTGCTGCGCGCCATGAACGACCGCGCCGCCCTCGACCTCCTCGTCGCCCACGGGCCGCTCACCCGCACCCGGATCGGTGAGCTGACCGGGCTCTCCAAGCCGACGACCTCGCAGATCCTGGGGCGGCTGGAGAGCGCCGGCCTGGTGCGGACCACGGGCAGCCAGACCGGCCGGCCGGGACCGAACGCCCTGCTGTACGAGATCGACCCGGACGCCGGCCACGTCGCCGCCCTCTCCGCCGACCCGACCGGCATCACCGCCGTCGTCGCCGACATCACCGGCGCCGAGCGCGGCCGCCGCCGCATCGAGGCCGTCGCCGTGGCGGAGGACGTGCGGCACCGCACCGCGCAGCTCGTCGCCGAGGCCGTCGACGGGGCGCTGCACCAGGCCGGGCTCGGCCACGACGACCTGACGGCCACCGTCATCGGCACGCCGGGCGCCATCGACCCGCACAGCGGGCAGCTGCGGTACGCGCCCCACCTGCCGGGCTGGCACTCGCGGACCCTGCGCGCCGAGCTCGCGGAAGTGCTCGGCACGCCCGTGTCCATCGAGAACGACGTCAACCTCGCGGCGCTCGCCGAGCAGTACGAGGGCGCCGCCCAGGACCACGACGACTTCGTCCTCGCGTACGTGGACGAGGGGGTCGGTGCCGCCATCGTGCTCGGCGGCGTCCTGCTGCGCGGGGCCACCGGCGGCGCCGGCGAGATCGGCTACATGCCGCTGCCCGGCGCCCCGCTGGCCCGGGGCGGCGACTCCGTGCACGCCCGCACCGACGCGGGCGGCGGCTTCCAGAGCATCGTCGCCGCCCCCGCCGTGCGCCAACTCGCCGGCGGAGTCCAGGACTTGACCGAGGCACTGGCCGACGTGAAGGTCCTCGACGAGGTCGCCCGGCGGCTCGCCACCGGTCTCGCCGCCGTCGTCGCCGTCGTCGACCCCGAACTCGTCGTGCTCTCCGGGCAGGTGGCCCAGGCGGGCGGCGACGCCCTGCGCGAGCGCGTGGAGGAGGAGCTGACCGGGCTGGCGCTCCCCCGTCCGCAGCTGCGGATCAGCGAGCTCCACGGCGACCCCATCCTCACCGGTGCCCTGCGCACCGCCCTCACCCAGGCCCGCGACACCGTCTTCGACACCAGCGGCGCCTGACCGCACCCCTCTGCCCCCGTACACCTCCCTTCTCCGGACCTCCCCCGAACCCCCGTACCAGTAAAGGACGTTCGCCATGCCCCGATGGCGTATACCCCTGCGCGCCCCCGTGCTGCTCACCGCGGCCGGGCTGCTGCTCGCCGGCTGTGCCAATCCGAGTACCGGCAGCGCCACCGACGATCCGACGAAGCCGGTCACCATCACCTTCTGGCACGGCTGGTCGGCGGAGGGCGAGGTCAAGGCGATCGACGACTCGATCGCCCGCTTCGAGAAGGCCCACCCGAACATCAAGGTGAAGTCGGTGGGGAACGTCTCCGACGCCACCGTGAACCAGGCGCTGCGGGCCGGCGGCGACGAGGCCCCCGACGTCGTCTCGTCCTTCACCACGAACAACGTCGGCCAGTACTGCGACTCCGGCATGTGGGCCGACCTCGACCCGTTCATGAAGAAGACCGGGCTCGACAAGAAGAAGATCTTCCCGCAGTCGCTGCTCGACTACACCAGCTACCAGGGCAACCAGTGCGCCCTGCCGCTGCTCGCCGACGCGTTCGGCATGTACTACAACAAGGACGCCTTCGAGAAGGCGGGCATCACGCACCCGCCGAAGACGATGTCCGAGTTCGTCGCCGACGCCAAGAAGCTCACGGTCAGGAGCGGCAACTCGTACCAGCGCGTCGGCTTCATGCCGAACTTCCGGCTCTACCAGAACAGCCCCGACCGGCTGTTCGCGCAGTGGGGACCGACGTACTTCGACAAGGACGGGGCATCGCGGCTCGCGAAGGACCCGGCGACCTACCAGTTCTTCGGCACCGCGAAGAAGCTGATGGACGCGCAGGGCGGCTACAACGCCCTGGAGCGGTTCCGGACCTCCTTCGGCGACGAGATGTCCAACCAGAACGCCTTCCTGAGCGGCAAGCTGGCGATGCACCTCGACGGTGAGTGGCGCGGGCTCATGCTCAACGACTCCAAGGCGAAGTTCGACTGGGACGTCGCCCCGCTGCCCGTCCCCGACGACCAGCCGGAGACGTACGGGCGCGGCTATCTGACCGGCACCGTCGCCGGCATCGCGCACAGCAGCAAGCACCAGAACGCGGCCTGGGAACTGGTGAAGTTCCTGACCACCGACACCGACCAGGTCGTGAAGTTCGCCAACGCGATCCACAACGTTCCGTCGACGAACGCGGCCCTCACGTCGCCGAAGCTGGACGCCGACCCGAAGTTCCGCACCTTCCTGGACATCGCGAAGAACAAGTACAGCCAGGTGATGCCCCCGTCGACGAACGGCGGCATGTACGTCGTCCAGCTCCAGGACTTCTCGTACACCCAGGAAGCGGGCCGCGTCCCGGACCTGAAGGCGGGGCTGAAACGCCTCGACAAGCTCATCGACGCCGACACCCTGCAGTCGCAGAACTGAGGACCCGCGCATGGCAATCGCACTCTCCCGGCCGGCGCGGCGCAGACTGCGCACGCTCGGCTTCCTGTCCCCCTGGCTGATCGGGTTCAGCGTCTTCTTCGCGTACCCGCTCCTGGCCACCGTCTACTTCTCGTTCATGCACTACAACCAGATCAAGGCGCCCACGTTCGTGGGGCTGCGGAACTGGAAGTACGTGTTCCAGGACATGCCGCTGTTCGGCCCCGCCCTGTGGAACACGCTGTGGCTGGTCGTCATCATGGTGGCGCTGCGGGTGGTCTTCGGACTGTCCCTCGGCCTGCTGGTCACGAAGATCAAGACGGGGGTCGGCTTCTTCCGCACCGCCTTCTACCTGCCCTACCTGGCGCCGCCGGTGGCCGCCACCGTCGCCTTCGTGTTCCTCCTCAACCCGGGCACAGGTCCGGTCAACGAGGTCCTGAGCAAGATCGGCATCGACGGCCCGAACTGGTTCAACGACCCGACCTGGGCCAAGCCGTCGCTCGTGCTGCTCTCCCTGTGGGGCATCGGCGACCTCATGGTCATCTTCATGGCCGCGCTCCTCGACGTGCCGAAGGAGCAGTACGAGGCCGCGGACCTGGACGGCGCCGGCGCGTTCGCCAAGTTCCGGTACGTGACCTGGCCGTCCATCACGCCGATCGTGATGTTCGCCGTCGTCACCGGTGTCGTGCAGACCATGCAGTACTACACCCAGGCCCTGGTCGCCGGAAAGATCGCGTCGGGCGTCTCCATCGGCCCCGGCTCGGTCATCCAGCCCGGCTATCCCGACCACTCGACCCTGACCGTCCCCCAGCTCGTCTACTCGATGGGCTTCCAGAACTTCAACACCGGCGCGGCGTGCGTCCTTTCGCTCGTGCTGTTCGCCATCGCGATGGCCGTGACCATGCTGCTCATGCGCAAGCGCTCGGGCCTGCTCGCGGCGGAGGACTGATCCACATGACGACTACGACCCTGCGCCCGGCGCCCGCCGTGGCCGACCCGGCCCCCGCGGCCGACGGCCCCGCCGGTGCCCGCGCCCGCCGCAAGCGGATCCTGAACTGGATCGCCGTGCACTGCGTCGCCATCGCGGTGGCGCTGCTGTTCGTCCTCCCGTTCGTGTTCGTCTTCCTCACGTCCGTGATGAGCGACGACCAGGCCATGAGCGGCGATCTGTGGCCGAACTCGTGGCACTGGGAGAACTACAAGGCCGTCTTCGAGACGGACGGCTTCCTGGACTGGTGGAAGAACTCGCTGATCTACGCGGGGCTCGGCACGCTCCTCACGGTCTGCTCGGCGATCCCCGTCGCCTACGCCCTCGCCAAGTTCCGCTTCCGCGGCCGCCGCACGGCGATGCTCCTGGTCATCTCGACGATGATGCTGCCGCCGCAGGTCATCGTGATCCCGATGTACCTGGTGTGGGCGCAGCAGTTCCACCTCTCCGGGACGCTGTGGCCGCTGATCATCCCGATGGCGTTCGGCGACGCGTACTCGATCTTCCTGCTCCGTCAGTTCCTGCTGACGATCCCGAAGGAGTACATCGAGTCCGCGAAGGTCGACGGGTGCGGTGAGCTGCGCACCCTGCTGAAGATCGTCGTCCCGATGGCCAAGCCGGGCATCGCCGCGATCGCGCTGTTCCAGTTCTTCTACTGCTGGAACGACTACTTCGGGCCGCAGATCTACGCGGCCCAGAACCCGGCGTCCTGGACGCTCAGCTACGGGCTCGAATCCTTCAAGTCGGCGCACAGCGTCAACTGGAACCTGACGATGGCCGCGACACTCCTGGTGATGGCGCCGGTCTGCATCGTCTTCTTCTTCGCACAGAAGGCCTTCGTCGAAGGCGTCACCCTCACCGGGGTAAAGGGCTAAGGACGGTATTTCGGTTATGAAGCTCGCAGTGGTCGGCGGAGGCTCGACCTACACACCCGAACTCATCGACGGATTCGCACGGTTGCGGGACACCCTGCCGATCGAGGAGCTCGTCCTCGTCGACCCGGCCGCCGACCGCCTGGAACTGGTGGGCGGCCTGGCGCGGCGGATCTTCGCCAAGCAGGGGCACCCGGGCGTCATCCGCACCACGTCCGACGTGGACGCGGGCGTCGCCGACGCGGACGCCGTGCTGCTCCAGCTGCGCGTGGGCGGCCAGGCCGCCCGCAACCAGGACGAGACGTGGCCGCTGGACTGCGGCTGCGTCGGCCAGGAGACGACCGGCGCCGGCGGCCTCGCCAAGGCGCTGCGCACCGTCCCCGTCGTCCTCGACATCGCCGAGCGCGTGCGCCGCGCCAACCCCGACGCGTGGATCATCGACTTCACGAACCCGGTCGGCATCGTGACCCGGGCCCTGCTCCAGGCCGGGCACAAGGCGGTCGGCCTGTGCAACGTGGCGATCGGCTTCCAGCGCAAGTTCGCCAGGCTGCTCGACGTCACGCCGTCGCAGGTGCACCTGGACCACGTCGGCCTCAACCACCTGACGTGGGAGCTCGGCGTCCGCCTCGGCGGGCCGGACGGCGAGAACGTGCTGCCGCGGCTGCTCGCCGAGCACGGCGACGCCGTCGCCGACGACCTGCACATGCCGCGGGAGATCGTCGACCGCCTCGGGGTGGTCCCGTCCTACTACCTGCGCTACTACTACCAGCACGACGCGGTCGTCAGGGAGCTGCGCACGAAGCCGTCCCGGGCCGCCCAAGTGGCCGAGATGGAGCGTGAGTTGCTGAAGATGTACGGCGACCCGGCGCTCGACGAGAAGCCGGAGCTGCTCGCCAAGCGCGGCGGCGCGTTCTACAGCGAGGCCGCGGTCGACCTGGCGGCGTCGCTGCTGGGCGATCAGAGGGGCGGGGCCGAAGGCCCCTCCGGCAAGGGCGGTGGTGGGAGACGGGTGGGCGGCTCCCCGTACCAGGTGGTCAACACGTACAACAACGGCACGCTGCCCTTCCTGCCCGACGACGCCGTCATCGAGGTGCAGGCGGCCGTGGACGGCAAGGGCGCGCGCCCGCTGCCGGTGGCGAAGCTCGACCCGCTGTACGCGGGCCTGATCGCCAACGTCACGGCGTACGAGGACCTGGCCCTGGAGGCCGCCCTGCGCGGCGGCCGCGACCGCGTCTTCAAGGCCCTGCTCGCGCACCCGCTGGTGGGCCAGATCGAGTACGCCGAGCAGCTCACGGACCAGCTGATCGCGCACAACCGGGAGCACCTCGCGTGGGCATGACCGTCCTTGCCGTCGATGCGGGGAACAGCAAGACCGACGTCGCGGTGGTCGCGGCCGACGGCACCGTCGTCGGCGCGGCCCGCGGCGGCGGGTTCCAACCGCCCAAGGTGGGCGTCGAAGCGGCCGTCGACGTCCTCGCGGACGCGGTCGGCCGGGCCTTCGAACAGGCCGGCACCGACACGGTCGGGCACGTCTCGGCCTGTCTGGCGAACGCCGATCTCCCGGTCGAGGAGCGGGAGTTGGCGGACGCGCTGCGCGCCCGCGGCTGGTCGTCGAGCGTGACGGTCCGCAACGACACGTTCGCCGTGCTGCGGGCCGGACTGCTGGAGGACGCGGAGCCGCGCGGGGTGGCGGTGGTGTGCGGCGCGGGCGTCAACTGCGCCGGCATGCTGCCGGACGGGCGCACCGCCCGGTTCCCCGCGATCGGCAAGATCTCGGGTGACTGGGGCGGTGGCGGGGGCCTGGCGGAGGAGGCCCTCTGGTACGCCGCCCGGGCGGAGGACGGCCGGGGCGGGCCCACGGCGCTGATGCGGACGCTGCCCGCGCACTTCGGGGAGCCCTCCATGTACGCCCTGATCGAGGCGCTGCACCTGGGGCGAGTGCCCCTGGAGCGGCGCCACGAGTGCACGCCGGTCCTCTTCGCGACGGCGGCCGACGGTGACCCGGTGGCACGGTCCCTGGTCGACCGGATGGCCGACGAGGTCGTGGCGATGTCGACGGTGGCGCTGCGCAGGCTCGACCTGTTGGACGAGGCGGCCCCCGTTCTCCTCGGCGGCAGCGTGCTCGCCGCGCGCCATCCTCAACTGGACGGCCGCATACGGGAGTTGCTGGCCGAGCGAGCTCCGAAGGCGACGGTCCGGGTGGTGGCGGAGCGGCCCGTGCTGGGCGCTGCGCTGCTCGGTCTGGACACGGTGGGCGCATCCCCCGACGTGCACGCCCGCGTGCGGAGCCACTACTCGCCGTAGGCGGCTCCGTCGGTCCTTCGTCCGCGGGCCGGTGGGGCTTCTCGCGCAGTTCCCCGCGCCCCTGGAGCATGCGGCTTCGCCGCAGCCCCATCGGCGCCCCCTGAGATGGCGCACGCAGTGCGCATCTCAGGGGCGCGGGGAACTGCGCGGCCGGCCCCCACCGGCCCGCACCCGGGAACCGAACACCCCCGACACTCGTGTTCAAGAGGAGGACCCGCGCACAAGATCAGCCAAGGTCTGTGCGGATGCACCTCGCGGCAGCGATACTTGCGGCCGACGTACGACCATGGGGGAGGGTCGAGTGACATACCCGCCGAACGGGAGCGAGGCGCCACCGGGGCGCGGCGCCGTGCCCACGATGCCGACGGTCCCGCCGCAGCAGACGCGCGGCGGCACCCCGCCGGCCCGGCCCGCCGCACCGGCGGCCCCGCGCCGCACCGCCTGGGCGGAGGGCGTGGACCGGCTGAAGGCCGGGGCCACGACCGAGCCGGGGCGGCTGCGGATCATCGGCGCCGTACTGGCGCTGCTCGTCGTCGCGTTCGGCGCGACGACGGCCTGGCAGATGACGGACCGTTCGGCCGCCGCGGACGACGTGCTGCACTCCAGCCAGCCGCTGAGCGCCGACGCCGCCGACATCTACCGGTCGCTCGCCGACGCCAACACCGCGGCGTCCAGCGGCTTCCTGGCGGGGGGCCAGGAGCCCGCCGCCGTACGGGACCGGTACGAGAAGAACATCAGGACCGCGGCGGGCAAGCTCGTGACGGCCGCGGCCAGCACCGACCCGGGCTCCCCCTCCGCGAAGACGATCGCGAAGCTGAACACGCTGCTGCCGCAGTACAAGGGCCTGATCGAGCGGGCCAGGGCGAACAACCGGCAGGGCTTCCCGCTGGGCGGCGCCTATCTGCGGTACGCGAACGACAAGATGCAGACCGAGATGCTCCCGGCCGCCGAGGACCTGTACACGAAGGAGAACCAGCGGCTGCGCGACGACTACGACTCGGCGACGCCGTACCCGTGGATCGCGATCGGCTTCGGAGTCCTCGCCATCGGTGGTCTCGCCTGGGCGCAGCGGCGCAACTACCGTCGTACGAACCGGGTGTTCAACCAGGGTCTGCTCGCCGCCACCGCCGCGTCGACGGTGGTGCTGCTGTGGCTGGTCGTGGGGCACACGGTGGCGCGCAGCGGGCTCGACTCCTCGTACGACCACGGGGTGCGGTCGCTGAACGTGCTGCACGACGCGAGCATCGCGTCCCTGAAGGCGCGGGGGAACGAGAACCTGACACTGGTCAGCCGGGGCGCCGAGACGGTGCAGGTGAAGGGCAAGACCGAGGACAAGTACAACGTCGACTTCGAGAAGCAGATGACCACGCTGGCGGACAAGCTGAAGGCGGCGGACGCGCTCGCCGACGACGGGGCGGGCAAGCGGCCCGTCACCAAGGCGGACGCGAGCATGAAGGAATGGCTGGACCGCCACAAGGACGCCCGCGCCAAGGACGACGTCGGCGACTACCAGGGCGCGCTCGACAAGATCATCGGCTCGAAGCAGGACAAGCCGACGGGTGAGTGCTTCGATCTGGTGGACCAGAGTCTCGACACGGCGCTCGCGCACGAGCAGGCACAGTTCGACACCGACGCCGGTGACGGCCGTGACGCGATGACGGGGCTGCCGGTCGGCGCCGCGGTGCTCGCGGTGCTGGCCGCCGCGGGCGCAGTGCTCGGCATCGGGCGCAGGCTTTCGGAGTACCGGTGAGAGGGGGTGCGGAAATGGGGGCGGCGAAGCCTCGATTGAGGGCGGTGGTGGGAGACGGGCGGGAGGATCAGCGACGGGGTCGGCGGACGGTGAGTCTGCGCGGCTGGGGCGGCGTGGCGGCGATGGCGGTCGCCTGCGCCCTGACGGCGGTGTTCGCACTGCTGCTCCCCCTGACGGCGCAGCGCGGGGACGCGGGCGACGGCAGCACCGGGGTCGGTGGCGGCGGGGTCGCCGAGGGCCTCCAGGCCAGGGCCGCGGACTGCGACCCCGCGGTCAAGGGCAAGGAGCCGGAGGCCAGTCTGCGTCCGGACGGCAGCGAGAGCGGCGCGGCCGTGCAGGCCATCAAGAAGCGCGGCTACCTGTCGGTCGGCGTCGACCAGAACAGCTACCGCTGGGGCTACCGCGACCCCAACAGCATGTCGAAGACCAGTGAGCTGGAAGGTTTTGACATCGATCTCGCGCACGAGATCGCGGACCAGATCCTCGGCAGCCCGGACAAGATCCGCCTCAAGGCGATCCCGACGAACGAGCGCATCCCGGCGATCCAGCGCGGCGACGTCGACATGGTCGTGCGCACGATGACCATCAGCTGCAAGCGCCTCGACGAGGTCGACTTCTCCACCGCGTACTTCCAGACGGGCCAGCAGGTGCTCGCCCCCAAGTCCTCGACCGTCAAGGGGTACGGGGCGTCGCTCGCCGGCAAGCGGATCTGCACGGCGAAGGGGTCGACGGCCGAGCTCGAACTGGGCGACGCGAAGAAGAAGCCGGTCGACGAGGGCGGGGTGCCGCAGAGCACCGACATCTCCACGACCGTGCCGAACCAGCTGGACTGCCTGGTGCGCCTCCAGCTCGGCGAGGTCGACGCGGTGGTCACCGACGGCGCGCTCGCGGCGAGCCAGGCCGCGCAGGACCCGACGGTGGAGCTCAAGGGCAAGCCGTTCACCGAGGAGTACTACGGCGTCGCCATGAAGAAGGGCGCCGACGACCTGGTGCGCCGGGTCAACCAGGTCCTCGAGGACTACCGCAAGGACGGCGGCTGGCAGAAGTCCTACGACAAGTGGCTGCAGTCGGCGCTGGGGCCGTCCGACGGGCCGCCCGCGCCGAAGTACAAGTAGCGAACATCTTCCGGGCACTTGAGCAATTGAGGGAAAGCGAGAGGTGATCGATGGGCGTCGCGGGACCCCCTGGTCCGGTGATGGACCGGGACGAGGTGGACCGTGCCCTGGCCCGGCTCGGCGCCGAGCACGAGGCGATCGAGACGTCGCTGCTCGCGCTCCAGGACCACGCCGGCCGCCGCCTGCTCGAAGGCGCACAGCTGACCGGGACGACCCGGGAGCGCTGGTCGTCGGCCGAGCAGGCGATCACGCTGTTGTGGACGTACTTCGACGCGTACGCGGCGGCCCTGCGCACCGCGCGCGAGGTGCGCTCGCGGCGCCGCTGGCCCAATCGGGACGATCTGGTGGAACTCACCGACCTGCTGCGCGGCGAGAGCGTCACGGTCGCCCCGGGTGCGAGCACGGGCGGCGGTTCGCCGTCGATCACCGGCCCCGCGAAGCTGTCCGAGCGGTTCACGCTCGCCGCGCTCGTGGAGCGGATGAACGAGCTGTACGCGTCGTCGCTCGACATGGTGGTGGCCGCCGACGTCGTGTGGTCGGCGCTGCCCGCCCGGATCGACCTGCTCGCCGCCGAGCTGGGCCGCACCCGTCAGCTCGCCCACTCCGTCGGCGTGCGCCCCGGTGAGCATCCGGCGGGCGACGACCTGGAGCAGATCACCGGCGCGCTGACCCGGCTGCGGGAGCAGGTGGTGTCGGACCCGCTCGCGTACTGGCAGCGGGCGCACGGGAGTTCGGCGCCCGGCGGCGGCCGGCCCGACACGACGGCGTACGACCGGGAGGCGCGCGCCCTGGAGGACGTGCGGCGGGAGATCGAGGCCGTGCTGACGGTGCGGCAGGACGCGGAGGCCCGCCTCGGCAGGCTGCGGGACGTGCTCTCGCGCGCGGACCGCACGCTCGCCGAGGCGAGATCGGCGCGCGGCGAGGTGCTGGCGAAGATCGCCGCGTCGGAGGTGCCCGCGGTGTCGGGTCCGCCGACGGCGCTGCAGGAGCAGCTGGCGGCGGCCGCCGACTACCGCAGACACGGTCAGTGGCACCGGCTCTCCCCGCTCCTGGAGTCCCTGGAGTCGAAGGCCGAGGACGAACTGCTGCGCGCCCGCGAGTCGTTGACGGCCGTGACGGCGCCGCTCGCCGTCCGCGCGGAGCTGCGCGGGCGGCTCGACGCGTACAAGGCGAAGGTGGCCAGGCTCGGTTTCGCCGAGGACCCGTTCCTGGTGGAGCGGTACGACGCGGCGCGGCGCATGCTGTGGAGCGCGCCCTGCGATCTCCGGGTGGCGGAGGAGGCGGTCCTGCGGTACCAGCGGGCGGCGGCCGACGTGCTGGCCGCGCCCACGGAACAGAGGGGGGAGTCGTAGTCGTGGCTGAGGTACGCAAGTGCACCCGCCCCGGTTGTCCGGGGTCGTACGAGGACATGGGCGGCGAGCTGTACTGCGACACGTGCGGGCTGAAGCCCGACGCGGCGGCGGTGAACGGCGCGGCGCCGGCGGCGGGCGGCTCGGCCCGGTCCTGCCAGCGCCCGGGCTGTTCCGGTGCCTACGAGGACATGGGCGGCGGTGAGCTGTACTGCGACACGTGCGGGCTCGCCCCGGTCGTCTCCCCGAACGGCATGGTGTCGTCCCCGCCGACCGGGATGGCGGGCACCAGGAGCGGTTCGCGCGGCTCGCAGAGTTCCAGCTCCAGTTCGCGGGCGTCGTCCCGGGCGTCGTCGCGCTCCTCGCAGTCGCGCCGGTCGGTGTCGGGGCGGCTGTCCCGCTCGCTGTCCGGGAGTTCGACGTCGCGGTCGGTGTCGGTGCGCAGCTCGGGGTCGAGCGCGGGCAGTTCGGGGCGGGCCAGGCTCGGTGTGGGTCTGGTCAACGTGCCCGACGTGCCGCGGCCCGACCCGCGCGCGATGGTGCAGGAGAACCCCGAGGTCCCCGAGCGGAAGCGATTCTGCTCCCGGTCCGACTGCGGCGCCCCGGTGGGCCGTGCGCGCGGCGACCGGCCGGGCCGGACGGAAGGGTTCTGCACCAAGTGCGGGCACCCGTACTCGTTCGTCCCGAAGCTGGGCACGGGCGACATCGTGCACGGCCAGTACGAGGTCGTGGGCTGTCTGGCGCACGGCGGGCTCGGCTGGGTGTACCTCGCCATCGACCGTGCGGTGTCCGACCGCTGGGTGGTCCTCAAGGGCCTGCTCGACACCGGTGACCAGGACGCGATGGCGGCGGCGATCTCGGAGCGCCGCTTCCTGGCGGAGATCGAGCACAGCAACATCGTGCGGATCTACAACTTCGTCGAGCACCTCGACCAGCGGACCGGCTCCATGGACGGCTACATCGTCATGGAGTACGTCGGCGGCAAGTCGCTGAAGGAGATCGCCAACGAGCGGCGCACGGTCGACGGCAAGCGCGACCCGCTGCCCGTCGAGCAGGCCTGCGCGTACGGCATCGAGGCCCTGGAGGCCCTCGGCCACCTGCACAGCCGCAACCTGCTCTACTGCGACTTCAAGGTCGACAACGCCATACAGACCGAGGACCAGCTGAAGCTCATCGACATGGGCGCGGTCCGCAGGATGGACGACGACGAGTCCGCGATCTACGGGACCGTCGGCTACCAGGCGCCCGAGGTCGCCGAGGTCGGCCCGTCCGTCGCCTCCGACCTGTACACCGTGGCCCGTACGCTCGCGGTCCTCACCTTCGACTTCCAGGGCTACACGAACGTCTTCGTGGACTCCCTGCCGGACCCCGACAACATCGAGGTGTTCCGCCGCTACGAGTCGTTCTACCGGCTCCTGGTACGCGCCACCGACCCGGACCCGGCCCGCCGGTTCGCCTCCGCGCAGGAGATGGCCGAACAGCTGACGGGCGTGCTGCGCGAGGTCGTGGCGCTGCAGACGAACCGGCCGCGGCCGGCCCTGTCGACGCTGTTCGGGCCCGAGGTGAAGGTCACCGACACGGAACTGTTCGGGCGCTTCGAGGGCGACGTGTCGTGGCTCGGGGTGCGCCGGATGCCCGTCCGGGCCCGGGGGAAGGCCGCCGCGCTGTCCGCGGCGCCCGCCCGGCCCGCGCTGCCGCCGTCGCCGACCGCGCTCGTCAAGCACCTGGAGGCGACGGCCACCGCGCTGGCGCTGCCGGTGCCACGGGTGGACCCGGGCGACCCGAACGCCGGGTTCCTGGCCGGCCTGATGGCGTCGGCGCCCGCCGAGCTGATCGCGGCGCTGCACGCGGCGCCCACCGGCTCGCTCGAACTGCGCCTGCGCGAGCTGCGGGCCCGCCTGGAGATGGGCGAACTCGACTCCGCGGCGCGCGGGTTGGCGGCGCTGGAGGCCGACCACCCCGACGACTGGCGGGTGGTCTGGTACCGGGGTGTGGCGGCGCTCGCGACGGGTGACCACGCGAGCGCGGCGCTGTCGTTCGACGCGATCTACGACGCGTTCCCCGGCGAGCCCGCGCCGAAGCTGGCGCTCGGCGTGTGCGCGGAGGTGCTCGGCCAGCTGGACAACGCGGCGGAGTACTACCGCCTCGTGTGGGCGACCGATCCGAGCTACGTCAGCGCCGCGTTCGGGCTCGCCCGGGTGCAGTTGGCGGCCGGTGACCGGGGCGGCGCGGTGCGCACCCTGGAGTCGGTGCCGGAGTCGTCGATCCACTACACGGCGGCCCGGGTCGCCTCCGTACGGGCCCGGCTGCGCGGGCGGATGGCCGAGGGGGCGGCGCTCAACGGGGACCCGCTCCTGGGCGATCTGACGGCCGCCGCCGGGCAGGTCGAGGCGCTCGACGCGTTCGGCCTCGACGCCGTGCGACGTGAACAGTTGTCGACCGAGGTCCTCGGCACGGCGCTCGACTGGGTACTCTCCGGTAGGCAGGGTTCCGGTCAGCCGGCCGTCCCCGGACGCACGGTGGTGCTCGGCAACGACCTGGACGAGCGCGGCCTGCGCCTCGGCCTGGAGCGCTCGTACCGGACACTGGCCAGGCTCGCTCAGCGGGGCGAGGAGAGGATCGAACTGGTGGAGCGGGCCAACCGCTACCGCCCCCGGACGTGGGTGTGAGTTGATGTCGCAGACGCACCAGCTGGCCGCTTGCCCCAGTTGCGAGGAGCCGCTCGACGAGGGCGATCGCTTCTGCGGGGCGTGCGGATACGACCTGTCGTCGGTGCCGCCCGCGCCGGACGACCACCCGACGCTGACCATCGGCGCCGCCGGGGAGACGTCCGCGGAGCTCTCCGGTGAGGATGCCGGGGAGGCCGCGTCCGTCGAGTGGCCCGACGCACCCGAGCTGGACAGCTCGGACACGCCCGCGCCGGTCCACCTGCCGACCGACCTGGAGGGCACGGACTCCGGCGGGGCCGAACTGCCCGCCGCCGTACGGTTCGACGACGCTCCCGAGGGCGGCGACTTCGAGCTCGCCGCGCCCGATCCGCGCACCGCGACGCCGGAGGAGCTGGAGGCGGCCACCCCGCCGTCCGGCACCAAACTGTGCGTGGCGTGCCGCGCCGGGCACGTCGACCCGGACGGCTACTGCGAGAACTGCGGGCACGCCCAGCCGCGCGAACGCGACCACATGGAGCAGGAGTTGGGCGCGGTCGCCGCGGTCAGCGACCGGGGCCTGCGGCACCACAGGAACGAGGACGCGTTCGCGATCTCCTCGGCCGCGCTGCCGGACGGCTCCCCCGCCGTCGTCGCGATCGTCTGCGACGGGGTGTCCTCGGCGACCCGGCCCGACGACGCCTCGCTCGCCGCGTCCCGCGCGGCCAACGAGTCGCTGCACGAGTCGCTGCCGCGCGGTACGCACCCGCAGCAGGCGATGCACGAGGCGATCGTCGCGGCCGCCGAGGCGGTCAACTCGCTGGCGCAGGAGCCCGCGACGGCCCGCGAGCACCAGCCGCACCAGAACGCTCCGGCGTGCACGTTCGTCGGTTCGGTCATCACCAAGGAGCTGCTCGTCGTCGGCTGGGTCGGCGACTCGCGCGCCTACTGGGTGCCGGACGACCGCAGCTCGCCGGCCGCCCGGCTCACCGAGGACGACTCGTGGGCCGCGCAGATGGTGGCGGCGGGCCTGATGAACGAGGCGGAGGCGTACGCGGACGAGCGGGCCCACGCGATCACCGGCTGGCTCGGCGCGGACGCGTACGAACTGGAGCCGCACACCGCTTCCTTCAAGCCGGACCGGCCTGGTGTCGTGGTGGTGTGCACCGACGGACTGTGGAACTACGCGGAGGCTGCCGAGCAGATGGCGCAGGTCGTCCCGGCCGACGCCGCCGTGCGGCCGCTGCACAGCGCCCAGGTCCTGGTCGGTCACGCCCTGGACGGCGGGGGCCACGACAACGTAACAGTGGCGGTGCTGCCGTTCCCGGTCCCGCCCGCGGGGGCAGGATCGGCGTAGCCCGACGGCCGTACCGGTGTGGCGATACAGCAGGGGGGACTTGTCAACATGGCCAACTTCTCGAAGTCGAACGTGCCGCAGTTCTCGGTCGAGGTGTACCAGAACGAGTATCTGCCGGAGGGCGGCCGCGAGGTCAACGCGATCGTCACGGTGACGTCCACCGGCGGCGGCACCATCGGCGGCGCGGTCGGCGCGCCGCAGCTCCACAGCCCCGGGGGCGGGCCGGACGCCGCGGTGGCGCTGATGGTGGACTGCTCCGGCTCGATGGACTATCCGCCGACGAAGATGCGCGGCGCCCGCGACGCGTCGGCGGCCGCGATCGACACGCTGCGCGACGGGGTGCGCTTCGCGGTGATCGCCGGCACCCACGTCGCCAAGGAGGTCTATCCGGGCGGCGGGCGGGTCGCGATCGCCGACCCGAGCACGCGGGAGCAGGCCAAGCAGGCGCTGCGCAAGCTGTCGGCGGGCGGCGGCACCGCGATCGGCACCTGGCTGCGGCTGGCCGACCGGCTGCTGTCCTCCGCCGACGTGCCCGCGTCCGCGGTGCGGCACGGCATCCTGCTCACCGACGGACGCAACGAGCACGAGTCGCCGGAGGACCTGCGCACCACGCTCGACGCGTGCGCGGGCCGCTTCACCTGTGACGCGCGTGGCGTCGGCACGGACTGGGAGGTGAAGGAGGTCACGGGGATCGCCTCCGCGCTGCTCGGCACCGCCGACATCGTCGCCGACCCGGCGCACCTCACCGACGACTTCACGCAGATGATGGAGACGGCGATGGGCAAGGAGGTCGCGGACGTGGCCCTGCGGCTGTGGACCCCGCTCGGCTCCGAGATCAAGTTCGTCAAGCAAGTGGCGCCCACCGTCGAGGAGTTGACGGAGCGCCGTACCGAGTCGGGACCCCGCGCGGGCGACTACCCGACCGGCTCCTGGGGCGACGAGTCCCGTGACTACCACGTGTGCGTCCAGGTCCCGAACGCCGAGCTGGGCCAGGAGATGCTCGCGGCCCGCGTCTCCCTGGTGATCCCGCAGCCGGACGGCTCGGCCCAGACGCTCTCGCAGGGCCTGGTCCGCGCGGTCTGGACGGACGACATGGCGGCGTCTACGTCCATCAACCCGCAGGTCGCCCACTACACGGGCCAGGCGGAGCTCGCCCAGGTCATCCAGCAGGGTCTGGACGCGCGCAAAGCGGGTGACGTGGACGGTGCCACCGCGAAACTGGGCCGCGCGGTGCAGCTCGCGGCGCTCTCCGGAAACGCGGATACGGCGAAACTGCTTTCGAAGGTGGTGGACGTGGTGGATGCCGCGGAAGGTACTGTTCGATTGAAGGCGAAGGTCGCGGAGGCCGACGAGATGACTCTCGAGACCCGGTCCACCAAGACCGTTCGCGTCAAGAAGTAACCGAGAAGCAGCAGCTCAGACTGACGTACGAGTACGTACGAAGGAAAGGGGGAAGCGCCGACATGCCGACCTGCCCGAACGGACACCAGTCGGGTTCCGACGACTGGTGCGAGGTCTGCGGTCACCGCATGGCCGGTGCCGTGCCCCCGCCCCCGCCGCCGCCTCCGGCCGCCGGCTACGGCTACCCCCAGCAGCCGCCCGCGCCGCAGGCGCCCCAGGGTGGTGGCGGAGCCGAGCTGTGCCCGCAGTGCCGCACGCCGCGTGAGGGCGGCGCGCCGTTCTGCGAGGAGTGCCGCTGGAACTTCCTCACGAACACGGCGACGTCGTACACCCCGGCGGCCCCGAACCCGCCGCTGCCGCACACCTCCGGCGGCCCGCAGGGCCCCAACCCGGCGCTGCGCTTCCAGCAGCCGCCGCAGGGGCCCGACCCGTACGAGTACCAGGGCTCGCGCCCCTCGCAGATGAACCGGCCCGCCGAGCCGATCCCGCCGAATCCGTTCGGCAACGAGCCGCCGGGACCGGTCCAGCCGCGGCCCTACGAGGGTCCCGGTGCGAACGGGACGGGCGGGGGCGTCCCGCAGGCGTTCCAGCAGCAGCCGCCGGCGCCCGTGCAGCCGCAGCGGCCCGGGCCGCCCGCGCCGCCGCCGTTCCCCGACTACCCGCAGTCCCCGGACCCGCAGGGTCCGCCGCCCCCGCCCGGTCCCTCGCCGTCGTTCGGCGGGGGTGGCGGTGACGACTGGGTGATCTCGCCGCCGTCGTCGCCGTCGACCGCGCCGGAGGGGCCGCCGCAGCACGGCTTCCCGCCGCAGCAGCAGCCGCCCGGCCCCGGTTACCCGCAGTCGCAGGGTCCCGTCTCCTGGTCCGCGACGATCGGGCCCGACCGGGACTACTTCATGGCGATGATGCAGCGCAGCGGGCCCGAGGCGTCGGGTCTGAACCTGCCCGCGTACTCGCCGGAGCAGCAGCGCCGGCTCACCGGCAACCAGATCACGATCGGCCGCCGCCGGCACTCGACCGGGGACACCCCCGACATCGACCTGTCGGTGCCGCCGGAGGATCCGGGGGTCTCGCACTCGCACGCGGTGCTGGTGCAGCAGCCGGACGGTACGTGGGCCGTCGTCGACCAGAACTCGACGAACGGCACGACGGTCAACGGCGGCGAGGAGCCCATCCAGCCCTTCGTCCCGGTCCCCCTCCAGGACGGCGACCGCGTCCACGTCGGCGCATGGACGACCATCACGATCCGCCGCGACTAGGTCACTCCGCTTCCGGCCGCGGGCCGGTGGGGCTTCTCGCGCAGTTCCCCGCGCCCCTGGAGCATGCGGCTCCGCCGCAGCCCCATCGGGCGCCCCTTCATCACGGCGCCCCTGAGATGGCGCACGAAGTGCGCATCTCAGGGGCGCGGGGAACTGCGCGACCAGCCCCCACCGGCCCGCACCCGCCAAGACGGCACACCCCTACGGCGCGAGAGCCCACACGTACGGCCCGCCGGGATCGTCCAGCCAGGC
>NZ_JAMOLN010000118.1 GCF_024448165.1 Streptomyces longispororuber
TGGTGGAGCGGGGCGGCCGGGTCGGGCCTGCCCAGTTCGCGTCGGGTGGAGACGGCGTCGTCGACCACCTCGACCCAGTGGCCGGGCTCCAGCATGGCGTGCCGGTCGCGCCCAAGAGTCGTCAACTGCACGGTGGCCTCGTCGACATGCCGGATGGGGAAGATCACAGAACCGTTGTCCCGGGACCAGACGAAGCTCGCGCCTTTGCCCGCCGTCCCGCCGTCCCGGATCTCCACGCGGTAGAGCTGGTTCTCACCGGTGTACGCGCCATCCGGAACGGTGGTGCAGGGATCGTCGTCGGCCCCGGCCTGCCGGTTGCCGACCACTTGGAGCAGGCCCGCGGGGCCGGGCGTGCGCTGGTCGGCGATCCACCGCTCCGGCTCCTCGCTCCCTGCGAGCGGGTGCGCCCTGACCTGCCACACCACCTGTGCGCGGCTTGCCGTGTCGGGGTGGTGCAGGCCCAGCGCGGGTTCGTGCAGCGACGGGTCCTCGACCTCGGTGATGTGCCGTTCCCAGACCTTGAGGTAGATGAGAATGCGGCGGCCCCGCAGCCTGTCTGCGCCGCGCGGATCGATGAACGCGTGCGGCTGGGCGGTGTACGCGATGTCGGTGGGGTTGTCCACGAGGATGCCGTCCACGTAGTAGTGCCCAGCGCCGATCACGAAGTCCCCACTGGTCAACTCCTTGACCTGGAAGCCGGGCCGGGCGGCCGGCGTGGCGAAGGGGCCGACCAGGTCGGCCATCGCGGTCCTCAACTGGTGCAGCAGGATCGCTGTCTGCTCATTCCGGTTGGCGTCGAGACCGACCCGGCCCTGGAGGTCGAACACGGTCGAGTAGTGGCGGTCTGGCGAGAAGGTGATGTTCGAGAAGTCACCGTGCACGGCGTCTCCCTAAGTGGCGGTGATGACGGCCGCCTCGACGCCGAGCGGCACGTACTCGGTCAGGTGGTCGAGGAGGTTGCTCAGGCGGTGGGGCTGATAGAGGTCGTGGAAGGCGCCCAGCTCGGCCCCGTCCTCGGCGCCTGCGGAGATCAACGGGTCGCAGGAGACGTGGAGTTGGCAGTATCCGGGGTGGCCGTACCGGGTGCTGGTGAAGTGCGGTCGTACGGTTCCGGGCGGTGACACGCAGCGGTAGCGGGGCGGGCCGGGGTGACTGTCGGGCGCGTACGAGTAGCGCACACAGCCTGTGTCGCGGCGAAGCGTGTGGAGGCAGCCGGTGACGATGCTGTTCTCTGCGAGGGGGAGGACATGAACGCGTACGTCGCCCAGGACCGTGCAGCGGCGCATGGTGAGCGCGGCATGGGCGAAGCGGTCCTCGGGGCCGGTGACGGCGGGGAGATCGCCCGCGGTGGCGTCGACGATGGAGTCCAGGAGCTCGATGTCCAGGGGGTCTCCCATGGATTCGTCCTGGTCCACCACAATCGTGCCGATCACCGAGTGCGCGACGCGTAACCGGGCGGTGGTGCGGCGCAGTTCGACAGAGGGCTCCGTGCCCCATCGAGGGCGGCAGTCGTGCTGGAGCTCCCAGCCGGGCACCAACGTGCAGTGGCGCAGGAGGACTTCGCCGATCTCGCCCACCACGTACAGGCTGCGGCCGCTGACCACCAGCCCGTCGAGGACCAGACGCGGGCGGCGGGCAGTCGGCGGCGGGCAGTCGGCGACCGTGCCGGCCGGCGGCTGCTTCGCGGTGGCCCGTACGGTGAGCGCGTCGAAGCGGTTGGCCTTCTGGTTGAGGAGGCGGATCACCGGGCGGTGCCCCGGTGCCGCGCGGATCTCCAGGCGGTCTTCCTCGTCCAGGTCGATCCGCAACGATTCCGTGTAGTCGGCCGAGTCGTGGATCTCGATCAATGCGTCGTGCAGCGACCGGTTCGCGGTCTTGTCCGTTCGCCACTGCTGGAGTGCGGCTGTGAGGGAGCCCAGGCCGTCCACGCCGCCCACGGCGTACCGCCTGCGTCCGTCGAGCGGGGTCACCGGGCGCCGGTAGGCGCCGCCGCCCATCGCGTCGGGGAAGCCGTAGTGCCAGCTCACCCACACCCCGTCCGCCGGCGCCTCGTCGGCGGGGAAGGCGATGCGGCCGAGCACCGGATCGACCACGACCTGCCCGGGTTGCGGCCGGTACCGCCAGTCGGTGAGGTCGGCCACGACGATCTGTGCCGCCGGAACGGCGTCATCGGGTGCGTTCCGCCATATCTGCAGGCTGCGACCGGGGCCGTAGTACTCGGTGACGGCGGCCTCGAACTCCTCGCGTGCCAGCGGGTGCGGTACGTCACCGGGCCCCGAGACCCGCGCGGGCGCCGGGCCCCGGGGTGCCGGGGCGAACAACTGGGTGTCGATTCCGAGGACGTTGACGAGGTAGCGGCTGTAGCGCTGGTCGATGCAGAACGCCGGTGCTCGGGTCACTGGAAATGCCCGCAGCCGCCACACGAACAGGGCGAGGCTCGCGATGCCGTGCAGGCCGAGGGTTTCCGTGCTGTTCGGCCGCCGGACGTCCAGTAGATGCGGTGTCCCGTCGAAGGGGCCGCCCAATTGTGCGCAGGCCAGTGTGTCGCGTACCGCGAGGGTCGCCGGGCGGTCGAGGCGTACGTGTCGCATGTGCTGGGCCCGGACCAGGTGCCGGTACAGCTCCACGGCCCGCGCGGGCCAGCCGGAACTGTCCAGGGCGACCGCCTCCAACGCCGCCGCAGTGCCTTTGCGCCGCCGGTTCGCGACGGCGTCCGCCACGTCTCTGCGCGGGGACAGCGCACGCACCGCGCCGGGCGAGCCGCCGGCCGGCGGGCGGCGGGTGCCGACCAGAGCGCCGATGTACGGCACCACCCAGTCCTCGCAGGTCTCCACGAACCAGTTGGCGTACCAGGTGTCCAGGTCGTCCTCGAGTACCTGGACCTGGCTCTCGATGATCCGTAGCAACGCCCGCAAGGGAAAGCCCAGTTGCTCATCGCGGGTGCGGTGGACGGCGGGCAGCAGGGCGTACAGACGGTCGCGGGGCGCGCTGCTCATCGGGTCACCTCCAGGTGCAGTACGGCGAGGTGCGGGAGCCCCGGAGCGGCGACGACCAGATCCGCGGGGTGGACGACCTGGTCGGGAGCTTCGTCCTCGACACAGGCCGGCCGCGCCGGGACACGTTCGGCGACACCCGTGACCTGCTCCGCGTCAGCCGGCGTGGTTCCGGGCGTGGCACCGAAGCGTCGTACGTCCACGAACGTGACCCCCGGCACGCCCTGGAGCGCGGCCACGGCCTCCGCGAGATACACGCTCTGTCCCAACTCCCGTGCCTCGAAGGTGAAGGCGCGCTCGAAGGCGGCGCGGACGTGCGGTTCGAGCAGGGTCGGGGAGCGGTCGGGGGCGATGCCGAGCCTCGCTTCGACGACGAGGTTCCAGCGGGTGCGGGGCTCGACGGAAGCGAGAACGTGGGGGTCGCCGTAGCGGCGGAAGGCAGCGAGCAGGGAGGTGATGACGGCCGTGTCCGGCGAGAGGGCGGAGTCATCGACACCCGCCACAGTGACGTGCACGAGTTCGCGATCGCCGACGGCGAGGCGGGTGGCGAGCGCTTTGCCGACACCGGCCCGGGCCAGCGTGAAGTCGGCGTAGTCGCGCAGGCCGACCAGTCGATCCATCGCCAGCGTCGGCAGCGCGGCCCGGCCGCGCAGCGCGGCGTCGGTGTCGGCGTCCGTGCCGCCACCGGTGCGCAGCGGATTGGTCACGGCGTTGACGCCGACGGGCCTGGTGCGCAGCTGGGTCAGCTGTCCCGGTCGCAGATTGCCGCTGCGGCCGAGGCCGATCCGGTAGCGGGCGGCGAGGTTCCCTGTGCCGGTGGGCAGGCGGGCCCCGCGACGGCCGTCCCCGAAAGTGATGGCGGCGGTGCCGGTGTCGTCCGTGCGGAGTTGGTAGGCGTGCTCGGTCGGGGCGGCGCGCGCTACCTCGTCCGTCTCGTGCCAGGACAACTCGTCGACCCTGAGCTCGAGTTGCGACTCCTCTCCGTCGGCGTCGGGCGCCGCCACATAGGTCAGCGGATGCGCGGCCAGGGTGAAGCGCTGGCTCGGCCGGGACGCGTCGCCGCTGCCGAGCGCCGGTTCTTCCTTGGTCTCCCCGTGTGTGGCGGGTACGGCATTGCCCCATACGGTGACCGTGTCGCGGCGGTAGTGGTGGCGGAGATCTGTGGCCAGGTCGAGGACGGAGTACGGGGTCGCGCCCGGCCGGTTGGGGTCGGTGGCCGTCCTGGTGCTCAGGACGCGGGCGAGTTCGCCGGTGGATTCGGTGCTGTCGGCGTCCGTGCCGGTGATCAGGACGGTCCGGGACGGGGGCAGATCGGTGATCACGTGGTCGAGATCGACGGACGAGCCTTTGACGACGTCGGTGAACGGTTCGGCGGCGAGGCTGAGCCGCTCGGCCTGAGCGTGGACGGTGACGGGGCGGTGCAGACTCAGCAAGGGGGCGGCGTCCGGGGCCGGGTTCTCGTACCAGGGCTTCGGCAGGTCCAGGACGGTGACCTTGCCCGTGATCCCGTAGTGGGCCAGGCCCTGGCTCCGGGCGAAGGTGACCGGGAACGGTTTCCCCGCGTCACCCGCGGCCTCGATGACGATCCAGCTGCCGCTCAGGACGCGGGGGTGGTCCCCGTCCAGCCACAGCCGCTGCCGCTCCGCGTCGCCCGCCTTGTAGAGCGGGGTGTCCAGCGGCCACTCCTGGGGTTCCTGGGCAGCGGTGGCGGTCTCGCTCATCCCGCCGTCGCCCGTCCTTTCCACCGGCTTGAGCGGCGCCGCGGCACCGAACGGAGCGGCCCTGACCCGCAGAACGTCGAGACGGACGAACGTGTGCTCGGCCGGCCGCGTGGCACTGTCCGCGCACTCGGCCTCGTACTTGGGGGAGATCGTCACCAGGTGCAGGGCGCTCGTGGCGGCGAGGGCGTCGGTGCGCACGGACTCGACGATGCGTACGGTCGGCTCCTCGCGGTCGTCGAAGTGGAACAGCAGCCGGTCGTTCGGGGCCACCCCGGTACCGACACCGTCGACATACACGACCCGCAGCCCTCGAGCGCACTCCCGTGTCATAGGTGGGGGGCGTCGCGTCCGGACCCGCAGCGCCCCCCATGAGGGCCGGGCCGTCAGGTCCTCCACCGTCTCGAACGTCACGGGCTTCTCTCCGGGATCCGGCACACTCTGCACCTGTGAGCCTGTCGGCACGGTCACCGGTGCGTCCGCCGGGTCCGGGTCCAGGGTGTAGGCGAGATGGCCGTCCGCTGCGAGACCGGGCCGGGGCTGGTATCCGACGAGCCGGCCCAGCCCGAGGAGCGACTGGCGTTCGGTGGCAGTACCGAGATAGCCCTCGTCGGCGATGCGTTCCTGGTAGAACGCCAGGATGTCGCCGACGCAGGCCCACGCGTCCAGGAGGGCCAGTGCGGGGTCGGCGGGGTCCCGGGTGCTGAGCGTGGCCAGTTCGGGGTGCGCCGAACCGGCCAGGGCGCGGGTCATCGCGCTGAGAAACGCGGCATGCGTGCCGACGCGGGCGTGGAGGGCCGTCGCGCCGGGCGGGTTGTCCGTCGGCAGCGGCGTTGCGGCCCCGGCCGTGCAGCTACAACTGGCGTCACCGTTGACGCACATGGGTCTTCACCGTCCTCCCACCATGTCGATCCACAGCACCCCGGGGCCCGGCCCCGAGGGATCCGCCCCGCCCACCGGGAGTTCCAGCGGCCCGAAGGCCAGCACCCCGTCGGCGGGCACGGACGGTACGGGCGACTCGGCGCGGCCCAACCGGTTCACCTTCGCCGCCACCACACCCGGCACCGCCATCGCCTCCGCCACCAGTCGCCCGGTGTAGAGGGCGCTGCCGAAGGTCAGCCGGTCAGGATGGAACAGGCCGCCGGTGCCTTCGCCGAGCCGGGCCCGTACCGTCCGCTCCACGGCTGCCCGCCGGGCGTCCGGTGCGAGGCAAAGCCGCAGACGTACGTCCACCGCGACCGCGCGCGGATCGTTCACCCGCAGGTCGTGGCCGATCCGTCGGGCGTGTTCGAGCCGGTCACGCACAGCGGCCAGGAGCCCGGCCGGGGGAGTGGTATGTCCGAGTGCGTCGACCGCCACGTCGGCCTCGTACCAACTCCCTGTCCAGACAAGGTCGGTGGCCGCGCGTTGTACGCCTGCCACCTCGCCCGCCAGCGCGCTGTAGTCGTCCGCAGTGACAGCCCGCTCGAGTCGGTGCCGGTACTGCGTGGGCCCGAACAACCGCGCGTCCGCGACGAGTTCGGGTGCAGTGCCGCCCGTCGCAGGCAGGGGATTGCGGACGGCGGTGATGCGGGCGTCGGTGCGTGCGCTGACGACCACCTGTACCACCGTGTCCGAACCCGCGTTGCCCGCGGGCCCGTTGCCGACCCGCAGTGCGGCTAGGAACTCCTGTCCGCCCGTCACCGCCCGCCCCGACTGTCCGTTGCCGAAACGCAGCCGGGCGGTTCCGTCGTCCTCGGCCTCGACCACGACATGGGGATCGTCACCGGCGCTGTCGAGCAGGTCGGCCCGCGGTGTCCAGAGTTCGCCCGACGACGTCAGCGTCAGCTGGGGGAGAGCGGCCCGCGGATCCTGGGTGAGTGCGGCTGAAGCGGGTCCCGCGAGCTGGGGGTCGGACGGGGCGAGCCCGGCTGCCAGGACCACTCCCCAAGCCGCGGCCACCTCGGCAGCGGTCTCGTCGTCGAGTGGGCTGCCGGCGCGGGCCCGCTCGGCGAGCCGGGCCAGCCGCGCGGTGCGGCGGGCCAGCAGGGCGGACGAGCGCGTCTGCAGCCGCAACAGCGCCGTCCGTTGCTGTGCCGCGTCGCGCGCGTCGTCCAGTCCGGACCCTGCCACGGTTCGGGCACCCCACAGCGTGCGGGCCAGGTCGAGGTCGGCGTCCGCCAGTGGTTCGCCGGCCGCCACTCGCCGGTCCATGTCCTCGACGGCCTCGGCCGCCCGCGCGGGGATCGCCTCCAGCGCCCGAACCTGCGCGGCCGCCGTGCGGGCCGGGTCGGGGTGCGGCGAGCGGCGGGTGAGCGGGCCGGAGTCCAGACGAGGCAACCACCGCACGGGCGGCGAAGACCGGGTCCGAGGCCGGCCGAGGCCGTCGCAGGCCGTCGGGCTCACTGCCGCGTCGGGGGCGGTGAGACGGACGGGTGGTGCACCGCTGCTGCCGTGGTCGACCAGCACGATGTTGCCGCGCGCCACACTCAGGTCCTCGATCAGACAGCACCGGTCACCGCCCACCACGGCCAGGCACAAGGGAAAGGCCAGCGCGTCCTCCTCGGCCCAGCACACGCGCAGCAGTCGCTGCCCGTGCACCGGGTCCGTGACCTCCTGCACCTCGGTGAGCCGCACCGCCTGCCGGTGACGTGGATCCGCGTCGCCGGGCACACCCGTGGCCGTACCGCGCACCTCCTCCAGGATCAGCACGTCACCGGGTGCCAGCTCCAGCAGGCGCTGCTCGGCGGTGCCGGGGTCGACCAAGGTCGCGGACGTCGTCCCGGTGGGCAGACAGCACTCCTCGCCGTCCCAGGTCCACAACCGGATCCGGTTGTGCGCCGGGCGCAGCACCAGGTCGGCGGCGACCACGGGCTCGTAGCGCTCGAAGTGGCCGGTGAGAGAAGTCAACCGGTCCTCCGGGACGAGCGGGTGCTCGACGGGCAGAGCGGTGGCGAACCAGTACGTGCCGACGCGCAGCACCGCGTACTCCTCGACCTCCAGGTGCACCCACGTGCGGGCGTTGCAGCCCTCGTGCAGCCGGTAGTCGACCAGTCGCAGGTGGCGGCGGACGGAGGTACGCAGGCGTGCGGTGTGCAGGTATGCCTCGGTGGCGATGGTGTCCTGTCGGTAGGAGAGCTGGTCGCCGACGTAGGCGAGGAGTTCGACGAGGGTGATGCCGATGTCCGGGATCTCCGGGTCGGCCCAGGCGGGCGAGGTGAGGGCCAGCCGGTCGAGGATCAGGCGGCGGAAGCTCGCATAGTCCCTGGCCAGGTAGTCCAGGGCGGGCGCGGCACCTGCCGGGGCCGGACAGTCGGTCACGGGCGCGCAGTCGGTCGCTTCGGCGCAATGCGCGGTGAAGGTGAACTCCGCGCCGCTGTGCCGGGGATCGAAACCGGGGTACGGGGCGTCGGGCCGTTCCGGGTCGACCAGGCGGAGCGTGTAGGGGGATCCGTCGCCGAGGCGGTCCAGCGTGACGAGCAGCGTGGCCTGCCGAGCCGGCGCCGGCGCACCCTCGACCCGCACTGCCACGGCACGTACCTCGCACCCAGGTCCGTCGATCCGTACACACGCGGCGTCCGGCACCGGATCGGGCGCCGCACCGAGCAGCAGCACCCGCAGGGTGCGTCCGGGCACGTCGACGTCCACGGCGACGACCGCGCCGAGACCGCTCTGCCGGGTGCGGTCCGCCCGCTCGCCGGGCAGGCAAGGATGTAGATCGGGTACGTGGGTCACGGTCCCGTCTCCCGTTCCAGAACGGCTGTGCCCGGATCGCCGGTGGCGAGCAGCACATAGCCGACGGTGATCCGCAGCTCTGAGTCCTCGCTCTCCACCTGGACGCGCTCGACCTGGATGACATCGCCCAGCCACCGCTGCAGCGCGGCCTGCAGGGAGTACTCGACGGCCCCGGCCAGTTCCTGGTCGGCTGGTGCGAACACCAGTTGCAGCGCACCCGACCCGAAGTCCGGCCGGTTCACCCGCTCTCCCGGCACGGTGAACAGCAACTGTTCGATCAGGTCGCGGACATGGCCCTCGTCGGTCGTGTCGGCCGAGCGGCCGCGCGGGTCGATGCGGAAGGGGAAGTCCAGGTGCGTGCGGGCCTGATCCGGATGAGTGCTCACGTGGCCACCACCCGTTGCTGGACCGTCGACACCACGGGCGGCCCCTGCGGTACCTGGGCGGCGGACAGGCACAGTCCCGTGCCCGGGCCGGTGGGCTGTACGACGAGTGGGCGGCCCTGCACGAAGACGCGGGTCGAGGCAGCCAGGCCGAAGTCGACTTTGACGCAGGGGGTCGGAGGCTGGGACGAGGACAGGGCACAGGAAGGGGCGACGACATTCACGTCGGCCGTCGTCACCACCGGCGCGCCTGTTGCCAGCACCTGCTGCCCGCCGGGCGTCAGCGTCAGCTGGCCCTGGTGCGCACAGGTCAGGGAGGCGGCCGTGGTGAGGGCGAATCCTGGCATGGTGGCCTCCTCACGCCGTCTTCACGACGAGGGCGCCGTTGTTGATGTTCACGAGGCCGTTCAGGCTGATGTTCGCGGCGGTGATGGTCACGCCGGCGCCGTCCACGGTGATTGCCGCGGTCGGCGACTGCAGCAGCACCCCGCCGCCCTTCATCGGCGCGATGGGGGAGTCACTGACGGCGACCTTGCTCTTGCCGGTGCTCTCCACCAGGAAGACCGGGGAGGCCGGGACGAGCGCACCGGCCGTGGCCGGGGCCTCGGTACGGCTGCCCCAGAAGAAGCCCGTCCAGATGGGATGGTCGGGGTCGCCTCCCTCGAACTCCACCCACACACCGCTCTGCTGGGCCGGCACCACGAACACCCCCGACTGCAGCCCGCCGAGTGGCACGCACGGCATCGCCCAGCTGGTCGGGAAGAGACCGAGCACGTCCGGCACATTGACCAGCAGCCGGCCCATCCCGAGCGGGTCGATGTTGTTCACGACGGAGCCGCGGTACTTGCCGTAGAAGCGCCGTGCGCCCGGCGGTTCGGCGTCCGCGCGCTGCGCGGGGCTGAAGAAGCCCGGCGACTCCACGTAGCCGATGTCGTCCATGTTCCTCATGGCGTCTCGTCTCCTCGCGCCGTGTCTTCGGGCCGGATGGTTCACAGGGGCCCGAAGGCGTTGCGGGTCAGGGTGAACTGCTGGGTGTAGGCGCCCCGTCTGATCGAGTGCGTGACGCTTCGGACGTAGTACGTCCCGTCGTACGCCTCGCCCGCGCCGTGCACCGGGACCGGCCGCCGGGCCCGCAGCGGCTGTCCGTAGCGCAGGACATCGAGGCTGCCCTGTCCGGAGATCACCTCGTAGCTGTCCGCGGCCCGGGCCAGCGCCACCCCCGCTGCCTGCGGCGGGGTCAGCTTGGCCAGCCCGTGGATCGGCTCGACCTTCAGCGGGAGCGGCCTGCGGCGGCCCATGGCCGGAGACAGCGGAGTGACGTCCGGAACGGGTACCGGGATCGGGAACTTGGTCTCGGGGTTCTGGATGAGTACGACGTACTGGGTGGCGGAGAAACCATCGAAGGAGAAGGACAGACTCTCGACGTTGCTCATGGTGTCGCTGTTGACCAGCAGCGGCTCCTGTGGCAGACCCAACTTGTTCGGTGGTTCCCAGTGGGCGACGTTGACGCCCGGGAGGGGGCCCGGTTCCACGAAGAACTGATAGCCGGCCTGGGCGGCGAGCTGCCTCACGTACGCCAGGTCGGTGCCCTGCTGACTGGGCACCTCCTTCAGCGGGTTGGGTGCCACCATGAACACGCTCGGTGTGATCGCGGGGACCAGCCCGTACATGACGTACTTGGCGCAGATCACCGCGACGCGCCCCTCGGGCGGCAGACACGGGTACTTGACGCCGCTGAAGTCGACGACATCCATCATCCGGGAGACGTCCTCGCCGGTCAGCGTCAGCTTCGCCTGTCCCGGATCGGCGGACGGGGCGACCTCGTGGCGGGTGATGACCCCGTCCATCAGCACCGTCGACCGCCCGCGCACAGTGAGCACCAGCTGCGTCCGGGCCGGCGGGTCCAGGGCGCCCTGTGGCAGCAACTCGGCCATGAGCAGAGAGCGTTTGGCCGTGACGAACTGCAGCTGGAAGCCGCCTGACTGCCCGACACCTTCGGTGACCTGGACGGACAGCAGGGCGTCGGCCACCTCGCGCGGCACCGGCTCGGCGCGCACCGCCCCGAGCCTGAGCGCCAGCAGCAGTTCAGAAGCCATGCGTGCTCCCGGCTGCTTCGGCGGACAGAGCGATCAGCAGGCGGCGGCCCGGACGGTCGGTCAACTCGGCCGGATCAAGGACGGGATTGGCATCCGCGATCCGCCAGAACAGCTCCGGATCCCCGAACGCGGCTGCCGCGATCCGGTCGAGGCGGTCGCTCTCGGCCACCGTGCGAAAGCCGATCGGCGTCAGGGTGGCGGGGGCGGGCAGGAGCCTGCGGCGGACGTACGGGATCGGGTCGCCGTCATCCGGCGGCTGGTACCGGGCAACTTCGACGCCGTGGTAGCGGCTCGCGGGGGTGAACATCAGCTGCCTCCCGGTGGTGTGCCGAAGCCGGTGGTGGGCGGCCCGGGCGAGCGGTACAGGGCGGCGAGCTGTTCGCGGCGCCGCTGGTGGGCGAGGAACAGAACGCCGCCGCGGTGGGTGAAGCCCAGGTCATCGACGGTGAGAAGGCGCAGGCTCAGGGAGACCTTGGCGCGGATCGGGTGCAGCTGGGAGTCGAAGTCCTCCTCGGTGACCGTGAACTCCGTGATCCGCACCGGCACCACGCGGTCGCGGCTCCACACGAACACCGTCAGGGGCGACTCCATGGGAGCGATCTCGAACGCTCCGGTACGGGCCGCGGAGTCCTGGTCGAGGAGTGCCCGAGTCGTCGGGTTGACCAGGAGGTCCAGTGCCGCGAGCACGGGCAGCAGGCCGTATCGGGCCACGGTGTCCCCGTCCGTCCCGGAAGGATTCTCCAGCTGGTCGGTCGCGTTCAGCTCGACGTCCACCTTGACCGTCTCGTGCGCGGGCCCCTTCAGCCGAAGCGCCTCGCTCCGTTCCCCGGCCTCGGCCGCGACGCCCTGCGGCTGCAGCGTGCGCGTAAGGGTGTCGGGGTTGTACTGGAGAGTGATCGTCCGCAGAACGGCTCCCGTGGTGGGATCCAGGAGGACGAGGGCGCCGCGCTGGACGACGGGGGTTCCCGGTGGGAAGGACGAGGTCATCGGGTGTCACCGTCCCGGCCGGACCCTTGGACGGCGGCGTGGCCGGGCCCGGCATCGGCCAGCACACGCCCGATGGCTCCTGCCGCCGCGCGCGCCGCCCCATCGAGCCCACCGTCCGCGACGGTCAACCGCAGCCGGTCCTGCGCGAAGCGGCGGGGACCCGTCGTCCGGTCTCGGGGCTCCTGCCCGACCGACGGCCGGGCAGGCACTGCGAGCCCCTGCTGCAGCGCCGCCCTCACCACCTCGGCCACCTCGGTCGCCGAACGCCCTTCGGCCGCAGCGGAGTCGAGCACGATCCGCTCGATCCGCAGCGCGATCCTCCGCACGGTCATGGCGCCTCCCCGGCGAGCACGGGCATCGGCAGGTCCAGCTTGCGGAACTCGGCTCGGGCGGCGCCGACGAGCATCGCGGTGTCGACGGGCCGCCCGGCCGCCGCCGCCGCGAAGGCAGCGCTCAGTGCGATCGCCTGGATGGCCGCGCCGGTGGCCGGCAGATCGGCGAGGAGGCCGAGGTCGAGATCGTCGTCGCGCGGCACCGCGTCCGGGAAGGCCGCCGCCCACAGCCGCCGTCGTTCCTCCTCGCCGGGCACCGGAAACTCCACGACGAACCTCAGGCGTCGCAGGAACGCGGGATCCAGTGCGGCCCGCAGGTTGGTGGCCAGCACGGCGACACCTCGGTAGGCCTCCATGCGTTGCAGGAGGTAGCTCACCTCGATGTTGGCGTACCGGTCGTGGCTGTCCTGTACCTCGCTGCGTCGCCCGAACAGGGCGTCCGCCTCGTCGAACAGGAGCAGCGAGCCCCCGCACTCGGCGGCGTCGAACACCCGGCGCAGGTTCTTCTCGGTCTCGCCGATGTACTTGCTCACCACGGCCGACAGGTCGACGCGGTAGAGGTCCAGGCCGAGTTCGTGGGCGAGCACCTCGGAGGCGAACGTCTTTCCGGTACCGCTCGGGCCACAGAACAGCGCGGTCACGCCTTGCCCCCGGTGGGTCCGCTCGCCGAAGCCCCAGTCCCCGAACACCGCGGCGCCGTGCCGGACCTGGCCGGCCATCCGTCGCAGCATGTCCGTCTGCTGTCGGGGCAGTACCAGATCGTCCCATCGTGCGCGGGGCACGATGCGCTGCGCGAGGGCCTCGAGGCGGGGCCGGACGGCGTTGCGGCAGGCCACCCAGAGCCGGGCCTCGGCCTCGTCGGGGGCGAGGGCGTCCGGCGGGTGGGCGGCGGCGATGCGATGCAGCGCGGGCAGCCCCAGTCGGAACTGGCTCGACAGCGCGGTGGGCGCCCCTGCCGGCTCAAGGCCGGTGGCCGCAGCCCACAGGGCGCGCTGCTCGTCAGGCGGCGGAACTGCCACGTCGACCACGGCCCCGGCCCGTCCGTCGACCGGCCACACGTCACGGGCGGCCAGCACAACCGGCCCGCCGGTACGTGACAGCAGACGCCGGATGGCGGAAGCCTGGGCCGGGTCGTCGGGATCGGCGTCGGTCCCGTCGAGGAACAGCGCGACCGGCAGCAGCAGACTCTCCCGGTGCCACAACAGGGCCACCGTGTCTGGATCCTGCCCGCCGCGCAACAGCAGTCCGGCGCGCAGGCGGTACAGCTCACGACCCAGCCGTGCGAACGCCCGCACGGCCACGAGCGCCGCGCTGTCGGCGTCGCTCCCGATGAGATGGACGACGGGGGACCGACCGTCGGGGAAGTCGGCGAAGGCAGCCTCCGCCACCGAGTCCTCCGCGTGCCGGAGCGAGGCGGGCGAGGCGATGCCGGGGGCCGCGTCGGCCACCCGCTCGAGGACCGAAGCCAGCCGCCCGTCGAGGTGGTTGAGACCTCGCACCAGGTTGGCGATCCGGTCGTCGGCGCACAGCGGGGCCGTGAGAAGCGGTTGCGCGGGAGCGGGTGCGGCCTCGACCAGCCGCCAGCGCCGTAGGGGCCGCGTCGGGGACAGCACGTCCCAGCGGGCCTCGTCGAACAGCCGCAGCGCCAGCGCGAACGTCGGCGCCGAGGCCTGCGAGTCGCCGTGTGCGGCGGCGATCGCGGCGCCCATCGCAGGGTCCACGGCCGGGGCGGTGGCCAGCAACAGCACGTCTCGTTCGAAGTCGGTCAGCCCGAACCGCTCTGCCAGCTGCAGCAGGGCGGGCGGCGCGGTGCCGTCGGGGGCCGCCGCCTTCTGTCGCGCGGCGGCGAGAGTATCGAGGCCGGCCCCGTCCGGTACGGCGCCGGTGGTCGGCCGGAACGCTCGTGGGTAGTCGTCCGGTGCGGGGGGCGGCAGTTCAACGGCGCGTCCTCGCCGGCCCCGGCTCCTGCCACCTTCCCGTACCTGGGCCTCCCTGGACTCCCGTGAGATATCCGCCGCCCCGTCGGTCACGGTGCGCAGCCGCGCGCGCAACCAGGCCAACGAGGCTTTCAGGTAGCGGCTGTTGGCCTCCTCCCAACGAAGGTCGGCCGGGGAGCCGAGGCTCACGGGATCGTCACCTCCACCGTCGGGCCGGTGCGGAAGGTGCCGTGCGCCCGGTCGACGATCTCGCTGTCGACACCGTCCACGCGCAACCGCACCCGGGTCTTCCCCGAGGGCAGCTCCGCGGTGACCGACACGGTCTTGGTGGGGGCGGTCAGCATTCCCACGGCCAGCTGCCGTGTTCCCACCAGCACGGCGACCTGCTGCCCGGGCAGCACGTGCTGCCCGGCCGTCACGGTCACCCTCGTACGCGCCGGTGTTCCCGCCGCCGCGGCAGCGAGCCCGGTGACCTCCGGCGCGATGCCCAGGGCGAGCGTGTTGGTGCGCGGCGAGGCGCCGCCCGCTGGGCCGACGTCCACGGCCCACGGTCCAGCGGGAAGGTCCGTCGCGGGCAGCGTGAGGATCAGTTCGGCGCCTCCGCCGCCGGACAGCGGCACACTTGTGCTCCGCCGCACACGCAAGTGCCGCAGGCCGGCTGACAGGGCGCCCGCCGGCAGTGCCTCCGTCAGCAGTGTGACCTGCTCACCGGGCAGCGCAGAGACCTGGCCGGCCGTGGCGTAACGGAGTCCGAGCAGCGTGGGGGAGCCCGTGTCGGGGCGGGCGGCCGGGCCCCGGTCGTCGGCGCCCCGTCGCAGCACGGGCATCGGTGCCGCGCCGGGCCGGGCGCTGTCGATGAGGACGACCGTCACCTGGTACGCGGACGACATCCGGAAAGGGGTGCCGAACGCCGTCCACATCTTGGCGATGTCGTCCTGACTCAGCGTTTCCTGCGTGATCTTCACACGCTCGGGCTGCAGGTGCAGATCGCTGCCCGGCAGCGAAGCCGTTGTCGCCGCCCGGATCTCGTCGGGCGACAGCACCGACTCGTCGTGCAGGGCGAGCATCGCCGCGCCCAGTAGTTGGTGCGCCATACCCTCGTTGTCGCTGTACGCGGCGAGCAGGTAGTGCAGTACGAGCGGCAGCACCGGCTTGGGGGACTCGCCGGGAGGCGAGCCGGGCGGGTCGGCGTTGCGGAAGGCCGGATTGAGGTCGGCCCGGTACAGGAACAGGTTGACGTGGTCGCCGCCTGCCGCATCGGGCGCTTTGTCGGGCGGGGCGACGGTGACCTGGGGTCCGCCGAGTCGTGCGTAGAGCCTGGCCCGCAGGGTGGCGGTCACGGCCGCGACGGCAAGGGAGTTGCTCATCCCAATTCCCCCTCGGCGCGTCGGCGCAGATAGTTCTCCAACGCCTTGGCGTGGTTCGCCCGAGCGGCTGCGGACGGCTGGACCTGCTGTTGGGGGGCGGCGGCGGGCGGGGTCCGCACGTCCACCCGGCCGATGGACACCTCGACCACGACCTCGGGTTCCGCCGCCGGAGCCAAGGCGGGTGCAGCACCCGCCACGAGCGCGGGCGACCGGACGGCCGGGTGCAGCAGCGGGCGGGTGAGGACGAGAGCGGGTTGCGGAGCCTCCCGGCGCGGGGACGGCGGAACACCGACCGCGGGGTCCTGTAGTGGGTTCCGACGAGGGTCCGGGGCGCGACGGCCCGGTTGGGGGAAGACCCGAGCGGCGGCGGAGGGCCGCGCGGACGCCTCGGCGTGAGCCGGGAAGCCGGCAGACTCCGCCGAGACGGGGCGCACCGAACCCACGGCCGTTTCGGGAGGCGAGGCCGGTCGGGCGAGGGCGGGGAGAGGCCGCGGGGTGCCGGGATCAGCGGATGGAAGGGAGAGCGGATTCGGCATCTCGTCTCGGGTGGCCGCGCCTTCTCGTACCAAAGAAGGGGCCGTTGGGCGGTACAAGCCACGAGTGGTCGGCTCTTGGTGCGCTGCGGCGACCTCGACATCTACGGGAGCGAGGTCCCGGGGTGGGAGGCCTGTGGGGCTCTGCCGGTCATCCACGGGGCCGGCGGCCGCTGGCGGCTCGGAGGCAGATGCGGTTGGGCCGCTCTCCGTCTCGTCGGTGCCGACAGCCGGTGGCGGCCCGGCGGTCGGTGACGGATGTTCGTACAGGGAAGCGGGGCGCGGGCGCAGACCCGCCATGGGGGAGCGGCTGCGGTCGACGAGGCGGGCGAGGAGACCGTTCATGTGGCCACCAGCCCCAGATAGCACTGGCGGCGCCATGGGCTCAGGGCCAGGGTCTCCGGCTCGGTCCAGCCGTAGGCGCGCGCCAGTTCGTGCACCTCCATCAGGGTCCTGCGACCCCAGGCGTCGAGCTCCGCCCAGAGGTATCCGACGATGTCGAAGGACTCCTCCCAGTCCGTCCCGCAGTCGGGGCAGCCGAGGCCGACCCGGACGTCGATGAGCGGGTCGGCCGCCATCCATGCCTCGGCGACCGCGCCGGCGGCCGGAGCCGGTCCTCCGGCGGGGGTGCAGAGGCTGACGAGCGCCTCCCCCGGCTCGGGGACCCCTGTGTCCAGGACGGCGGCGAGATCCGCGCTCGTCGGCAGGCGAACCCGCACCTCGCGACCGTCCTCGTGCATCGTGACGGCATCTCCGTCCGCCGGGTGCGTCTGCTCCAGCCGCGCCAGCAACTCCTCCTGGTCGAAATCGACTTCGACGTCCGTGCCGCATCCGGGGCAGCGGGAGACCGCGTTCACCGTGGTGCCGAACAGCGCCGCGCGGAAGGCGAACAGGGCCCGGTCCCGTCGGCCCACGGGCAGTTCCGCGACGACCGCGGGGGCGGTGCGCCGGGCGGCGGCGAACAGGGCAAGGCCGCGCCGCAGTGGATCGTGAGGCCAGCCGGACTCCCAGGCGTCCAGCAGTTCACCTGCGCTCACCGTGGTCATCCCGGCACCTGCCCTTCCCTTGGCACATGTGACGTACCGTGCCGACGCGACGTCACTACTTGTGGTCTTGTGGCAGTCCGTCAGAAATCGATCTCACTCGGCTCGTTGACGCTCGCATCGCGCACCCAGCCCTCGTTCTCCAGCTTCAGATGCTGGATCGCGACCGCATTGGCGTTGGCGTCCAGATCGGGGAGCGCCTGGTACTCGGACACCCAGCAGCGGAACACCTGGTAGGCCAGCACCTTCTGGCCCGCCTCGTTGTAGACCTCGATGACCAGGTCCTTGCGGAACCCGGCCAGGGCGACCTCGCGGTCCCGTTGCTCCGGTGCCGACTGGGCGTTGGCGTAGTTCCAGACCTTGTTCGCCCACAGCTCGAACTCCGGGTCGTGAGTGACCCCGCGCTCCAGCGTGATCGGTTCGTACTTGGTGCGGCCCGGCGACTTGCGGGCACTGGAGTGATCGCCGCCGTGGCGGTGCTCCACCACCTCGGTGGTGCGCTTGAGGGCGCTGACCTTGCTCACTCCGGCGACATAGCGCTCGTTCCACATCACGCGGAACTTGAAGTTCTTGTACGGGTCCAAGCGGGCGGTATTGACCGTGAACTGCGCCATCTCAGCTCCCCTGGGCCCTGGCGTCGTCGCGCTTCTGCTGGATACGGATGTGGACGAACTCGGCGGGCGACAGCGGCTGGAAGCCCACGTCGACGGTGACGATGCCCTGATCGATGTCTGCCTGCGGGTTGTTGCCTGCGTCGCAGCGCACGAAGTACGCGTCCTTCGCGGTGCGTCCCTGGAAGGCACCCTGCCGGAACAGCCGGTTCATGAACGCGCCGACGTTGAGCCGGATCGACGACCACAGCGGTTCGTCGTTCGGCTCGAAGACCACCCACTTGGTGCCGACGAACAGTGACTCCTCGATATGCAGGGCCACGCGCCGGGCCGGAATGTACTTCCAGGGATCGCTTATGGCGTCGGCGCCGCGGCAGGTGCGCGCGCCCCACTGCACGTTCCCGTAGACGGGGAAGGTCCGCAGGCAGTTCACGCCCAGCTTGTTGAGGCTGCCGTTCTGCTGATCGGTCAGTCGGAAGGCGAGCGAGCGCACGCCCAGCAGTCCGCCGTCGTCCGTTCCGGCCGGCGCCTTCCAGACCCCGCGCCTGGTATCGGTACGGGCGATCACACCGGCGACCGTGCCGGCCGGCCCCACCATGAGCTCACCGCCCAGGGGATCCGAGATCTGGACCTTCGGGAAGAACACGGCAGCGTTGCGCCCGATGAGGCCGGTCACCGGCAGCCCGGACCGGGCCTTGGTCACCGCGACCTCCGGTGTTTCCCAGGCGAACGGCGGATCGAGCAGCAGCATCGCCCGCCGCTCCTCGCACAGCCGGACGGCGGCGTCGACCACGGGGGCCCAGGCGCTGTCGCGGTTGTCCGTCCCACTCGCCGGCTTGGCCAACTGGGCCGGAATCACCAGGAGATTGAAGATCTCGACGTCGGCGAGGGCCGCGAGTCCGGTGTGGGGTCGCGTCGAGGAGTTGCCCAGCGCATGGTCGGGTGTGAAGGTGCCGTCCCTGCCGTTCGTGAACCGCTTGTCCGTGGCCGCATCAGGCCGCTGGTCGAATACGTCGGCGTCGGGCTGTACCAGCTGCGAGGTCTCGAGTTGCCTGCCCAGCCAGCGGCTGCGAAGGGCGGGGTCGATGGTTACGTCGTACGACTCCGTGGTGGTTGCGGCGGTGATGACGAGGGCGTATTGCTTGTTGTTGGTGGCGTCGTGCGTCACGGTCACCTTGAGGTCGTTGCCCTGAGCGCCCGGAGCCCTCGCCTTCAACTTGATTTCGTTGCCGAGGTCGACGCGTGCGTACTCGGGAGCGTCGCCGACGCGGACGACGATCGCCTTGGCGCCGCCGTTGAGGAAGAACTGGTAGACCGCGTAGCTCAGTTCACTGCCTCGCCAGAGCCCTCCGAACTGGCTCTCGAAGTCGTCCCAGCTCTCCACGGTCGTCGGTGTCGTCGGCCCGGTCAGCGTGGGTCCCACGAACGCCGTCACCGATGTCTCCGCACCGACGATGGGCCGCACAGGGCTCTCGAGTTCCTCGATGTACACACCCGGATAGGAGAATTGCATGCTGGCCCCCTCGGCCTCCCTCACCCGACGGCACCGGGCCGTCGTACGGTGCCTGGAAGGGTGCCCGGGCATCAGTCAATGAGGCGTCACTCCTGCGTCACCGGGCGGTCGTTGACAAAGTTGGGCCTCGGCGAACGGCGATGCCCCTCCGCGCCCGAGCTCGTGACGCTGCGGTGACGGCGAGCTGTCTAGCGTGGGTCGGTCGCGGTACCAATACGCCCGGGCGCAGCAGGCAGGGGAGTGTGATGGTGATGGCCGTGTTCAAGACTCCTTCGCGGCGTCAGCTCAGTTCACCCGCGCGGGAATCCGGCACCGCCGTCAGCGCCCGGCGTTGCACGGACGCGCCGGGCCAACGTCTCGACCCTGACGTCCGCGCCACGTTCCAGCGCGCTTTGGGGCACGACTTCAGTGACGTGCGGGTGCACACCGATGCGGAGTCAGAGGCCGGAACGGGACGCCAGGCAGCGGCGGCGTGCATCGGCGGATCCGACATCCTCTTCGCCCCTGGGCAGTACGAGCCGCACCTCGACCGGGGGCGACGGCTGCTCGCCCACGAACTTGTTCATGTCGTCCAGCACCGCCGCGCCGGCGTCGGCATCCTGGGCGTCTCCCAACCGCACGACCCGGCCGAAACCGAGGCTGGTTCGGCTGTCGCGGCTCTGGGTTGGGGCGGTCTGCGGGCAGCCTACCCGGCTCTCACGACTGAGGTCGACGGCGATTGCGGCCGTCGGGCGGCGGTGGCACCGCCCAGCATTTCGAGCCGTACGGCATGGCTCTCCCGGCTCGAGCTCACCTACGACGACGGGCCCGATGCGGAGGGCAACACCGCCCGAGTGCTCGACGCCCTCAATGCCGCAGGGGCGCGAGCCACGTTCTACCTGGTCGGCAAGCGGGTGGTGCAGGGCGAGAACTGGCGCCTGGTCTTCGACATGGCCGCAGGCGGCCACTGGCTGGGCAATCACGCCTACGACTGGAACGACGCCAAGGACAATCACATCTTCCTGCACGGCACGGTGCAGGAACGTGCCGAGAAGATCCTTCAGACGGAATGGGCCATCCGCGACGCGCTCATCAAAGGGCGGGACGACGCGCTGCGACGGAAGATCTGGACGGGCATTCCGGAGCTCAACCGCTCCTACATCGCAGATGTGATCGCCCACGGAACCGGGCGCTTCCGGACCCCCGGATTCAGGAGTCACGTCTGGACCGCGGACGGTGCGACCTCAGCTGCGGCCCTTGCCTCGGTGAACCAAGTACTGGCTGCCAGTGGTCTGCGCACACTGGCCATCACCGAGGTCGGGATCCTTTCGCGCGAAGGCGTCACCGTGGACCCTGAGGACTACGTGAAAGGCCGTACCAGGGAGCAGATCACGGCCACGGTGACCAAAGGGGTGTCGGACAACCACGAATCAGTGCTCCTGCACTCGCGGATCGCTGCCTCCGCGGAGGCGACTCCCGCGATCGTGGCCGACTTCCAGAGGCGGAAGCTCACGTTTGGTCCCACGGTTCAGGGCATTGTCGGCAAGGTCTTTCCGAGGTCAGGCTTCGCTGGCCTCGGCGCGATCTCCGATCCCCCGACCGCCCAGCAGATATCGGCGGCGCGCTCCTTCCTGCGCACCAAACGAGCCCTCTACGGCCCTGTCGTCTCCGGCAGTCTGGCCATCGGAATCTTCCAGTTGGCCCAGCGTGCGGGAGCCCATGAGGTCGACGACTTCCTCACCGAGATACGAACGACCACCGTACCGACACCGACCGGGCCTGTCCCCCTGGCGAATTGGATGGCCGTGAACCCGGAGTGGAATCTCTTCCTGGGCTTCTACGAGAACTGGCGACTCGCCAAACCCTTCCCTCGTATCAAGGGCGCCACTCTCTGAGAGCCTCAGACGGGCTCTCGGGCGTCACCTCACTCGAAGAACTTGAGACTCCATCCCGTGTTGGTCTCGGCGCCGGGGACGTTGGCCCGCCGGTAGGTGATGTCGCCCCACCAGAGGAACGAGCCGCTGTACCAGTAGCGGTTCGCCCAGGAGTACGGCGTGCCCTTCGCGACCGCGTGGAACATCAGGGGGAACTTCTGGCCCGCGGGCGGGCTGGTGTTGATGTCGCCGTCGAGCAGGACGAAGCTGTGGTGGCCCGGGCCGTCGACGTACAGCGTCGGATCCCATCCGGTCATCATCGTGTCCCGGTGCGAACCGAACAGGCAGCCGTTCGACTTGTACCAGTCCCATACGTACGTGGGATCCCCGCCGGACCTCAGCCGCAGGTCGGCCAGGCAGTACTGGTCGCTCCAACTGCCGTTGGCGGAGTACACGATGTGCAGCTGACCGCTCGGGTCCTTGATGGCCTCCGGCGCCTCGTTGATGTACGGATTGCCGACCACCCGTTCCCAGCTCTCGCGGGGCTGCGAAATGATGTGGCGCTGACCGGTCGGGGTGGTCGGATCGCTCATCGGCGCGATGTAGAGGTTCTGTTCGACGTTCGTGTCACCGGCCCAGCCCGACCAGACGAACCAGCGTTCACCCTGGAAAGTGAACAGGGTGCCGTCGATGGCCCACTTGTCGTCCGGCAGGGCCAGCTTCTTCTCGCTCGTGTACCCGCCGGCGGGGCTGTCGGAGCTGATGACGTACATCCGGTGGGCGGAACTGCGCCCGGCCGAGAAGTAGATGTAGTAGCGGCCCGAGTCGCGGACGATCTCCGGAGCCCACACCTCACCCAGGTCGTTCGTGTCCGACCAGACCTTCTGCGCGGGCGCGGAGGCGAGGCCGTCCAGCGAGGAGGCCTGCCGTACGACGATGCCGCCGTCGGCCGACTTGACGGCGATGTAGGTGCTGCCGACCCGCAGCACGCTGGGGTCCGCGCCGTTGAGACCGGTCGCGCCCTGCACCGCGTTCTCGGGTGCGGGCGATGCCCCGCGGGCGGTGTCCGGCAGGGACAGGGACAGCGGAAGGGCGAGCGCGCCCGCCAGTGCGAGGGCGCCGATACCCAAGGAGCGTCTGAAGAGCTTCATGGACTCTTTCCCTTGTGTGGGGGGCTCCCTCTCGGACGACGCCCGGCCCGTGGAGGGAGCCGGTTGCGGACGACATCCGAGAGGGAGGATGTGGCGACGGGTGGCGATGGAGACCCTGACTGTCGCGTCGGTCGGGACGCGAAGTTACATCGTTGGAAGACCGCTCCCACAGGCTCCCGAAGGGGGCGGGACATGTCAACGCCTGTGGCGCCGTGGACCGTTGGGGAGCGACGAGTGCAGCGTCGGGCCGATCCTCTCTGCGCGTTCCGCCTGGCGACGTGCTCGACTCGCCGTGCGGCACGTGGCGGACCTCAACTCGCGGCGCGGACAGGCCGCGCCCATGCCCCTTCTGGGGAGATGTGCGCGGCAGTCCGAAGCGGGGAACGGGGAGCGAGGGTGGGTCAGGGAGCCCAGGGTGCTTCCACGGCCCAGGTGGTGTCCTCGGTGAACAGGCTGGGGTTGTCCGCGGCGCGGGAGCCGCCGGGGACGGCGAGGTACACCTCGGAGTTGTAGTGGCGCAGGTACTGGCCCGGGTAGTTCTGGGCCATCAGGCGCACGCCGCCCTGCCCCGGCACCGCGCAGAACGTGGCGTCCGCGCGGAACAGTGCCGAGCCGTCACCGGCCTCCCGGTGCACGCGGAACTCGCGGTGGCGCAGGTACTCGCCCGGGTAGTTGCGGGATTCGAAGGAGTAGCAGGAGCTGTCCGCCAGGCCGGGCACGATGCGCCACGTGGCGTCGTTCTTCAGGAGATCGGTGCTGCCGCTGTTCACGACCTCGGTGTACGCGAGGGCGTCCTTGTGCCGGATGTACCGGTCGGTGTAGCCGGGGGTGGTGACCCGCAGGGACTGGAGACCGGTGGGCAGGGTCGTCGGTGCCGCCGGACTCTTCGAGGCGTTGATCAGCGCCTGGTTCGCCGCCTTGACCCGTCCCGCGTCGACCTTGACGACCTGGCGGTCGTACGTCAGCAGGCCGTTGACCTCGTTCTCGACGTCGGTGATCTCGGTGTAGACCGACGCGGACAGACCGGCCGGCATCTGTTGCAGGCGCAGGGCGTCGATCAGGCCGATGAAGCGGTTGTTCAGGTGGGCGGCGTCGGCCTGGTCCTCGTACGAGAAGCCGTTGCCCGGCGACCATTCGTGGCCGGGGACCCGGAGTCCGAGACCGCCGTACTCGCCGAGCACGGCGGCCCGGGTCGAGGACGGGGTGGTCACGCCCGGGCCCACGTAGATGTGGTGGTCGATCACGTCGCCGTTGCCGCCGTCGACCGAGCCGCAGCAGTTGATGCCGCTCATGTTGTCGACCAGACGTGAAGGGTCGGCCGCTTTCACCTTGTCGGCGATGCGGGCCTGGTCGTACTGGCCCCAGCCCTCGTTCTCGTCGACCCACATGACGAGCGACGGGGAGCTGCGGTGCTCGTCGATGATCTGGTCGTACTCGGCCTCCCACTGGGTGCGGGCGGCCGTGTCCGGGGTGCGGGTGTCCATCGCGGGCATGTCCTGCCACACGAGCAGTCCGAGTCGGTCGGCCCAGTAGAACCAGCGCTGGGGTTCGACCTTGATGTGCTTGCGGACCATGTTGAAGCCGAGGTCCTTGTGCTTCTGGAGGTCGTACTTGAGGGCGTCGTCGGTGGGCGCGGTGTAGATGCCGTCGGGCCAGTACCCCTGGTCGAGTGTGCCGGTCTGGAACAGGAACTTTCCGTTGAGCAGCAGCCGTTGCCTGCCGTCGACCGTGCCGCGCGAGATCGACCGCAGGCCGGCGTAGCTGCCGACGGAGTCGGACACCGTGGAGCCGGAGACGAGGTCGGCCTTGACGTCGTAGAGGAACGGGTCGTCGGGGGACCAGAGGTGCGGGTCGGTGATCCGGACCGTCAGCTGCGAGCCGACCGCGCCGGTCGCCGAGCCCACCGTCGTACCGCCCGAGCTGACAGTGACGCGTGCGCTCTGGCCGCTGATCCCGTCGCCGCGGACGGTGACCCGGAGGGTCGAGTCGGAGAGGTTCGGCACCATGTCGAGGCGGGTGATGTGGGCCGGGGCCGTGGGCTCCAGCCACACCGTCTGCCAGATGCCGGAGGCCGCGGTGTAGAAGATGCCGCCGCCGGGGTGCGGCGTCACGTCGTTGATGCGCTGCTTGCCCACGGCCTGACCGCCGGTCTGGGTCGGGTCGAACACCGAGACCACGATGGTGTTGGTGCCGCCGTTCAGCAGGGGCGTGATGTCGTAGCCGAAGGCGTCGTAGCCGCCGCTGTGCGCCGTGCCCGCCTGCTGCCCGTTGACCCACACCGTCGTACGCCAGTCGCTGGCGCCGAAGTTGAGCTGGACGCGGCGGCCGTTCCATGCGGAGGGAACGGTGAACGTGCGCTTGTACCAGAGCTTGTCGTTCTGGGTGATCTTGCGCTGGATGCCGGAGAGCGCGGATTCCGCGACGAAGGGGACCCGGATCTGCTCGGTGAACGTGGCCGGCTGTCCGGCGTCCGCCGAGGTGACGGCGAAGTCCCAGATGCCGTTGAGATTGGCCCAGTCGGGCCGGGTCAGCTGCGGTCGCGGATACTCCGGCAGCGGATTGTCCCGGGAGACCTGGTCGGTCCACGGCGTCGTCATCGGCGCCGGTTTGGGGGTCCAGGCGGTGGCCGCGGCCTGGGTGGCGGGGGCCATGGCGGTGGCGCCGCCCAGGAGCAGCGCGAGGGCGGTCAGCAGGATGCCGAGCGCGCGGCCCGGGCGGGACGCGGACAGGGCACGTGTGAGGCGTGCCGGTCTGAGGGGGGTGGACGGGTGGTGCATCGGGGCTCCTCGTGTCGCAGGGCGCGGCCGGACGGGCCGCCGGACGGCGGTACGGAGGTGCTGGAGCACGCGGGGTGCCCGGTTCTGGTTGATCCTTACAACGCTGTACGGGAGAGGCGCTGAAGGGGTCGGATTCAGGTGCCTCAGGCGGAGAGGGCGCGCCGGAGGTACGGATCGGCACGCCACTTCTTACATCGTTGTAAGAGAAGTTATGGCGTACGGTCTGACAGCGCGTCAACGCCTTGGACACGCAATCTGCCGTGGACGGTCAACTCGCTGCGGGCGCCGCCGTGCTGGCGCGGACCACCAAGCGGGTGGCGAGCTCCACCCGGGGGAGATCGACGTCCTCGCCGTCGATCACCCGCAGCAGCGTGCGGGCCGCCATGGCCGCCATGTCCTGGAGCGGCTGGCGGACCGTGGTGAGCGTGGGGTCGCTCCACTGCGCCACGGGCAGATCGTCGAAGCCGACCACGCTGATGTCCTGCGGAATCCGCAGCCCGCGCTCGCGCAGCGCGGTGTACGCCCCGAACGCCTGCAGGTCGCTCGCGGCGAACACCGCCGTGGGGCGGGGCAGTCGGCGCTCCTCGGCCTCGTCGAGGAGGGCGATCGTCTCGGCGCGCCCCGAGGGGTCGGTGAAGGCGCCGTAGCGCACGGAGCCCTCGGGGGCGTCGAGACCGGCGGCCTCCATCGCCGCCCGGAAGCCGTCCGCGCGCGCCCGGCTGCACAACAGCTGGCGCGGGCCAGCGAGATGGGCTATGTGGCGGTGTCCGAGGCCGATCAGGTGCTCGGTGGCGGCGACCGCGCCCGCCCAGTTGGTGGCGCCGATGGTCGGGACGCCGGCCTCGACGTTGCCGACGGGGTCGACCAGGACGAACGGGACGCCCAGCGAGGCCAGCCGGGTGCGCTGGCCCAGCGTCAGATCGGAGACGACCAGGATCGCGCCGTCCGAGCGGCGGGCCGCCAACTGGTCGAGCCAGGCGCTGGTCTCCGAGCTGCTGCCGTGCGCCGCGGACAGGACCATGCTGACGCCCGCCTCCCGCAGGGTCTCCTCGGCTCCGCGGATGATCTCGACGGACCACAGGCTGTCCAGCTCGTTGAGGACCAGGTCGACGATGCCGCCACGGCGCCGCGGACGGCGCGGGTGGTAGTGGTGGCGCGCCATGATGTCCTGCACGCGTTCCCGGGTCGCCGCGGAGACGTCGCTGCGGCCGTTGAGCACCTTCGACACGGTGGCCGTCGACACTCCGGCCTCGGCCGCGATGGAACCGATGGTTGCGCGGGGGCGGGACTGTGCGGTCATGCGGCGTAGGACTCCCGTGAGACGGAGGCGTGCGGGGCGCGGCAGGGTGCGGCGTCGTGGGGTGAAGCCTAAAGCCCGTCATCGGTCGTCCGGCATCCCTCCCGGTCCCTTCGCCTCCAGGCCGGGGGGTGTGCGTTCCTGGTAGTCCAGCGCGGTGAACCCGGCGGGACGTCCGCCGCCGGTGAGGTCCTGCGCGCACACGCCGATGAAGGCCCCGGTGAAGCCCCAACTGCTGAAGTGCGCGCCGTCGCCCACGGTCGCGTACTCGTCGGAGAGGCGGGCCACGTCGAGGGCCGGTCCGAGCGGGTGTTCCGCGCGGACGTCGGGGTCGGTGCCCACCGACCAGCTGAAGGCGGCCTCGGACCCCCGTCCGGTCAGCCGCAGCCGGACCGGACCGTCCGGGGGAAGCCGCACGAGCGGCGCGGGTTCGCTGTAGCGGCCGCGGTCACAGACGGCGAGGCGCAGGACCCTGCCCTGTTCCTCGGTCCAGGTGACATGGGCGTAGTGCCAGAGCTGGGTGTTGTAGAAGTGGACCAGGCCGGCCATGTGCTGGGGCGAGCGCGGTCGGAAGGAGACCGTCGTCCCGGCTGTGAAGCGCAGGTGCTGCTGGCGGCGGGCCACCAGGCTCTGTTCATGGAGCGACGAGAGCGACTCGCCCCCGCGCAGCCGCAGGCCCGGGGTGCCGTCGTGCGCGCCGGTCCGGGTGAGCCAGGACGGATCGGGATGCCGGCGCAGGGTCATCCACCCGGGGTCGAGGACGTTGGCGGGCGCAGCGGCCGGCGGCTGTGACGAGAGGCGTTCACCAGTGGGCGCGGGGACCTGCACGGACGGGCGCCCGGGGCCCGCGTCGCCGTCGACGCGAGGCCAGCCGTCCAGCGTCCAGTGCACGCGCTGCAGGGCGGTTTCGCGGCCCAGTACGCAGGCGCCGCGCGGGGTCAGCGGGCGTGCGGTGAGGTGGGCCAGGTACCAGGCACCGCCGGGGGTCTCGACGAGGCTGCCGTGGCCGGCCTTCTGGAGCTCCAGGGCGTCGTCGCCGTACGCGGTGAGCAGCGGGCCGGCCGGATCGGGGGTGTAGGGGCCGGTGACGTCACGTGAGCGCGCGACGGTCACCGCGTGCTCCCACGACGTGCCGCCCTCCGCGGTGACCAGGTAGTACCAGCCGTCCTTGCGGTACAGGTGCGGTCCTTCGGTGCGTCCGAGCGGGGTCCCGGAGAAGATCCGCCGCGCCGGCCCGACGGTCCTGCGCGCGGTCCGGTCCCACTCCTGCAGCAGGATGCCGCCGAACGGATCGTGGCCCGGCCGGTGGTCCCAGGACAGCCACAGCAGCCAACTGCGGCCGCTGCCGCCCGGACCGGTGTCGTGGAACAGGGACGGATCGAATCCGCCGCCGGGTGCGGGAGCGGGGTCGGACCACGGGCCGGTGGGGGAGGGGGCCGTCGTGACCCAGTTGCGTACGTCCTTGTAGGCGCCGGTCAGGCTCCTCACGTGGGAGTAGACGAGGTGGAACAGCCCGTCGGCGTACGACAGGCACGGTGCCCACACGCCGCCCGAGTCAGGGGCCCCGGCGAGGTCGATGAGCCGCTCCTCCGTCAGCGCGCCGCCCAGCGGGCGCCAGTTCACCAGGTCGCGTGAGTGGTGCAGCGTCACCCCCGGCAGCCATTCGAAGGTGGAGGTGGCGAGGTAGTAGTCCTCACCGACCCGGAGCAGGGACGGGTCCGGGTGGAATCCGGCCAGGACGGGATTGCGGATCATCGCGGGCCGTCCGGGCGCGGGCGGCGGCGCGGCGGAGGTCGGCCCGGTCGTGGGTGCGGCGGCAGTCATGCGGTTCCTCGGGGATCGATGAGGATGCGGTCACGGTCAGGGGTGTGGCGTGGCGGCGCCGGAGCGCCGGCTCATCCCTTCACCGCTCCGGCCATCACGCCGGAGACGATGCGCCGGGCCAGTACGGCGAAGAGCACGAGCACGGGGACGACGGAGACCACGACACCGGCGAGCATCAGGGTGTAGTCGGTGTAGTAGCCGGCGGCGAGTTGGTTCAGGGCGATCTGTACGGTGCCGTTCTCCGGAGGCAGGGCGATCAGCGGCCAGAAGTAGTCGTTCCAGGCGAACATGAAGGTGAACATGCCGAGTACCGCCGCGACCGAGCGCACGCCGGGCCAGGCCACGTACCAGAAGGTGCGCAGTTGCCCCGCGCCGTCCATCCGGGCCGCTTCGATGAGTTCGTCCGGGACGTTCTCCTCCATGGCCTGTCGCATCCAGAACACGCCGATCGCGGAGACCAGGGAGGGCACGATGAGCGCGCTGAGCTTTCCGTAAAGGCCCAGGTCGGTCACGAGCAGGTACAGCGGGATGATGCCGAGCTGCGTCGGCACCATCACCGTGGTGATCACGACGACCAGGAGGGCGTTGCGGCCGGGGAAGCGGAGTTTGGCGAAGGCGTACCCGGCGAGCGACGAGAGCAGGACGTTGCTGACGGCGGTGGTGCCGGCGACGGTGAAGGAGTTGCCGAGCGCCTTCCAGAAGTCGACGGTGTCGAAGACGCGCCCGATGTTCTCCAGCAGGTGTCCGCCGGGCACCAGGGACGGGGTCGAGCCGCCGAGTACGGAGTTGTCGCTGTGCGAGGCGACGACGAACGTCCAGTAGAGCGGGAAGACCGAGGCGAGGACCACGGCGGCGAGCAGGGCGTAGGCCAGCGGACCGGCGCTGTCGTGGCGCCGGGGCCCTGCGGCGCGGGCGCGCGGGCGTTCGGCGGCCGGGAGTGTGGCCATGCGGGGGCTTCCTTCGGGGGCCGGGGGAGGGGTCATCGGTCGGAGCCGCCCAGGCGGCGGGTGAGGTAGAAGTTGAGCGCGGCGACCGCGGCGATGACGAGGAACAGCACCCAGGAGACGGCGGACGCGTATCCGGCGTCGTTGTTGATGAACCCGTACTTGTAGAGCATCAGCGTGAGGGTCTGGAACTGGTGCTCCGTGCCGCCCTCGGCGTTGGCCTGGGAGTCGAACAGCAGGGGTTCCGCGAAGAGTTGGAGGCCGCCGATGGTCGAGATGACGACCGTGAAGAGCAGGGTGGGGCGGATGGCGGGCAGGGTGATGCGGCGGAAGGTGAGCAGGCGTCCGGCGCCGTCGACCATCGCCGACTCGTACAGGTCGCGCGGCACCGCCTGCATCGCGGCGAGATAGATCAGGGCGTTGTAGCCGGTCCAGCGCCACATGACCATGAAGCTGATCGCGAGGTGTGAACTCCAGGTGTCCGCGGTCCAGTCGACGGGGGCACTGATCAGGCCCAGCTGTTCCAGGACCCAATTGACGACGCCGAAGTCGCGGCCGAACAACTGCGAGAAGACGAGGGCCACGGCGACCACGGACACGTACTGAGGTACGAGGACGAGGGCGCGCCAGGTCGTCCTGGCGCGCAGCCGGCGGTCGAGCAGCCAGGCGACGGCCAGGGCGAGCAGCAGCTGGGGGACCGTGGAGAGCAGGTAGATGCTGAAGGTGTTGTAGGTGGCGTTGTAGAAGTCGGGGTCGGCGAACAGGTCGCGGAAGTTCGCCAGGCCCGTGAACCCGCCGTCGCCGGTGAGCCGGTCCCAGCGGTGCAGGGACACCCAGAGCGTGTAGAGCAGCGGATAGAGCCCGAACAGCCCGAAGACGACGAAGAACGGTGCGATGAAGGTGTACGGCGTGACGCGGCTCTGCCGCGTCGGCCGCCTTCGGGCCCGGCGGCCCGGTGGCGCTTCTGATTCGAGGGTGCGCTGGGCACCGGCGGTGTGGACCGCCATGGAATCTCCTTACGGGCTCGGCAGTCGGGTGCAGGCGTCGGGGGTCAGTGCTTGAGGTTCTTCGCCGCGTCGGACAGGGCCTTCTGCCAGGCCTGGGCGGGGGAGGACTTGCGCTGCTCGACGAGCTGGAGGGCGTTGGCGAACGGGATGCGCACCTGCTGGTCCTTGGTGCCGCGGTAACTGGGCTTGAGGCCCTGCGCGGAGGCGGCGAAGATCTTGCCGGTCGGGGCGTCGTCGAAGTACTTCTGCCGGGTGTTCTGCACTGCCGGGTCGGACAGTGCGCCGGTGAGTGACGGGAGCGAGCCGGTCGGCCCCTGGAAGATTTTCTTCTCCGAGTCCGCCGAGGTCAGGAACGCGGCGAGGTCGGCGGCCTCCTTCGTGTGCCTGCCCTGCTTGGGCACCGTCAGGAAGGAGCCGCCCCAGTTGCCGCCGCCTCCGGGCACGGAGGCGATGTCCCACTTGCCCTCGCCCTCCTTGCCGGCCGCGGTCTGGATGAGACCGGTCATCCAGGCGGGGCAGGTGATGGTCGCCATCCGGCCCTGCTTGATGCCGGCGTTCCACTGCTGGCTGAACGGGACGAGGTTGGCGGACATGCCGTCGGCCGCGGCGTCGGCGGAGGCGGAGAAGGACCGCTTCACGTCCGGGTTCTCGTCGGCTATGTAGGAGTCGTCGGCGTCGAAGAACCCGTACTCGGTCTGGTTCATCATCGCGCTGAACACGTTGCCCGCCGAGTCGAACCAGGCGTGGTCCTTCACCTTGGTGCGGAACGTGTCACCGGCCTTGAAGTACGCGTCCCAGGTGGGCCACAGCCTGCCCACCGCCTCCCGGTCCGTGGGCAGCCCCGCCCGGCGGAAGAGGTCCTTGCGGTAGCAGATGGCGAGGCCGCCGACGTCGGTGCCGTACCCCATCACGAACTTGCCGCCGTCGGTGGTGCCTTGGGCCCACTTGTAGGGCAGGTACTCGTCCTTGCGCTTCAGCCCTCCCGAGGCGGCGAGGTTCACGAACTTGTCCTGCACCGTGCGGAACTTGGGCAGGTAGCCCTCCTCGATCGCGACGACGTCGGCGGCGCCGCTGCCCGAGGACAGCTGTGTGGAGAGGCTGTTGTGGTGCTGGTCGAGCTGGGAGATCCGCTCCTTCACCACGATGTCGGGGTGCGCCTTCTCGTACTCCTTGATCAGCGGCTTGTACCCGAAGTCGCTGAAGGTGGCGACAGTGAGGGTGATCTTGCCGTCGGACTCCACGGAGCCTGAGGCGCAGCCGGACAGGGCGAGCAGGGTGGCGAGTGCCGCTGCCGTGGCGGCGGATCTGCGGGCGTGCGAGGAGCCCATGGGGGACCTCCGAGGGTCGTGAACGAGTGGGAGACCGAAGGACGCGAGGGCGTTTCGATGCGGACAACCTGACGGTTGACGAAACTTGATGTCAAGAGTTTCGAAGAACATTCGCAGCCGTCATGGATGTCGACCGATCTCCAAGTACCCCTGTTCAAGGCAGTGTTACGTCAGGGGGATTCGCCTTCCGGATGCCTGGAGTGTTTCGAACGCGGAGCCGCAACCAGCGAAGGTCTACGAAACTTACGTGATTCATTGACGTAACGCGGAGCGGTCTCCACGATGCGGGGCGGAACTCACCCCCCAATAGGAGGAGTTGACCCGTGAATCCCTTCAGGCCCCTGAGATCCATGAGACGTACGAACCCGACGACGTCCCTACGCGGACGCGTCACGGCAACGGTGGCCGGCCTCGCGGCGGCGGCCGTGCTGGGGGCGCTCGGCACCGCGCCCGCCTCGGCGGATTCGACCGTCGCTGCCCGCAACCTCCCACCCGACGGCAGGACGCTGTCCCTCATGGGCCAGGACAGCGACACGCTCGCCGACTACAAGCGCGACGTCCTCGACCAGTCCGCCCTCGGCGCGCCCGCCCCCGGCGGCGTCACGCTCTACACGAACCTGGTGCTCGGCGGGAACCCGGAGCCGCTCGCCGGGATGAACGGCCCAGCCAACTGGGGCGCGGGAACCGTCGACTTCAACAGCACCCTCGCCCAGTACCCCGACGCGGCCGTCGCCGTCGGGCTCTATCTCTCCGACGCCACCACCGGCTGCAACAACCAGCCGCTGCGCGCCATCATCGGCACGAACGACAGCGACGTCACCTCGGGCAGCCCGAACCTCATCACGCGCTACCGCGACAAGGTCGACGAGATGGTGACCAAGCTCAAGGGCTACGACCGCCAGGTGTTCCTGCGGATCGGCTACGAGTTCGACGGCCCCTGGAACTGCTACAACGCCGGCTTCTACAAGCAGGCGTTCGCCTACATCAAGGGGCGCATCGACGCCCTCGGCGCCACGAAGGTCGCCACGGTCTGGCAGACCGCGGCCTGGCCGCTCAACACCAGCACCGACCACCCCGAATGGAACTACGTCGTCACCGACCCGCACCACTTCGACGCCTGGTACCCCGGTGACCAGTACGTCGACTGGGTGGGCCTGTCCGCGTTCTACTCGGCCGGATCGGTGAACACGCAGTGGGGCTGCAGCGCGACGGACACCGCGCCGGCCGACCTCCAGGACCGCGTGCTGAACTTCGCCCGCGGGCACGGCAAGCCGGTGATGGTCGCCGAGTCCGCGCCGCAGGGCTACGACAACGGCGCGGGCACGAAGAGCTGCATCATGCGCAAGGGGCCGGTCGCCGCCGACGCGAACACCCTCTGGAACGAGTGGTACCAGCCCTACTTCGACTGGATCGCGAAGAACCGGGACGTCGTGCGGGCCGCCGCCTACATCAACACCGACTGGGACAGCCAGACGCAGTGGCAGTGCGCGGACGGCGCCCAGGCCGGCGGCCCCGGCTGCTCCAACGGCTACTGGGGCGACTCCCGCATCCAGGCGAATCCCACGATCCGCGACCGCTTCCTCGGCCAACTGCGCGGCTCGGGCTGGGCGAACGGCTGACCCCGCACCATGT
>NZ_JAMOLN010000119.1 GCF_024448165.1 Streptomyces longispororuber
ACGGTTGAGGTGGTGGCGGGTGGTCGACGGCATCCGGGGCTCCTCTCCTTCGCGTCAGTCGGTGGTCGTCGCGGTGTCGCCGACCGGGGCCTGGCCGAGCGCGCTGAGCTTCCAGCGGCCGTCGGTGCGGGTGAGTTCGCCGAGCATGCGGCTGTCCTTGTCGGTGGGCTTCTGACCGGAGGCGCGCACGGTGATGCGCAGGGCGACCATGACGCGGGCGCGGCCCGCGCGTTCGTCGAGCTCGGTGACGGCGCCGGAGAGCACCTTGGCGGTGCTGACCGTCTTGGCGCCGCGCACCTGCTCCTCGAACTGGGCCCGGCCCTGGACGAGTTGGGAGTGCAGGTCGCCGGTGGTGGACGCCTCCCACAGGTCGAGGCCGCGGCCGACGCTCCGATGGTCGAGGGTGTTGAGGTTCTGCACGGCCTGCTCGCCGGCCTCCAGGGCGTCGTCGCGGGCGGCGGCGTATCCGGCGGTGTCGTCGTGCGCGGCGCCGTACCAGGACCAGCCCGCCCAGGCGGCGACGCCGCCCGCGACGAGGGCGAGGGCGAGCGCGGCGACGAGCAGCGCCTTGCCGAACCGGTCCATGGAGCGCCCTTCTTCTCGGGTCATGGGTGGGTCACCTGGCCTTGATGTCGACGATCCGCCACACGTCGCCGCGCAGTTCGGCCGTGACGGACAGCTGGGCGGCGGACGTGGTGGGCTTCTTCTTGCCGCGCCGCGCGGTCTGGTCGAGGAAGACGAGCAGGTGCGCGGTGTCGCCGCGCAGGCTGACGGTGCCGATCCGGACGGCCTGCGTGGTGAGGGTCAGCCGCTGCTTGCCGACGTCCGCCCTGACCTGGGCGAAGAGCCGCTCGTACTGCTCGGCCGCCCGCCCCGACAGGACCTCCCGCGCCGACCGTTCGGTGGCGTCGGTGCCGCCGGGCGCGTACGAGAACACCTTCCCGAGCGCACTGCTCACGTCACCGTTGAGCCGGTTGGTCGCCTCGGCGTCGGTGAGCGCGTGGTTGCCCACGGCGGGCGCGGTCCGCAACGCGTGCGCCTGGTAGAGGAGTACGCCTCCGGTGAGGGCGAGGACGAGGGCTGCTGCGCAGAGGGCGATGAGGGTACGGAACGGGTGCCGCACGCCCCCGTCGGGTTCGGCCCCGTCGGGTTCGGCCCCGTCGAGATCGGCCCCGTCGAGATCGGCCCCGTCGAGATCGGTTCCGTCGGGATCGGTTCCGTCGGGATCGGTTCCGTCGGGATCGGTTCCGTCGGGATCGGCTTCATCCAGGACGGCCCTGTCCGGGTCAACTCTGTCTAGGTCGGCTCCGTTCGGGGCAGCTCCATCCAGGTCGGCCCTGTCCGGGTCGGCCCTGTCCGGGTCGGCCCTGTCCGGGTCGGCCCTGTCCGGGTCGGCCCTGTCCGGGTCGGCCCTGTCCGGGTCGACTCCTTCTGGGTCGACTCCTTCTGGGTCGACTCCTTCTGGGTCGACTCCGTCCAGGGCGGTCCTGCCCAGGGCGACTCCGTCCGGATCGGCCCTGTCCGGGTCGACTCCGCCTGGGTCGCCTCCGTCCCGGTCGGCCCCGCCCAGGTCGACCCCGTCCAGTCCTACGTCGTCGACCCGGACCACCGGCCCGATCCCCTCTCCGGCGGCCTCGGCCGCCGCGGCCTGCGCGGCCTCGTACTCCTCGGCCGCCTCGATACCGGACGCCTCCACCTCGGACGTCCCGCTGCCGGAGGCCCCGGTACCGAGCACCCCGGCCTCCGTCGCTTCGGCGCCGGACGGTTCGATCCCGGACGCCTCAGCCCCGGTCGCCCCGGCCCCGGGCACCCCGGCCCCGGACTCCGCCACCCGCGCCCCCGGCGCCTCCCGTACGCGCTGCTCCGTCATCCCGTCACCCCCGTCACCGGCACCGCGCTCAGCGACTTCACCTTCCACGTGCCGTCGGCCGTGCGGGCGAGGGTCGCCTCCAGGCGTTTGCGGTCGGAGGTGGCGGAACCGGTGCCCTTCGGGGTGGTGTCCACGCGGACCGTCGCGATCAGTTTCGCCGTGCCCGCGCGGTCGTCGAGCGCGGTGACCGCCGCGTCGGTGACGACCCCGCGCGAGGACGCCCCGGCGGCCGGTGCCACCCGGCCGAGCTGGGTGCGCAAGGGGCCCGTGGTGACCGTCCGCCAGCGGGTGACGCCGGTCCTGGCCCGGTCCTTCGTCGACGCGTCCAGGGTGGACAGGGCCGCGACGGCCGACCGTCCGTCGTCGAGCGCGGCGTCCCGCGCCCGGCCGTACCCGAGGTCGTCGTCGCCCCGCGCCTGCGCGTACGACCAGGTTCCGACCCCGCACAGCACGGCCGCCGCGGCGAGTCCCACCCCCGCGAGGACCCGCCCACGGCGACCGGCCGCGCGGGGGGTCATGAGGCGCCCCCGCCGGAGAGGCCGAGCAGCCCGGCCATGCCCGACGACGGCGTGGCCGCGGTGTCGTCGAGGGCGGGCAGCGACAGCGCGCCCGGCCTGGCGGGCTTCGGTACGGCCCCGCCGCGCGGCGCGTTCGCCGAGCCGCGCACGTTGATCCCGCTCGACGGCGACGCCGTGCAGCGTGCGCCGGTGTTGAGGGCGGGAGCGGCGCTCAGGTCGGTGCCGAGGCGGTGGGGCGTGCCCGCATAGCCGGCCGTGCAGGGCAGGGGTTTGAAGAAGGTGACCGCCATGCCGATGTTGACCTTCTTTCCGTCGACGGCCGAGGCGCCCGCCGCGACGGCCTGCGGGAGCTTCACGAGGAGCTCCTCGGTGCCGCGCTGCCGGGTGACGGCGACCTCTGAGGTGGTGAGGAGGTTGGCGAGGACGACGCCGACCTCGGGGTCCAGGTCCCGCAGCAGCCCGCTGAGCTGGGTCGCCGCCTCGGGAGCCGCCATGATCAGCTCGCGCAGGTCGGCGTCGGAGCCCTTCAGGGTGGCCGCGAGGTCCTTCGCGCCGGACGCGAAGTCCCGGATGGCCTGGCCCTCTTCGGCCTGGGTGCGGAGCACGATCGCCCCGTCGGCCATGAGCTTCGTGGTGTGCGGCAGCGCCCGGTCGGCGGCCGCGACGAACTGCGAGCCGTTGTCCATGAGGAGCTGGAGGTCCTGGCCACGCCCTTCGAAGGCCTTGCCGAACTCGTCGACGACGGTGCGCAGCGAGTCCAGCGGTACGGACGTGGTGAGGTCGTCGACGCTCGCGAGGACGTCGGTGACGGGCCGCGGCACGCTCGTCGCCGACGGGTCGATGCGGGAGCCGTCCGCGAGGTAGGGGCCGCCGGTGCGGTCGGGGCGCAGGTCGATGTACTGCTCGCCGACGGCCGACAGGCTCGCCACGACAGCCTTGGCGTCGTCCGGTATGTGCGGCGCCGACCGCTCGATGCGCAGCTCGGCCTCGACGCCGTCCGGGGTCAGCCCGATCGGTCCGACCCGGCCCACGGACACGCCCCGGTAGGTGACGTCGGAGTGGGTGAACAGGCCGCCGGTGCGCGGGAGTTCGACCTTGACCGTGTAGTAGTCGGAGGCGCCGACGTAGCGGCCGAGGTCGGCGTACCGGATGCCGAGGAAGGCGAGGACGACGACGGCGATGACGAGGAACGCGAGGTTCTTGAGGCGGACGGCGAGGGTGATCATCGGCTGCCTCCGCTCGATGACACGGCGGGCAGCGGCAGCGGCGATGACGACGTCGGGTTCTGGTTCTGCGTCTGGTTCTGCTTCTGGGCCGTGGCCGTCACCGTCGGGGTCGGTGACGGGGACGGGGACACGGACGTCAGCGGTGGGATCAGCTGGGTGCCGGGCACCGCCGCGAGGTCCAGGTAGGCGTTGAGGTAGTCGCCCTTGATGCCGCGCAGCACCTCGTCCGTGAACGGGTAGGTGAGCAGCACCTGCAGCGAGTCGGGCAGGTCGGCGCCGGAGTCGGCGAGAGCCTTGAGGGTGGGTGCGATGGCCTTGAGGTCGGCGACCATGTCGGCCTTGCCGGTGTCGATGGTCTCGACGGCGACGCCCTTGAGCCGGTCGAGGGAGCGCAGCATCGTCATCAGTGAACCCCGTTGTTTCTCCAGGGTCTTGAGGCCGGGCGACAGATCGGTGAGCACGGTCCCCACGTCCTTCTTGCGGTGCGCGAGCGTCGACGAGAGCCGGTTGACGCCGTCGAGGGCGGCGGTGATGTCGCCGCGGTGGTCGTCGAGGTTCGTGACGAGGGTGTTGACGCGGCGCAGCGTGGAGCGCACTTCGGTCTCCCGGCCGCCGACCGCCTTGTTGAGTTCGACGGTGATGGTCTTGAGCTGGTTGACGCCGCCGCCGTTGAGCAGCAGGGACAGCGCGCCGAAGACCTCTTCCACCTCGGTGTTGCGGCCGGTGCGGGAGAGCGGGATGCGGGCGCCGGCGTGCAGGGTGCCGGTGCCCTTGTCGGGCGCGACGAGCTGCACGTACTTCTCGCCGAGCAGGCTGGACTGTTCCAGCCGGGCGCCGGTGCCGGCCGGCAGTCTGACGTCCCCGTTGAGCCGCATGGTGACGCGGGCGGCCCAGCTGTCGCCGCCGGCCAGCCGGATGTCGGTCACGCGCCCGACGGCGACGTCGTTCACCTTGACCGCGGACTGCGGGACGAGGCTGAGGACGTCCTTCATGTCGGCGGTGACGGTGTAGGGGTGCGGGCCGAGGTCGGCGCCGCCGGGGAGCGGAAGGTCCTCGATGCCGCCGAACGACGGGGTCGGCACCGTGAACACGCCGAGGGTGAGGCAGAAGGCCACCGTGATGGCGAGGGCGCCGCCGATGGCTCCGCCGGTGCGGGCCCTCATCGCTGGGTCCCCGTCGCCGGGAGCGGCAGCAGGGGTCCGCCCATGCTCAGCTCGTTGAGGTCGGCGCGGCCGTCCAGGGTGCGGGTCCTCGGGTCGTACGCGTTGACGACGTTGCCCGCGGCGAGCGGGGCGACGTCCAACGCCTCGGCCAGTGAAGCCCGTTGGGTCACCAGGGTCTGGGTGATCGGGACGAGCCGGTCGACGTTCTTCTTCAGTTCGCCGCGGTTGTCCTTGATGAACTTCTTGACCTGGCCGAGCGCCGTGCCGAGTTCGCGCAGGGCGCCCGCGAGGTCGTCCCGGTTGTCGGCGAAGAAGCTGGTGACGTCGTCGAGGTTCTCCTGTGCGGTGCGCACCCCGCCGTCCTTCTCCTTCAGCATCGTCGTGAACGTCTGGAGCTGGCTCAGCGTGGTGAACAGGTCGTCGCTGCTGCCGTTGAGCGTCTTCGCGGCCTTGCCGAACTGCTCGATGCTGTCGCCCATCGCGGTCCCGTTGCCCCTGAGGTTCTTCGCGCCGGTGTCGAGCAGCCCGGACAGGGCGCCCTCGGCGTTGGCGCCGCCGGGGCCGAGCGCCTTGCTGAGTTCGGTGACGCTGTCGTAGAGCTGGTCGATCTCGACGGGGGTGCGGTTGCGGGACGCGGGCAGTTTCGCCCCGTCGCGCAGTGCGGGTCCCGACGTGTAGGCGGGGGTGAGCTGGACGTACCGGTCGGCGACGACGCTGGGGGCGACGGCGACGGCCCGCGCGCCCACCGGCACCTTCACCCCGTCGTCGACGTCGAGCGTCACCCGTACCCGGGTGCCCTCGGGCTCGACCGCTCCGACCGTGCCCACCCGCACACCGAGGATCCGCAGGTCGGATCCGGCGTAGATGCCGACGGCCCGGTCGAAGTAGGCGGTGATGCGGGTGCCGCCGGGGGTGGCGGCCCGGACGCCGACGATGCCCGCGGCGATCAGGACGGCGAGCGCGAGCCCGCCGACGAGGAGTTTTCTGCGCACGGTCATCCCCGGTCACCGGCCTTCACGTCGTACCTGCCGTTCTTCGGCGGCATGCAGGAGGTCTTGGGCAGCGACGTGGCGGGCAGGTAGGTGCGCGGCACGACGCCGCACAGATAGCTGTCGAACCAGCGGCCGTTGCCGAGGGTGTTGCCGACGAGCCGGTAGTAGGGGCCGACGAGGGCGAGGGTCCGGTCGAGCTTGCCCTGGTTCTTCTCCAGGACGTCGGTGACCCGGCCGAGGGCCTTGAGGGTCGGGTCGAGCTGTTTCTCGTTGTCGTCGACGAGCCCACCGAGCTCGCGGCCGAGCGCCTGGCTGCCGCTGAGCAGCGCCTTGATGGCGGCGCGCCGCTTCTTCAGTTCGCCGAGGAGCGAGCCGCCGTCGTCGATGAGGGTCTCGAAGCTGGACTTCTTCGTCTGCAGCGTCTTCGTCAGCTTCTTGCTCCCGGCGAGGAGCTGGGCGAGCTGCGTGTCGCGCGAGGAGACGGTCTTCGACAGCGCGGACAGTCCCTTGACGGCCGCCTTCACGTCGGGCGGCGAGTCCTTGAAGGTCTCGGAGATGGTGTCGAAGCTCGCGGCGAGCTGCTGGGTGTCGATCTGGTCGATGGTGCCGCTGAGGTCCTGGAAGGCCTCGGTGACGTCGTACGGGGAGGTGGTGCGGGACAGCGGGATCCGGGTGCCGGGGTTCTGGCGGGCGCCGCCGACCGGGTCGAGGGCGACGTACTTCTCGCCGAGGAGGGTCTTGATGGCGATGGCGGCGGTCGTCCGGTCGCCGATCCAGGTGCTGTCGTCCTCGATCTCGAAGGAGACCTTCACCTTGTTCCCGTCGAGGGCGATGCCGTTGACCTCGCCGACCTTCACGCCGGCGATCCGCACCTCGTCGCCGTCGCCGAGCCCGGCGGCCTCGCTGAAGTCGGCGGTGTAGGTGGTGCCGCCGCCGATCAGCGGCAGGCCGCTCGCGTTGAACGCGGCGAGCGCGAGCAGGGCGAGCGCGACGAGGCCGACGAGTGCGACGGCGACCGGGTTGCGTTCCTGCACGGGCTTCATCCGGGGCCTGTTCACCGGCACCTCGCTTCTTCGACGGAGATTCCGGTGGGCGGCTTCGACCCGTCGCTCATGGTCACGCCGCTGACCTTCGCCTCGCAGAGGTAGAGGTTGAACCAGGATCCGTACGACGCGAGCCGCGACAGGGCGGTCAGCTTGGCGGGGGTCTTGTCGAGGAAGTTCTGGATCTGCGGGAGGCCGTCGCCGAGCGACGTGGAGAGCCGGCCCAGCTGCTGGATGTCGTCCTTGAGCGGCTTGCGGGTGTCCTTCAGGAATCCGGCGGTGACGGTCGTCAGGTCGCCCATCGCCTCGACGGCGTCACCGAGCGGTTCCCGGTCCTCGTTGAAGCCGGAGACGAGCTGCTTGAGGGTGGTGACGAGGTCGTCGAACCGGGCCTCGCGGTCGTTGATCGTGGTCAGTACGTCGGTGAGGTTGCCGATGACTTCGCCGATCACCTTGTCCTTGGCGGCGACGGTCGTGGACAGGGAGCCGACGTGCCGGATGAGGCTGTCGACGGTGCCGCCCTCGCCCTGGAGCACCTTCACGATGGAGCCCGCGAGGTCGTTGACGTCGTGCGGGGACAGGCCCTCGAAGAGCGGCTTGAAGCCGTTGAAGAGGAGGGTCAGGTCGAGGGCGGGCGTGGTGCGGCGGAGCGGGATGGTGGATCCGGCGGTGAGTTCGCCCGTCGCGTCGCCGGTGCCGCGCTCCAGGGACACGTACCGCTGGCCGACCATGTTGAGGTACTTCACGGCGGCCGTCGTGGTGCTCGGCAGCCGCCGGTCGTGCTCGACGGTGAAGGTGACCTGCGCGGTGCGCCGGTCGACGACGCGGACGTCGGTCACCTCGCCGACCTTGACGCCGGAGATCCGGACGCCGTCGCCGTCGATGAGCCCGGTGACGTCGGTGAACAGGGCCTTGTACGTGGTGGTGTCCGTGCCCACGCCGGTGTTGGCGATGCTCAGGCCGAGCACGGTGGTGGCGAGGGCGGTGACGACGACGAAGACGAGGGACTTGACCAGCGGCCCGGCCAGGGACCGCCGCTTCAGATGCGCGAACTCCCCCGTGCCTGCCTTGTCCGAGCTCACTTGAGGTTCACCTCCGCTCCCCGGTAGACGGGCCCGGCGAGCAGGCTCGACCAGTCGGGCAGGTCGTCGGGCGCGGCCTTGGCGCCCGGCGCGATGAGCTCGTTCACCAGGTCGTTCTCCTGCGGCGAGTTGGCGGGCCCGAGGTCCTGCTCGGCGGAGGCGGAGGCGGTCACGGGTGCCTTCGCGGTGGCCGCGCCGAGGTAGGGCACGGGGTAGCAGCGCGGCCCGCCGCCGGATCCGTACGCGGGGGTGTCGCGTCCGGCGACGTACCCGCCCCTGGCCGGCACGGTGGTGACGTCGACGTGCAGTCCCGGGCGGTCGGTGCCCTTGCCGAGCACCTTGTCCATGCGCGGTACGAAGTCGGCGAGGGTGCGCAGGGTGCACGGGAAGGACGGCGCGTACTCCGCGAGCAGCTGGAGCGTGGGCCGGGAGGTGGCGGAGAGCCGGATGATGTTGTCCTGGTTGGCGCGCAGGAAGGCGTCGAGGTCCTCGGCGGCGCGGGTCGTGTCGCCGTACGCGGAGGCCAGGCCGGCCTCCTTCTCGGCGATGGTTCCGCTGGTGGTGGTGAGGTCGGTGAGCGCGTCGAGGATGCCGGGCGCGGCGTCGGCGTACACGTGCGAGACCTTGACGAGTTCCTTCAGGTCCTCGTTCAGGGTCGGCAGGTTGGGGTTGAACTTCCGCAGGTGCGCGTCGAGTTGGGTGAGCGTCTCGCCGAGCTGGCTGCCCCGCCCCTCCAGAGCCTGCGAGACGGCGGACAGGGTCGCGGACAGCTTCTGCGGCTGGACGGCGGTGAGCATCGGCAGGACGTCGTCGAGGACCTGCTGCAGTTCGATGGCGTTGGCGGACCGGTCCTGCGGGATGGTCGCCCCGGCGGCCAGCGTGGTGGTGCTCGGGTCGCCGGGCGGTACGAGGGCGACGTAGCGCTCCCCGAACAGGGTGGTCGGCAGCATCTGGGCGTGCACGTCGTCGGGGATCCGGTCGAGCGCGCCGGGTTCGAGGGCGAGGGTGAGGCGGGCGCCGGTGGGGGTGGCGTCGATCTTGCGGACCTCGCCGAGGACGACGCCGCGCAGTTTCACCTCGGCGCCGAGGTGCATCTCGTTGCCGACGGTGCCGGTCTCGACGGACACGGTGTCGGAGTCGACGAAGTCCTTGTTGTAGACGGCGACGGCGAGCCACACGAGCAGTGCGGGCACGACGAGGAAGACGACTCCGGCGAGCCGTCGGCGGACGGTCTCCATGTCACCCCGCCACCTTCACGGTCGTGGTGGCGCCCCACAGGGCGAGGGAGAGGAAGAAGTCGGTGACGGAGATCAGCACGATGGCGTTGCGCACGGACCGCCCCACGGCGACCCCGACTCCCGCGGGTCCGCCGCTGGCCCGGAACCCGTAGTAGCAGTGGGCGACGATGACCATGACGCTGAAGATCAGCACCTTCAGCACGGACAGCAGCACGTCCGTCGGGGACAGGAAGAGGTCGAAGTAGTGGTCGTACGTGCCTTGCGACTGGCCGTTGAAGACGACGGTCACCAGGCGTGAGGCGAGGTAGGAGGAGAGCAGTCCGATCGCGTAGAGCGGGACGATGGCGACGACGCCGGCGATGATGCGGGTGGTGACGAGGTACGGCATGGACCGCACGCCCATCCCTTCCAGGGCGTCGACCTCCTCGTTGATGCGCATGGCGCCGAGCTGGGCGGTGAATCCGGCGCCGACGGTGGCGGAGAGCGCGAGTCCGGCGACGAGCGGGGCGATCTCCCGCGTGTTGAAGTAGGCGGAGACGAATCCGGTGAAGGCGGCGGTGCCGATCTGGTCGAGGGCGGCGTATCCCTGGAGCCCGACGACGGTGCCGGTGGCGGCCGTCATCGCGATCATCACGCCGATGGTGCCGCCGATGACGCCGAGCCCGCCGGAGCCGAAGGCGACCTCGGCGAGCAGCCGCTGCACTTCCTTCGTGTAGCGCCGCATGGTGCGCGGGATCCAGGCCAATGCCCTTATGTAGAAGATGAGTTGGTCGCCACCACGGTCGAGCCAGACGAGGGGGGAGGTCATGACGGGCTCAGCCTCCCTTCGGCGGAACGATCTGGAGGTAGATGCCGGTCATCACCATGTTCACGAAGAAGAGCAGGATGAACGTGATGACGACGGACTGGTTGACGGCGTCGCCGACGCCCTTCGGGCCGCCGCGCGGGTTGAGCCCGCGGTAGGCGGCGACGATCCCGGCGATGAACCCGAAGATCAGGGCCTTCAGCTCGCTGATGTAGAGGTCGGGCAGTTGGGCGAGCGCGGAGAAGCTCTGCAAGTAGGCGCCGGGCGTGCCGTGTTGGAGGATGACGTTGAAGAAGTAGCCGCCGAGGGTGCCGACGACGGAGACCATGCCGTTGAGCAGCAGCGCGACCGACATGGTGGCGAGCACGCGCGGCACGACGAGCCGCTGCACCGGCGAGACGCCCATGACGGTCATCGCGTCGAGCTCTTCGCGGATCTTCCGCGATCCGAGGTCGGCACAGATGGCGGAGCCGCCCGCGCCCGCGATGAGCAGCGCCACGATGAGCGGGCTGGCCTGCTGGATGACGGCGAGCACACTGGCCCCGCCGGTGAACGACTGGGCGCCCAACTGCTGTGTGAGCGAGCCCACTTGGAGGGCGATGACGGCGCCGAACGGGATGGAGACGAGGGCGGCCGGCAGGATGGTGACGCTGGCGATGAACCAGAACTGCTCGACGAACTCCCGGAACTGGAAAGGCCGCCGGAAGACGGCCCGCACCACTTCGAGGGCGAGCGCGAACAACTTCCCGGTCTGCCGCAGGGGCCCGAGCAGTGTTCCAGCCCCTCCGGCGTTCGAGGAGCGGGGTCCGGGGCGGAGCCCCGTGGCCTTCTTCCTGACGTGCCGGGCGGGCCGGCGTTCCTCCTGGAGGGTCACAGCGCGCCGCCCCTGGGCAGCACGGCGGTCGGCTCCAGAACGTCCCGCCCGTACGCGGAGCGGATCGCCGCCTGCGCCGAGGCGGGCAGCGTGTCGAGCATGCCGAGGACCCGCTCCCGCCGCCGCGCGACGGCCTTGCGCTCGCCGAGCCCCGGCGAGGGTTCCAGCTGCGGCACGAGCTCCCGCCGCACCGGCGCCGGCGCACCGCCGGAGGCCTCCGCGGCGAGCGTCGCCGCGTCCTTCTCCTCCGACATCCCGATGGGCCCCGCCTTGCTGGCGGTGAGGAACTGCGCGACGACCGGCTCCTCGCTGGTCAGGAGCACCTCCCGGGGCCCGAAGGTCACGAGGTTGCGCCGGAACAGCATGCCCATGTTGTCGGGCACGGTCGCGGCGATGTCGAGGTTGTGGGTGACGATCAGCATCGTCGCGTCGATCTGTGTGTTGAGGTCGATGAGCAGCTGGGAGATGAAGGCGGTGCGGACGGGGTCGAGCCCGGAGTCGGGTTCGTCGCAGAGGATGATCTGCGGGTCGAGGACCAGGGCCCGCGCGAGGCCGGCCCGCTTGCGCATGCCGCCGCTGATCTCGCCGGGCAGCTTGCCCTCGGCGCCCAGGAGTCCGACGACCTCGATCCGCTCCATGACGATCCGGCGGATCTCCGACTCCTTCTTCTTCGTGTGCTCGCGCAGCGGGAAGGCGATGTTGTCGAAGAGGTTCATCGAGCCGAACAGGGCGCCGTCCTGGAACATCAGGCCGAACAGCTTCCGGGCCTCCATGACGTCCCGCTCCGGGCTGCGCGCCATGTCGACGCCGTCGACCATGACCCGGCCCCGCTCGGGCTTGAGCAGGCCGATCAACGACTTGAGGAAGACGGTCTTGCCGGTGCCGGACGGCCCGAGCATGACGCTCACCTCGCCGGCGGGCAGGGTGAGGCTGACGTCCTGCCAGATCTGCTGCTTGCCAAAGGACTTGGTCAGGCCCTCGACCTTTACTTCGATTCCCATGTCACCTCCAGCAAGCGCTCGTGTCTTCATGTGCGCCGGACGCGCACGTTAAGTGTTTTGTCACTGCCGGGACAAGCGGTGCGACAGGTAATTCCGGCGGCTTGTCCGGCCTTTGTCATCGGCTGACAAACCGGCGGGAATCCTTTGTCGCCGAGTGAGCAATCGCGTGGGGGGACCGGGCGGGACCCCGCGTCTCCGGGGGGATGGATTCACAGGGTCCCGCCTTGGGGACGGCGACCCGGAAGGAGGGTTCGGGCCGAGCTTTCCCCGTTGGAACTCCAGGTCGGCGGGGGGCGCCGGCCAGGAGTCGAGCGGCCGTGGTTTCGACGTTACGGCCGAGTAACCTCGCCCGGCAATACCACTTCGCCAAAATTCGGGCGGACCTCGACCGGTCTGTCGACTTTTGGCATCGGGGTATGAATTCGGCCGGGTGTTTTGTTCGTGGGTGATGAATGGACCGGGGAGCGGGGGCGGCCGGGAGCGCGCCCGCACCCCGCGACCGGGTGCCGCCTCACTTCACTCCGGCGTGCCAGTTCTGCGACAGCATGGCCCCTTCGTTGGGCACCACCGACGCCGAGCTCGCGAACGCCGCGACGTACGTCGACGTGTTGTTCAGCACGACGTTGTTGGTGCCCGACCCGGCCGGCAGGCCCGTCTTCAGGTTCACGGCCCAGTCCAGGGCGCCGAGCAGCCCGCACCCGTTGGCCCCCGGCGCGGTGTACGTCGCGTCGCCCTGCGTGGCGCCGAGCGCGCTCAACTGGCTCATGACACCGGCCGTGTTGGGGGTCCCGTTCGGGTCGAACCGCTGCGTCTTGACCGTCGGGGCGGACGTGTTCTGCGGCCGCAGCACGATCGGGTCCTTCGCCGAGCCGATGTAGCACTTGCTGCCGAGGAGCGGGTTCTCCAGCTTGATGCGGACCGGGAGCGCGATGATCGGCTTGCCCTGCATGACGCCCGCGAGCAGCTGGAACTCCGTCGGGGTGTTGACCGATTCGACGGTGGCGTCGACCCGGTTGAGCTCGACGCTCGTGATCTTCTCGCAGAGGTCGCTGATGACCGGGATGTCCTCGTCCGGACACATCAGCCCGAGGAGCCCGCCCGGCAGTTGGGCGGTGTCCGCGATCAGCGCGCCGCCCGGGGGCGAGACCACCGTCGACGTGCCGTCGTTGTGCGTGATGACGCCGGCCTGGAGGTCGGTGCCCCCGGTCGGGACCGTGGTGTTGCCCAGCTTGATGGACCCGCTCGACGAGCTGGAGGAGATGCAGATCGCCGTGTCGACCTTGCCGTCGGCCGCGAGCATGGCCGGGGCGTCGACGGGGCAGCGGGTGAACGGCGCCCAGTTGCCGTTCAGTTCGGTGGCGGCCGATGACGGGGTCACGGACGCGAGCGTGACAAGGGCCGTGGCGGCGAACAGCACCGAAGCTTTTCTGAGGGCAGGCATGGCGGAATTCCCTTCGCAGAGGTCGAAGGTGCAGGTGGCGGGATGAGGCCTCCGGGAGGTTACTGGCGGGAAACCTCCGGCGGCAATGGGCTCGTTGACAGGAATTCCACTACCGGCGCGTTTATCGGCGGATGAGCAGAACGCCGTCCGACTTGCTCACCGGATGAGCAATTACCGGCACGGCATCCAAACTCCTCACCCGCCGACAAGAACCAACCGCCCCTTTGTGCACCCATCGACAAGAAAACTGGCGAGTTCCGCACTCTGCGAGGATTCTCGCGCTGCTCCATTGCACGCCCCGGTTACTTGCTCGTAACGTCCTTTCTCGAAGGCGACGGACAGCCGCTGCTCCCCCCGAACTCGCGGTGTCCGCAAGGAGTTTGAGCCGTAGCCCGCCCGGTCTCTGCCTGGCGGCGCATTCCATCTCGTACGCCACCATCCCTGAAGGGGTTTCTCGTGCGCAGACTTGCTCGCAACACCGCAATCGCCACCGTCGCGCTCGGCGCGGCACTCGGGCTGTCCGTCACCCAGGCGTCGGCCGGCGCACTCGCCACTTACACCGTCACACCGGGCGGCGCGTTCACCGCGGTCGCCGGTACGACGACGCTGGCGGTCCCCAGCACCACGCTGACGTGTACCTCGTCCAACGCCGCGGGCACGCTCAAGTCCGGCTCCGGCCTCGACGGCAACGGCATCGGTGACATCAGCTCCCTGACCTTCAACGGCTGCGACGTGGCCGGCATCGACTTCGCCGTCACCACCGACCCGGCCTCCCTCCCCTGGAAGATCAATGTCACGGGAATGAGCAGCTCGGACCGGGCCGACGGCACCATCACCGGCATCCGCGCGACGATCTCGGGCTTCTCCTGCGACGCCACCTTCTCCGGCAGCGTGACGGGCTGGTTCGAGAACAGCACGGACACCCTGCACGTGACGGGCGGCGGCTCCCTCGCCGCCGAGGACGACGCCAACTGCCTCGGCCTCATCAACCCTGGCGACCACGCGGAGTTCAACGGCGACTACGTCCTGAACGCCGACCAGAACATCTCCATGCAGAGCTGATCCACGGCGCATCGACCGTGGTGCACCACCCCCTGCCCGCCGCCGAGCGACCCTCGGCGGCGGGCGCGGGCGCGTTCCGGGAGGGGACGACGACATGACGGACGGGCCGACGACCGCAGGGAGAAGACAGCCGATGAGTGCCGACAGCAAGCGCACGCGCGGCGGGACCCGGCATCCGGTGCGGATCGCCTCCGTGGCGTCGGCCGCGCTCATCGCGGGACTGCTGTCCGGAGCGGGCTCGCGGGCCGACGAGCAGCCGCCCGCCGCCGCGGTACTGGACTACGCGTGCCGGCTGCCCGCTCCCGCGGCCGGGACCGCGTCTCCCGCGGACACGCCCGCCGAACCGGTGCACGCCGTGGTGAAGGTGGCCACCCAGCTGCCGGAGACCGCCGTGCCGGGCCGGCCGATCCAGGTGGGCCCGGTCCAGCTGGAGGCGGTCCTCCCCCGCGCGGCGCTCACGGATCTGCTGCCCGCCGGGACGACGGGTATCGACACCGGGGCGACGCTCGGCGTGCACGTCCGGCAGAACGAGCAGACGGCCGAGGCGACCTGGTCGCAGCTGGCCGGCCGCAGCGACCTGCCCGCCGAAGGGGCGGACCTCTCCCTGCGGGTCACCGGCGAGGTCCCGACCGTCACGGTGAGCTCCCCCGGCGACCTGGAGCTCTTCGGCGGCGACCTCACCCTGAACATCGCCCCCGCGGCGGGCGGGACCCCGGTCACCGTCACGTGTGCTCCCGCGGAGGGCGACGAACCGCTGCTGGCCCGTGCCCACGTCCCTGGCGGTGAGCCGTCCGACGGGCCCTCGGCCGGAGATTCCCCGGACGCGGGCGCGGGGCAGGGCGAGCGCGACGGTATCGACGTCGCCCCGAACGCGGCCGACACCCCCACCGGCGCCGACACCTGCCCGCCCGACATGCCCACCGGCGAACTGGACCTGAGCCAGATGCCGCCTCCGCTGCCGGGGACCGTACTGCGCGATCCGATCACGCTGCCCGGCCAGCCGGTGTGCGCGTACGCGGTCGGCTTCGGCACGGTGCGCAAGCTCGACGGGTCGATGGTCATCAACGACCCGTCGAAGACCCCCGCCCTGATGAACGTCCGCGCCAACGCCCAGACGATCACCTACAAATCGGGCCCGTACTACGCGGCCCTCAACTCGCTCGCCGAGGTGACCCTGCCCGACGCCGAATCCACCTTCCTGGGCTTCGGGTTCGCGCCCGTCACGGCGAAGGTCACCTTCGAGACGGGGAAGCTGACCATCTCCACGGGCAGCATCGGCAACCCTCCCAACAGGGAGCCCTTCGCGGTGGCGACCTTCTTCCAGTCCCTGCGCATCCACGACGTGAAGGTGAACGGCACCCCGCTGGACGTCGGCCCCGACTGCCGCACCTCCAAGCCCTACCGCGCGACCCTGCGCGCGGACTTCAGCGAGGGCGGGGGCTACAAGGACGTCCTCCACGGCGGTGTCCTGAGCGGAGTGGTGGACATCCCCGCCTTCACTGGCTGCGTCGGGAAGAGCGGTGAGAACGTCGACGCCCTCTTCACGGCCTCCATCAGCGGTCCCGGCAACCTCGTCACCATGAATCAGGCCGAGGTCTGCTCCCCGAAGGGCAAGGACTCTCCCGGCTGCCCGCCGGTCATCCCGCCGCTCCCGCCGATCGGGAAGCCCTCCGCGCCCTGAGGCGCCGCGTCCACTTCCAGCCATCCACACTCAAGTGGTGTACACCACAATCAAGTTGCTCTACTTTCACAGGAGTTCCCAAAGGTACGCACCTGACGGCCACCGCAAGGGCCATATGGGCCACACCCTCGGACCAAGCGGACCCCGTTCCCCCCACCGGGCGCCCGGACAGCGAGGACCGCACATGCCCCCGCGCGCGATTCCACCAGAAGTGAACGAACCGCTGGGCCCGCTCCCCCCGGAGTTCGCCGCCATCATGCGGCCCGAACTCCCCGGGCTCATCAAGGAGATCCGGGTCGAGGTGACCCGTGCGTACCCCGAGTACGCCCACCTCCTCAACGGACCGAACGCCGGCGCGATCCGCCACGGCGTCGAGCACGCCCTGTCCGCCTTCGTCGACCGGGTCGCCGACCCGGACGCGTCGTCCGCCGTGCGGGACGAACTGCTGCGCAAGTTCGGACGGGTCGAGGCCTACGAGGGGCGTGATCTGGAAACCCTCCAGGGCGCCTACCGGCTCGGCGCCCGGGTGGCCCTGCGCCGGGCGAAGACCATCGGCCGGCGCTACGACCTCTCCCCCACCCTCCTCCTCACGTTCGCCGACGCGCTCTTCGCGTACATCGACGAGCTGGGAGCGCTCTCACGCGAGGGCTACCAGGAGGTCCAGGCGAGATCGGGCTCCGCGCTCGAAACGCTCCGAAGACGGTTACTCCACCTCATCCTTGCGGGCACCCCGCTCAACCACGCCACCATCAACGAGCTGTGTGAGCAGGCGAGTTGGCCGCTGCCCGACGAGGTCACCCTGATCGCGCTGCGCACCCCGACGCCCGACCGCATCCAGGCGGACCTGGACGTCGACGTCCTGACCGACCTGGGCGTCCCGCAGCCGCACCTCCTCGTCCCCGGCCCGCTCACCCCCGAGCGCCGCGCCATGCTGGAGTCCGCGGCCTTCGGCACCCCGCTCACGATCGGCCTCACGGTGCCGACCGCCCAGGCCGCCGACTCGCTCCGCTGGGCCCGCCGGGTGCTTCAGCTCGTCGACGATGACATCGTTGCCGATGCCCAGGTCATCGATACCGCGGACCACTTGGCGACGCTCTGGCTGCTCTCCGACCCGGCCCTGGTCAACGAGATCGCCACCCGCGAACTGGCCCCGCTCGACAAGTCGTCCGGCACCCGCCGCGCCCGCCTCGTCGAGACCCTGCACGCCTGGCTCACCACGCGCGGCACCGCGGACCAGGTCGGCGACGTCCTCGGCGTCCACGCCCAGACCGTCCGCTACCGGCTGCGCAACCTCGACGCCCACTTCGGCGCGCGCCTGGAGGACCCGGACCACCGGTTCGCCATGGAGGCGGCGCTGCGGGCCCTCCACCTCCATGGCGGGGTCGCGGCGGGTCAGGTGACGATGACGTCGAGCTCGAGGGAGACGTGATCACCGGGGTTGATCAGGCCCAGGCAGTTCGCGTCGTCCTCCGCGGCCAACGACCCGCCTCCGTCGAGCCTGAGCTCATGGGTGATCGTGTTGTACTGACCGGTCACGGCCCCTGAGACCGTAGCCGTGCACGCGAACCCGTCGATCGTGAACGACACGTGGATCGCGATCGGCACCCATCCTGCGGGGTCCGGCGCCCCCAGGAAGTCGACCGTCCAGGGCATGTCCCGCGCGGTGACGGTGAACGACAGTCCGCTGGCGACACATCCGTTGAACGACACCGAGGTGATGTGGCCGCCCGTGTCCGTGAACGGTCCATTGAGGGCCACCGAGTCGCACGTCGCCCCCGGCGGCGTCATTGTCGCGCTCCCCGCGGCCACTTGAGCCGACGCGACGGCGACCCCGCCCCCGGACGTCGCGATCCACGACAGCGCGACGACGAACGCCGCGACCAGCACACCAGCCCTACGCCTGAGTCTTCGCATGCGCGGAAGCTAGGGCCGTGCGCCGCCGGCCCACAACCGGCGGACCGCAACTCCGCCGAACTGGACTAAGGGGACTGCGCGTTCGCGCACTCGGCGACAAAGAAGGCGACGAAGAAGGGGCGTCGAGGGAGCCGCCCGCCCGGCGGTCAGGGGCGAGGGCTCTCGACCGGTGCGTCGTCGGTGTCCGGAACCGGGGACGCGGTCCCCGACGCCCGGGCGGACGATGTGGCCGGCGTGCGGACCCGGGGCCCTTGCAGCACGTACGTGACGAGGAAGCCGAGGGCGACGACGGTCGCGCCGCCCACCGCGTCGAGCACCCAGTGGTTCCCGGTCGCGACGATCGCGGAGACCGTGCACAGGGGGTGGACGAGGCCGAGGGCCTTCACCCACCAGCGCCGGGCGAGGACGACGATCATGATGCCGCACCACAGGGACCAGCCGAAGTGCAGCGAGGGCATCGCCGCGTACTGGTTGGTGAGGTGGGTGAGCGTGCCGTAGTCCGGCTGGGAGAAGTCCTGGACGCCGTGCACCGTGTCGATGAAGCCGAGGTTCGGCATCAGGCGCGGCGGGGCGAGGGGGTAGGCCCAGAAGCCGACGAGGGCGAGGAGCGTGGCGAAGCCGAGCGCGGAGCGGCCCCAGCGGTACTCGGCGGGGCGGCGCACGTACATGAAGCCGAGGACCGCGAGCGGGACCACGAAGTGGAACGACGTGTAGTAGAAGTTGAAGAAGTCCTTGAGCCACGTGGCGTGGTCGACGACCGCGTGGTTGACCCAGCGCTCGATGTCGATGTGCAGGAACTGCTCGATCGAGTGGATCTGGCGGCCGTGCGCCTCCGCGGTGGCCCGGCCGCCCGCGTTCGTGCCGCCCGTCGCGGCGAGCCTGACCTGCTGGTACGCGGAGTAGCCGACGCGGATGAGGAGCAGTTCGAGGATCAGGTTGGGCCGGCTGACCACCCGGCGCCAGACGGGGACGAGCGGCACCCGGGCCCAGCGGGCGGGGACGGGCGCGGCGTAGTCCGTGGCGATCGGGGTCCGGTAGAGCGGCGAGGTGCGGGACAGGAACGGGACGACGCAGGCGGCGGCGAGTGCGGCGATCAGCACGACGTTGTCGGCGATCGGCTCGACGACCGGCATGTTCGGCAGCAGCATCTTCGACGGCAGCGTCAGCGCGAGGACGACGAGGACGGGCCACATGTAGCGGTCGGACGCGCGCCTGCCGACCCGGCCGACGACGGCGAGCAGCACCCAGAGCAGCTGGTGCTGCCAGGTGGTGGGCGAGACGGCGACCGCCACGCAGCCGGCGACGGCGACGGCGAGGAGGAGCTGGCCGTCGCGTGCGTAGGTGACGGCGCGGCGCAGGCCGAGCGCGGCGACCGCGACGCCGAGGAGGAGGAAGAGCCCGATCTCCAGCGGTCCTTCGAGGCCGAAGCGGAGCAGCATGCCGTGCAGCGACTGGTTGGCGTCGGCCGACGGGTCGGTGCTCAGTCCGGCGCCCGCCAGGTGGTGCACCCAGTACGTCCACGAGTCGTGCGGCATCGCGGCCCAGGCGAGGGCGGTCGCGGCGGCGAAGGTGACACCGGAGGAGACGGCGGCGCGGCGGCGGCCGGTGAACCAGAGCAGCGGAGCGAACAGCAGCACGGTCGGCTGGAGGGCGGCGGCGACGCCGATGAGCACGCCGGACGTCTGCTCGCCGCGGACGGCGAAGCAGCCGAGGAGGACGAGCAGGACGGGAATGATGCTGGTCTGGCCGAGCGTGAACGCGTTGCGCACCGGCAGCGACAGCATGAGCAGGCTGATCGCGACGGGCGCCGCGAACAGGGCCGTCCGACGGGAGACCGGCTGCGGCAGGGCCCGCGCGGCGACCAGGCCGAGGACGACGACGAGGGCGAGCGAGCCGAACGTCCAGCCCCAGCCGAGGGCCTGCTCGGCGGCGCGGGAGAGCGGTTTGAGGACGAGGCCGGCGAACGGGGTGCCGGTGAACCGGTCGGGGGCGTCGTACAGCGAGCCCTTCACATGAAGGACGCCGTTCGGCCCGATCCAGGTCTCCAGGTCGGTGAGCCGCTCACCGCGCGGTGTGCTCAGCACGACCACGAGCTGGCGCACGGCGAGCACGCCGGCGATCAGCCACAGGCCCACTCGCGCGACGCTCACGCGCCCGGTCACCGGTCCTCCGTGCTCCACATTCGCCACGCGCTGTCGGCCTCCCGTCCTTGTCGGCTCCGTTCGGATGCCCCAAGTCGTCCGTATCCATAGAGGTTCGCACCACCCCCGTGGTGAGACGCAGGCAACCCCGGCTTCACCTGCTCGTCGTCCGGGTTTTGACCGGAAGACGGCGGTGGAGACCGGTTTCATTGCTCGCTACACGGGTCCGGTTCCGCGACATACCTCACAGGAATGTCCGCTTACGGCGCTCCGACGGTCTCACGTTTCCCCAGGTCGGAGACGGTTTCCATGCGGAGCGCAGTGGGACGAACACTACCCGTAACGATCGCGGACGCCCCTATGGTCGATTTCGGGCCGTCCCGCGTGGACGGCCCTTGTCCTTGTCCCCCACGAAAGGCAGGCGAGCGGACCCTTGGCCACCGCCACTTCCATCGCACCGAGTACCAGCAGGCTCCACGCCCCGGCGCGGAGCCACACGTCGTCCGACGTCACCGTCACGGACCCGTCCCTCGTGAAGAGGGCCGTCAAGGCGGCGGCGCTCGGCAACGCGATGGAGTGGTTCGACTTCGGCGTCTACGGCTATCTGACCGCGACGCTCGGCCACGTCTTCTTCCCGACGGCGTCCAGCACGGCGCAGGTCCTGTCCACGCTCGGCACGTTCGCCGCCGCGTTCCTCGTGCGCCCCATCGGCGGCGCCTTCTTCGGCCCGCTCGGCGACCGCATCGGCCGCCAGAAGGTCCTCGCCATCACCATGATCATGATGGCGGCGGGCACCTTCGCCATCGGCCTGATCCCCTCCTACAACGCCATCGGCGTGTGGGCGCCGGTGCTGCTGATCGTGGCTCGCATGGTGCAGGGCTTCTCGACCGGTGGTGAGTACGGCGGCGCCTGCACGTTCATCGCCGAGTACGCCCCGGACAAGCGCCGCGGCTTCTTCGGCAGCTTCCTGGAGTTCGGCACGCTCGTCGGCTACGTGGCGGGTGCGGGCCTGGCCACGCTGCTCACCACGATGCTGTCCGACGGCGATCTGTACGGGTGGGGCTGGCGGCTGCCGTTCCTGATCGCGGGTCCGATCGGCCTGGTCGGTCTGTACGTGCGGATGAAGCTGGAGGAGACCCCGGCGTTCCAGAAGCTCGCCGACGAGGCCGAGGCGAAGCAGAAGGCGCAGCCGAAGCAGAAGTTCAAGGACATGTTCGTCGGCAAGGGCGCGGCCAACGCCATGCTGCTCTGCGTCGCGCTGGTCCTCGTCTTCAACGTCACGGACTACATGCTGCTGTCGTACATGCCGACGTTCCTGAGCGAGGAGCTCGGCTACGACGCCACGCACGGCACGCTGATCCTGATCGGCGTGATGGTCCTGATGATGGCCGTGCAGATCCCGATGGGCGCGGCCAACGACCGCTTCGGTCACCGCCGGGTCATCGGCGGGGCCTGCGCGGGCTTCGTCCTGCTCTCCGTCCCTGCGGTGCTGCTGATCCGTGAGGGGTCGACCTGGGCGATCGCCCTCGGCCTCGCCGCGCTCGGTCTCCTGCTGGTCGGCTTCACGTCGTCGATGCCGTCGGCGCTGCCCGCGCTGTTCCCGACGAAGGTCCGCTACGGCTCGCTGTCGGTCGGCTTCAACCTCTCGGTGTCGCTGTTCGGCGGCACGACGCCGCTGGTCGCCGCCGCGCTGGTCGCCGCCACGGGGAACCTGATGATTCCGGCGTACTACATGATGGCCGCGGCCGTGATCGGCGGAATCGCCGCATGGCGCATGCGCGAATCGGCGGGCCGCCCGCTCCCGGGCTCCCCGCCCGCGATCTAGCCTCCGGCGTGCGGGTGGGCGGGTGACGGCGCCCTGAAGGGGCGCGGGGAACTGCGCGCTCAGCCACACACGAGCCGCGGACGCGTCTGCTCATGACCGAGCAGACGCGTCCGCGGCTCTTCGCGGGTTGCTCGCGCCCCCCCCTGACGGGGCAACAGCCCGGTAACAAGGGGAACCAGCACCTCACCCGGACCGTCGATACGCGCATGACAACCGCACCCGCCCCCCTCACCACCAGGGCCAGGGCGATCCTCATCGCCCTGACCCTGCTCGCGCTCCAAGTGGCCTCGCTCGCCGCCCCGGCCTACGCCTGCGGATGCGGGGCCATGGTCCCGCGCGAGGGGCAGCGGATCGCGGTGAACGAGGAGACGTCGGCCGTGCGGTGGGACGGCCGCACCGAGCAGATCGTGATGCGCCTCTCGGTGAGCGGCGACGGCCGCGACGTCGCCTGGGTGATGCCCGTGCCGCACCGGGCGAACGTCGAACTGGGCGACCCGGACCTGTTCTCCGCGCTGGCCACGCAGACCGAGCCGGAGTACCGGACCCGGCACTACTTCTGGCCGCGCGGCCACGACTGGCCGTTCGGCGGCTCGGGCGACGGCGCGTCCGCCGGGGCCCCGGCCGCCACCCCGAGCGCCGGGGTGAACGTCGTCGGCCGCGAGCACCTCGGCCCCTTCGACGTCGCCCGGCTCACCGCCACCGACCCGGACGACCTGGCCGACTGGCTGGCGGACAACGGCTTCCGGCTGCCCGACCGGCTCGACAAGGCGCTGCGCCCGTACGTCGACCGGGGCTGGGAGTACGTGGCGATCCGGCTCTCCCCCGAGAACCGCGAGGCGACGCTCGGCGGCCGGCTCGACCCGCTGCACCTGACGTTCGCCAGCGACCGGCTCGTCTACCCGATGCGGCTGTCCCGGCTGGCCCGCAACGCCCAGCACCTCAACCTGTACGTGCTCGCGGACCACCGCATGGAGCCCCGCTCGGCGATCGGCGGGACGCGGCCCGCGGTGACGTACGCGGGCCGGATCACGGAGACGGCCGGGCCGCTGGCCGAACTGGCGGGCAGCGAGCGGTACTTGACGGCGCTGACCCAGGACTTCTGGACACCGTCCGCGATCGACGGCGACCACGAACTGCGGCGCGCGCCGGCCGACACCCCGTACCGCACGGTCGTCTACTCGGACGAGCTGCTCACGGTCGGCCCGGACGTCCCGGTGTGGCTGCTGACCCTGCTCGGCGCGGCGGCGGTGCTCGCGGTCGGGGCCGCCCTGCTGGTGCTGCGCGCGCGTCGGCGCCGTCCCGTGCTGCCGCCTCCGCCCGTGATCGTGCCGCCGCGCCTAGGCTGACGGGCATGACCTCGACTCACGCGCAGGACCTGCCGATGGCCGTCGACGCCTACCTGAGCGGGCTGCTCGCCCCCGCCGACGAGGCGCTTGCGGCGGCCCTCGCGGACAGCGAGGCGGCGGGCCTGCCCGCCATCAGCGTGTCCGCCGTCAACGGGAAGCTGCTGCACCTGCTCGCCCGCATCCAGGGCGCCCGTCGCATCCTGGAGATCGGCACGCTCGGCGGTTACAGCACGATCTGGCTGGCCCGCGCGCTGCCGTCCGACGGGCAGCTGATCACGCTGGAGTACAGCGCCCGGCACGCCGAGGTCGCCCGCGCCAACCTCGCCCGGGCCGGACTCGACAAGGTCGTCGAGGTGCGGGTCGGCGCGGCCCTCGACTCCCTGCCCCGGCTCGCCGACGAGGGCGCGGTGTTCGACCTCGTCTTCATCGACGCGGACAAGGTCAACAACCCGCACTACCTGGAGTGGGCGGTGAAGCTGACCCGGCCGGGCAGCGTCGTCGTGGTCGACAACGTGGTGCGCGACGGCCGGGTGGTGGACGCGCAGAGCACGGCCCCGGACGTCACGGGTACCCGCACCGCCCTGCAACTCCTCGCCGACCACCCGAAGTTGGACGCGACGGCGATCCAGACGGTGGGCGCCAAGGGGTACGACGGCTTCGCGCTGGCCCGGGTCCTGGACTGAGCGGCGCCGCGGGGCCTCACGGCTCGTGGTAGAACCCCACGTTCACGCTGCGCGGCCCGCCCCGGTCGAGGACGACGACCTCGCCGGAGCCGCCGCGCGGCAGGACCGACACCCCGCCGTAGGCGAGCGGTTGGCCGGGTCCCTGGGTGCCGAGCCGGACCCGCACCTCGGAGGCCGGGTCGTCCTGCGAGCCGCGCAGCCAGAACACGCTCCACTCGCCCTCGGGCCCGCACCGGAACTCCAGGTGCACCCGCGACACGAACAGCCAGTCCTCCGGCGTCACCAGCCGGCACACGGCCGCGTCGCGGCCCACCCGCAGCACGGCCCCCGGCTCGCTCGGGGCCTCGGCCATCACCATTCCGGCCGTCGCCCCGACGTCCCCGCCGGCCACCGTGGCCATGGTCAGTTCGAGCACCGCACTCCCCCAGCGTTCGCGTCGTCCGTAGCGGCCGCATCCTAAGCCTCCGGGGCGTCCGTGCGGAGCCTGCGGGACAATGAGTGCATGACCGAACGCAAACCACCTGGCGTCAGTTTCGAGTCATTCGTCGACAAACAGATCCGGGACGCCGAGCGTCGCGGCGAGTTCGCCGCGCTGTCCGGCGCGGGCAAGCCCTTCGATCCCGCGGCCGAGTCCGCCTCCTACGACGAGAACTGGTGGATCAAACGGAAGCTGGCCCGTGAGGGCTTCTCCGTCCTGCCACCCTCGCTCGCCCTGCGCAAAGAGGCCGAGGAGACGCTGGAGGCGGTGGCGAAGGCCCCCTCCGAGCGGATCGTCCGCCGGCTGCTGACGGAACTCAACGACAAGATCCGCGACATGATGTTCAAACCGCCACCGGGTCCGCCGCTCGGCCTCAAGCCGTACGACGTCGACGAGATCGTTCGGCAGTGGCAGGAAAATCGGACGTAAAAATTCCGCCAGGTCTGCGCACGCCCGCGATCGTCTCCACCCTCAAGTCGGCTCGGGCGTCCGGCAGTTCCGACCGGCACGGGCGATGGTCCTCGGCCTTCGACGGCTGTCTGGTGCTGCGCCGCGGCGGCGCGGAACGCCGCATGGCGGAGGTCCGGCCGCCCGCCGTACCGGAGGGTGCGGCAGGATGAGGACATGTCTGTAGTCAAGATCAACGTCCTGACCGTCCCGGCCGAGCAGCGGGAGACCCTCGAGAAGCGCTTCGCGTCCCGCGCCGGCGCCGTGGAGAACTCCGACGGCTTCGAGTGGTTCGAGCTCCTGCGCCCCGTCGAGGGCACCGACGACTACCTGGTGTACACGCGGTGGCGTGACGAGGAGTCCTTCCAGGCGTGGATGGAGGGCCCCATGAAGTCCGCGCACCAGGGCGGCGGCGACCGCCCGAAGCCCGCCGCGAGCGGCTCCTCCGTCTGGTCCTTCGAGGTCGTCCAGCAGGCCGCCCCCAAGACCGCGTGAACCGCCGCTGACCTGCGGGAACACCAACCGGTCAGTTTTCGAGAAGCATCGGTGGGCACCGCGCGCCTAGCGTGATGCACATGACCTCCATCGCAGCAGTCACCCTCGAAGTGGCCGACGTCGCGGCCGCCGAACGCTTCTACTCCGCCGCCTTCGGACTCGGCTCGCAGGTGCGCCTGCGGGCCTCCGAGGCGGCCACCACCGGCTTCCGCGGATTCTCGCTGTCGCTCACGGTCGCCAACCCGGCCACCGTCGACAGCTTCGCCGCCTCGGCCCTCGCCGCCGGCGCCACGTCGCTGAAGCCGGTCACCAAGTCGTTCTGGGGCTACGGCGGCACCGTCCAGGCCCCCGACGGGACGATCTGGAAGCTCGCGACCTCGGAGAAGAAGGACACGGGCGCCGCGACCCGGGAGATCGGCGAGATCGTGCTCCTGCTCGGCGTCGACGACGTCAAGGCGAGCAAGAAGTTCTACGTCGAGCAGGGCCTCGCCGTGGGCAAGAGCTTCGGCGGCAAGTACGTCGAGTTCGCCACCGCCGGGCCGAGCCCCGTGAAGCTGGCCCTCTACAAGCGCCCGGCCCTGGCCAAGGACGTCGGCGTCCCCGTCGACGGCAGCGGCTCGCACCGCCTCGTGCTCACCGGCACCGACGCGCCCTTCACCGACCCGGACGGGTTCACCTGGGAGTCCGCGTCGTCGCTGACGCCCGCGCCCTGACCGACCCGCCCGACCCGCCCGCCCTGCTCCGCCCGAAGAAGACCCGACCGAAGACCCGCCCGAAGAGGGGACCCCGCCATGCCGCGCACCCAGCAGTCCGCCGAGAAGCACGAGGGCTTCACCGCCGAGGAACGCGCCGCGATGAAGGAGCACGCCGCGGAGCTGAAGAGCGCGGCGCGCCGCCCGCGCGGCGCCAAGGCGGACCCGGAGGCGGAGGTGCTCGCGAAGATCGCCGAGATGCCGGAGGCGGACCGCGTCCTCGCCGAGCGGGTGCACGCTCTGGTCAGGGCCGCGGCCCCGCACCTCACGCCGAAGACCTGGTACGGGATGCCCGCGTACGCCAAGGACGGCAAGGTCCTGTGCTTCTTCCAGAGCGCGGCGAAGTTCAGGTCGCGGTACGCCACCTTCGGCTTCAACGACGTGGCTGCGCTCGACGACGGCACGATGTGGCCGACCGCCTTCGCCCTGACAGAGCTGACCGCCGCCGCCGAGGCCCGCATCAGCGAGCTCGTCGAGCGGGCGGCGGCCTAGGGTCTGTGCGCCCCCTGCGCTACAGACGCAGCAGCTTCTCCGCCGTCTCCCGGTAATCGCGCAGGGCGAGACGGAGCTGTTCGGTGTCCTCCGTGGCGTCCTGCCAGGACGTGCGCAGGGTGCGGCGGCGGCCCGCGAGAGTCTCGGCGAGGCGGGCCGTCAGGTCCTCCAGGACGTGGTCGGCCTCCTCGACGGCGGCCCGGGGTTCGTCGACGAAGCCGGTGACCGCGTGGCGCAGCCGGCCGGAGAGTTCGTCCCGGGTGTCGTGGGGGACGAGCTCCGCGCGGGCGCTGTCGCCCGCACCGCTCATCCGCATCGGCTTCCCGCCCGGTTCCGCCGGATCGCGCTCGGATCGCTCGGGCCGCTCGGGCCGCGGCTCCTTCGCGCCGCGCTCGGTCGCGATCGGGTCGACGGCTCGCGCGCCCTTCACGGCGCCCTGCTCGTGACCGGGCTCCTGGCCCGGCTCCCCGTCCGTACCGGGGCCGGGGACCGTCCGTTCCTGCCCGTCCTGCCGGGCCCGTCCGATGTCCGTCATCGTCGCCTCAACTCCCCTTCGCCAGACGCCCCTTGAGGGCTCCGTGCCGCTTGTGCGCCGCCGGGTCCTCGGGCCGCCGGCGCGGGCCGTGGTCCGGACCGAGCAGATCGCCGAAGAGGGCCCGCGCCTCGACCATCGCCGCGCGCAGTTCCTCGGTGCCGGCCCGGCTCTCCTCCGCGCGGCCGGTGCGGGCGTGCGCCGCGCGGTGCACGCGCCGGTAGCCGTGCACGTGCGGGCCGTGATGCACGGACAGTGCCGCGAGCTGCTCCTCGTACTGCCCGCCGTCGGGGAAGCCGCGCTCCCGCGCCAGGTCGGCCAGGACCAGGTCGGCCTCGGCGACCGCCTCCTGCGGGGATTCGACGAAGCGTTCCTGGGCGTCGGCCCAGCGCGCCTCGTACCGCTCGCGGGCGGCGGGCTCCAGCGGGTGGGTGCGCAGCGATCCGTGCTGTCGCACGCGCTCGGCCAGCTCCCGCTCGGCGGCCTTGGTGTCGCCGTCGTGCCGCGCGACGGCCCGCTCGTACTCAGGGCCGAACCGGCGCCTGAGGCCGCGTCCGCCGCGCGGTGCGGTGCGCGCGGCGAAGAGGCCCGCCGCGACGACGACCGCGACCCCCACCACGATGAGAGCGATGATCACGCCTGTGGACATGGGTGTCTCCCGACCTTCCCGGTATCCGAAACCCGTCAACTGTGCGTTCCGGTGGCGAGTTGCCCGCGCGCCGCGGCCCAAACGGCGCAGGCCCGGACCAGGCGAAATACGGTTGCGGTGCGGCGCCCCACGCGCCTCACAATGCCCCATGCGCACCCTGTGGACCATCGCCCCCGAACCGTACGACTCTCCTGTGGCCGCTGCTCTCTGGCGTGCGTACTACACCGAGGTGAGCGACCGCTGGTACCTGCTGCACGAGGGGCGCGCCACGGACCCGGCCGAGCTGGAGCGCGGTGTCGCGGCGGGCGCGGGCGAGCAACTGGCGCCGCCCACCGGCCAGTTGCTCGTCGCACGTCACGACGGCCGGCCGGCCGGAACCGCGGGGGTGCGCCTGGTGGACGCCGGGACGGCCGAGCTGACCCGGGTGTTCGTCGGCACGGAGTGGCGCGGCAGGGGCGGTGCGCCACTGCTCGTGGCGGCGGCCGAGGAGGCGGCCCGCGCGCTCGGCGCCGGCACGATCCGCCTGGACACCCGTGGCGACCTGGTGGAGGCCCGCGCCCTGTACGCCCGCCTCGGCTACGAGGAGACCGCGCCGCACAACGACGACATCTATGCCGAGCACTGGTTCAGGAAGTCGCTGCACCCGGTGAGCTGAGCAGCGAGCGAGGTCAGGCGGCCAGATCCGGTCGTGGACCCGCCCCGTCGTGCGGCCGTTCGGCGTCCGAGCCGCACATCTCCGCGTTGAGTTCGGACACCAGGCGGATGAGGTCCGTGGGCCGGTCGGGCCCCCACCAGTCGCCGAGCAGCTCCGCGAGGGAGTCCTCGCGGGCCCGGCCGAGCCGGGCCGCGACCTCGCGGCCCTCGTCGGTGAGGACCAGGTCGAGGCCCTCGCGGGTGGCGAGGTGCCGCTCCTCGACCTGCCGGGCGGCCGCGAGGATCACCGGCAGGGGCACGGCGCTGCGCTCGGCGAGGGCGGCCGGTTCCGCCCACCCGTACCGGTTGATGCGCAGGACCAGCCAACTGGCCGCGGGCAGCAGGTCGTAGCCCGCCCGCGCGGTGATCTTCTCGTAGATCTCGCGCCGCCCCTCGCGCGTCCCGAGCGCCGAGAGGGACCGCATCACCTCGTCGTACGAGGAGCGCTCGACGGGATTGGAGGCGAGCGTCTGCGTCGGGTCGGGCGCGGTGACGGAGCCGCGCAGCTTGTCCTCGCGCAGGAACCACGACAGCAGGAACGCGAGCAGCGCGACCGGCACCGCGTAGATGAAGACGTCGGTGATCGACGAGGCGTACGCGTGCAGCACGGACGGGCGCAGCGCGGCCGGGAGTTCGGCGATGCCGCGCGGGTCGGCGCTGAGCGAGTCGGGGCTGACCCCGGGCGGCAGCTGCTGACCGGCGAGGGCCGAATCCAGCTTGTCGCCCAGGCGGTTGGTGAAGATGGTGCCGAAGATCGCGACGCCGAAGGAGGCGCCGATGGAGCGGAAGAAGGTGGCGCCGGAGGTGGCCACGCCCAGGTCCTCGTACGGCACGGCGTTCTGCACGATCAGTACGAGCACCTGCATGACGAGTCCGAGTCCGAAGCCGAACACGAAGAAGTAGGCGCTCATCTCGGCGGTGGAGCTGTTCTCGGTGAGGTTGTGCAGCAGGAGCAGGCCGAGGGTGGTGACGGCGGTGCCGGCGACGGGGAAGACCTTCCAGCGTCCCGTCCGGCTGACGATCTGCCCGGACGCGGTGGACGAGATCAGCAGGCCGATGACCATCGGGAGCATGTGCACGCCGGACATGGTCGGCGAGACGCCCTGCACGACCTGGAGGAACGTCGGCAGGTACGTCATGGCGCCGAACATCGCGAAGCCGATGACGAAGCTGATGACGGCGGACAGCGTGAACGTCCGCACCCGGAACAGTTTCATCGGCAGCACCGGTTCCGCGGCCCGGAACTCGACGAGCACGAAGATGAGGCCGAGCATCACACCGACCACGGCGAGCCCGATGATCTGCGGCGAGCCCCAGCCCCAGGTCGTGCCGCCGAGCGACGCCACGAGGACGAGGCAGGTGGCGACGGCCGCGATGAGGAACGTGCCGAGGTAGTCGATCCGGTGTTTGCGCGCGTGCACCGGGATGTGCAGGGCGGCGGCGATCACGACGAGGGCGACGACACCGATCGGCAGGTTGATGTAGAAGACCCAGCGCCAGCTGAGGTGCTCGGTGAACAGCCCGCCGAGCAGCGGCCCGAGCACGCTCGTCGCACCGAACACGGCTCCGAAGAGGCCCTGGTACTTGCCGCGTTCCCGCGGCGAGACGATGTCGCCCACGATGGCCATGGACAGCACCATGAGCCCGCCGCCGCCGAGGCCCTGAAGGGCCCGGAAACCGATGAGCTGGGGCATGTTCTGCGCCAGGCCGCACAGCGCCGACCCGACGAGGAAGATCACGATCGCGATCTGGAAGAGCTTCTTGCGTCCGTACTGGTCGCCGAGCTTGCCCCACAGCGGCGTCGCCGCCGTCGAGGCCAGCAGGTACGCGGTGACGACCCACGAGAGGTGCTCCAGGCCGCCGAGGTCGCTGACGATCGTCGGCAGGGCCGTGGAGACGATCGTCTGGTCGAGCGCGGCCAGCAGCATGCCGAGCAGCAACGCACCGATCGAGACGAGGACGCCGCCGCTCTTGGCGGTGTCGTCGGGCACGGCCTGGTGGGTGCGGCCGGTGCCGCCCGCCCCGGCGCTGCCGATGTCCTGGCTGCTCATGGCCACCTCCGAAGCCTCCCCGGACCGGGTCGGCCGGGGGCTTGGTACTTCCCATCCTGGTAGGTGTGACCCTGTTTGGCCTGTTGAGTCCGGTCCGGGGCGCTCGATCCGGCGGGGTTCACCGGGACCGGCGCTGCGCCGGGGGCGGCCGGGTCTGCATAATGCGCTGCGAACGCTCAAGGACGGGGGGTCCTGGGATGAGCGGCGAGTGTGGTGGGGGTAGAGACGCATGACCGAAGACAGAAGCGACGCCGGAAACGCCGACAGCAGTCGTACGTGCCCGGAGTGCGGCGCGGCCAGGGAACCGGACGGCGGTCCGTCCTGCGCCTGCGAGGTGGAGGGCTTCGGCCCGCTCCGTGTCCGCCCCTACGTCACGCTCCCCGAGCCCTCGCAGCCGGCGCCACCGCGCCCCGCGGACCCGTACGCGCACCCGCCCCAGCCGCTGCCGCCCGAGGAACCGCGGGGCGACGAACCGGACGACTTCGCCGAGCCGGGCCGCCGCAAGGCCCCGGTGCTGCTGCTGGCGGCGGTGGCGGGCGTCCTGAGCGTCGCGGCGCTGGTCACGGTCCTGGTGTCGTCGGGCGGCGGCGACCACCCGGCCACGACCGCGGACGAGGCACCCGCGGCGTCGGCCACCCGGACCCTCGCCTCGGCGCCCCGTACGCCGACGCCGTCCGCGCCGTCGACCCGTGCCACATCGGCCTCCCCGACGCCCACGGCGTCCGGCACGCCGTCCCCGTCGGCCACGCCGACCCGGTCCCCCAGCCCGACACCGACCCCCACGACGCCGACGCCCACCACCCGGACCACCACACCGTCCCCCACGACGACGCGGCCCGTGAGCCCGACGAACACGACGGTGCTGCGCCGCGGTGACCGCGGCCCCGAGGTGGCGGAACTCCAGTCCCGCCTCAGGCGCCTGAACCTGTACCCCGGGGAACCGAACGGCAACTACAACGGCCCGACGGAGTACGCGGTCCGCACCTACCAGATCTCCCGGGGCATCACGTCGGACACCCCGGGCACGTACGGCCCGTCCACCCGAGAGTCCCTGGAACGAGAAACGTCCCGCTGACGCGGCCCTTCGGGGGGTTGTACCGGGTGGGCGCCCCGTCAGGGGCGCGGGGAACTGCGCGACCAGCCACGACGAATCCCGCACTCGCCCACAGCCCAGAACCCCGACGGCGACGGGGGTGCGCCCCACCCGCCCCACGTACGCCTCACCCCACGTACAGCAGAATCTCCCCACCACCGCCGGCGGCAACCCGCACGGACGTCAGATCAGCCACATGCACATCGGGCCCGTGCACAGCCGCACGAGGCCCGACCCCGACCACCCGCATACCCGCGGAGCGCCCCGCCGAGATCCCGGCCCCGGAGTCCTCGAACACCACACAGTCCGCGGGATCGACCCCCAACTCGGCGGCCCCCTTGAGGAACCCCTCGGGATCCGGCTTGCTGGCCCCCACGTTCTCCGCGGTCACCCGCACCACCGGATACGGCAGCCCGGCCGCGGCCATCCGCCCGGTCGACAGCGGCACGTCCGCCGAGGTCACCAGGGCGTGCGCCAGCCCGCCCGAGACGAGCGAGTCGAGGAACCGCGCCGCACCCGGCACCGCCACGACCCCGTCCATGTCCCCGGTCTCCGCGGCGAGCATCCGCGCGTTGTCGGCGAGGTTCTCGGCCACCGGCCGGTCGGGCAGCAGCTCGGCCATCGTGGCGTGCCCCTGACGCCCGTGCGCGACGCGCATCACGTCGTCGCCGTCGAGCCCGTGCTCCGCGGCCCAGCGCCGCCAGATCCGCTCGACCACGGCGTCGGAGTTGACGAGCGTGCCGTCCATGTCGAGCAGCAGGGCGCGCGCGGAGAGAACGGTGGGCGTGGCCGTCATCGGCGAACTCCAGGGAACGGAGGCGAGGGAGGGACAAGGCGGCCCCGCCCACCGGTCAGGGTGAGTGGACGGGAACCACTTTGTTTCACCACGGTACAAAACAAACC
>NZ_JAMOLN010000012.1 GCF_024448165.1 Streptomyces longispororuber
TGCTGCCGGACTGCCCGCTCCCGGCGGCCTCGTTGGTGACCGTGCCGCGCTCCGCGTCTTCCTCGGTGATGGTGTAGGTGCCGGTGCAGGTCGTGTGGGCGCCCGGCGCGAGCGTGGTGGCCTCGCAGGTCACGTCGGACACGAGGTTGTCGGTGACGGTGATGCCGGTCAGCGGGTGTTCGCCGGTGTTGGTGAGGGTGTAGGTGTAGGTCACCTTGTCGCCGGGCTGGTACGTCGTGGTGTCGTCGGCCGACTTCTCCAGATGCAGTCCGAGGCCGGAGTCGACGACCAGCGTCACCTCGTCGGGCTGCGAGTCGACGGGGTTGGAGCCGTCGAGCCCGTGGGCGGTGGCGACGTTGGTGACGGCGCCCTTGCTCGCGTCCTGTTCGGTGACCGTGTAGGTGCCCGTACAGGTGGTGCTGTCACCGGACTCACCCGCCGGTGCGAGCGTGGTCTCCTCGCAGGTCACGTCGGACACGCGGTCGTCCGTGATCCGGATCCCGGTCAGTTGCTGCGGACCGGTGTTGGTGACGGTGTACGTGTAGGAGACCTCGTCACCCGCCCGGTACACCTTGGTGTCGTCCGCCTTCTTCTCCAGCCGCACGCCGGGACCCGGCTGGACGGGCAGGGTGACGTCGTCGGGCGGTGAGACGACGGGGGTGCCGTTCGCCTCTCCCTGCGCGGTCGCGGTGTTGGTGACCGAACCGGCCGTACCGTCGGCCTCGGTGACGGTGTAGGTGCCGGTGCACGTCATCGTCTCGCCCACGGCGAGCATGGTCTTGGGGCACTGGATGGCGTCGACGCGGTCGTCGGTCACGTTCACGCCGGTCAGCGGGACGTTGCCGCTGTTGGTCGCCACGTACTCGAACGGAACCTTCATGCCGGGCTTCAGCGGGGTCTCCAGCGGAGGCTCCTGCGAGACCTGCTTGACGAGGTTGAGCTGGGGCAGTTGCGCGGCGGGATGCACCGTGAGGTTCCGGATGAGGTGGACGTCCGTGAACAGGCCCGTCGACGCGCCGAAGCCGAACTTGTACGTGCTCGGCACGGGCTGGGGCGCCGGCTGCGAGAGCACCTGCTGGGTGCCCTTGCCGTCGTGGAAGTCGATCGAGACGGTGATCACCGGGTTCGGCGACGGCGAGACCTCGACGGTCACCGTGCGGCGCGACGGCTCGAGGAGGGTCTCGGCCTCCTGCGGGGTGGAACCCGGCGGTACGGACGTGGTGGGCCCGTGCAGCTGTCCCGGCAGGGTGGAGGGCCAGGGCGCGGTCGTCGTCTTGTTGCTGGTGGTGGCGTCGAGGAAGCAGTAGCCCTCGTTGCCGTCGCCGGGACCGCGCAGCGTCACCATGTTGGCGCCCGGCCCGGGGATCCGGAAGGAGGTGCCGGCCGGAGAACGGGTCGCGCAGCCGTTCCCGCGATGTTCCCAGTCGCCGAAGTAGTTGCCCAGGACGTCCAGGCCGACCCCCACATAGCCGCGGTTGACGCCCGGCAGCAGCGTCGCGGCGGGGTCGTCGTCGGGCAGCTTCTGCGCGTAGCCGAGGCTGCCACCGAAGGCTCCCGGAGCGGTCAGGGACGCCGCGCCGTCGATCAGGAAGAACGAGATCCCGTCCGCCGGGTTGGGGCTGGTGCCGCCGTACTGCCACTGGTCGAAGGTGGTGACCAGTCCCTGGTTGGCCGGCAGCGCGTGGTTGTAGAGAACCGCGGCGGACTGGTCGTTCGACGCGTCGGTCAGCCGCAGATAGCCGTGCGGCGCCGCGTCGTTGGGCGGCACCGGCCCGGTGGCACCGGCCGGGCACCCGGTCAGCGGGTGGGTTCCGGTGCCCGGCGCCCCCGCCGCCTCGGGTGCACCGGTCAGACATGCCGGACCGAACGCTTCGAACCCTGCCATCGCGTCGGCCCCGGTGAACGTCTCGTCGACCAGCGGCACTCCCACCGGCTGCGCCGACGCCGCCTGGCCGGGAAGGCCCAGCCCCACCGCCGCCATGCCGAGGAGGCCTACGCCTGTCGCCGCCAGCCACCCCGCAGGACGGCGTCCACGTCTCCTGCTTCGGGCGCGAGATGGCTTCAGATTCATATGGTCACCATAAGAAGGCGCGATACGGTCAAGCAGCGACACTCTTCGCGGCGCCCGGCTTTCGCCCATTCGGCTCCGCCGGCGTCCCTCTCTCAGATGCGCTTTCCTGACATCCCGTCAAAGAGCGGCCGCCGACCTGTCAGTCGTGCTGCCCATCGGGGTGCTGCGTGACGGCCTCCACAGCCTGCCTGAGCAGCACGGCAACGACGTCTCGCCAGACCCTCCCCAGCGGTGCTCGACCTCAGCGCCGGTCACGGCCACGCCGAGCTGTGGTCGCGGCACCTGCGGCTCGTAGACGAAAGTCGGTGCGCGCTCGACCATCGGCCGATGCCGTGCGGGTGGGGCGCGTCCTTGACTGGGGTCATGACGACGGAAAGATCCGGACCGACGGCTCCGGCGGGGCGGGCGCTCGCTCCCGACCTGGCGCGCGGCTTCATGCTGCTGTTCATCGCGCTGGCCAACTCCCACTACTTCATTCAGGGTTCGCACATCCTCGGGGGCTTCCCGCAGGGCGGGACCGTGGTCGACTCGGCCGCCACGTGGACGATCTCCACGTTCGTCGACGGTCGGGCGTTCCCGATGTTCGGCCTGCTCTTCGGCTACGGGGTGGCACACATCGTGCGCCGGCAGGCCGCGTCCCGGCCGCGGGACGTACGGCGGCTGCTGTGGCGGCGCGGCCTGGCCCTCATCGTCATCGGCACGGCCCACGCGATGTTGCTGTACGTCGGCGACATCCTGGCCGCCTATGGAGTGCTGCTGCTCGCCGGGGCGTGGATGGTGCGCTGGAAGGACCGCTGGCTGCTCCTGACCGCCTTGCTGTTCCTCGTGCTGGTGTCGCTGCCGAGCGACGGCTCGTCGGCCGTGAGCGCCGATCCGCCGGACCCGTCGATGCTGCCTCCGAACCTGGGCACCATGTTCACCGCCCGCCTGGAGGTGGCGCCCGTGGTGGCGCTTCTGGGGCCGATCGGGTTCCTGTGCCCGCTGGCCGTCGGGCTGTGGGCGGGGCGGCGCCGCATCCTGGAGGAGCCCGAGCGGTTCCGGACCCTGCTTCGGATCACGGCCGCGGTCGGGATCACGATCGCGGTGCTCGGAGCTCAGCCCGCCGCACTGATGGCTGCCGGGGTTGTCGACGTCCCCGGCCGGGAGGCGCTGGAGATGATCGGGCCGCTGCACGATGCGACGGGTGTCCTCGGCGGGTTCGGGTACGCGGCGCTGGTGGCCCTGGTGGCGACAAGGGTCGCGTCACGACAGGGCGGCGTGGTGAGCGCGATCGCTGCTGTCGGCCAGCGGTCGATGACCTGCTACCTCGCGCAGTCGGTGGTCTGGGCCGTGACGTTCACCCCGTTCCTGCTGGACCTCTCCGGAACCCTGACGGTCACCACGACGGCTCTCCTGGCCACGGCCACCTGGCTCGCGACCGTACTGCTGGCCCACCAGATGCAACGGCGGGGCCGACGCGGCCCGTTCGAGGTGCTGGTACGGCGGGTCACCTACGGCAAGGCGGCCCGGCTGCGCTCCCGAGCGGAAGCCCAGCCGCACCCTCGTCAGGACCACGATCGACTGCCGGCCGGTGAGAAGACCTGACGTGAGCCCGGCCCCCGTCTACGACCATGCGGCGACCACGAGCGCGATGAAAGGCGATGCCTAGGGAGAGGGTGCCGAGTTCCCATACCAGACGCCACATTCGTACCCGTGGGGCGCGCTCTACGGTCGGCGGGCGATCAAGTGGGTGTCGAGGAAACCTCGTTCGGACATGGGGTCGTGGAGCAACCGCGACACCGTGACGAGTCCCGCTCCGGTCAGCAGCTCGGCGAACTGCTCCGCCGGCCAGCTGTAGGCGGGGGCCACCTTGTGGTCGAAGCGGACGGGCTCCGGCCCGTCGGTCCCGAAGAAGGACGCCATGAGCAGTCCTCCCGGCGCCAGGACACGCACCTGTTCCGCGAGCAGCGCGGGCAGTTCCGCGGGTGGGGTGTGGATCATCGAGTAGTGGGCCAGCACTCCGCCGAGCGAGCCGTCCTCGACCGGCAGGGCCTCCATCCGCGCTTCGTCGAATCGGAGCGCGGGGTGCGCCCGGCGGGCGTGATCGACCATGGCCGGCGAGAGGTCGAGTCCGACGGCGTCCAGCCCCAACTCGTGCAGCATGGCGGTCAGATGGCCAGGTCCGCACCCGACGTCGGCCACCCGCACGTTCCCCGTGGCGCGCACGAGCTCGGCGAAGGTGGCGATCATGTTCCGTGCGAACGGCTGCGTCTCCAGCCGATCGGCGAACATCGACGCATACAGGTCGACGACCCCGTCGTAGGCCGCCCTGGTCTCGTCCTGATGATTCAACACGGCAAGGAAACTAGCACCCGCGCCGGCCGCGGCCACGGTTCGATCCTCGGGCCGGTCACCGACTTCTGAGCAGGTGGCGAGTTGTGCGTGTACGGCGGAGCAACGCGCTAACCGCCGATTCGTGACCGAATACTGGACACTGTCCTGTAATACTCCTCGGCGATCACCAACTGCATGGAATCCTGCGGCAGTTACCGCATTCGAGACCGGAACTGACCACCCGGCCGCACACACCGGCGAGGAAGGCTGCTCTTGTCATGGAAGGCACCATCGACGGGTTCACGTACGGGGCAGTGACACCCGCCGTCGGGTACGTCATGGCGTACTTCGGCAGCGCACTGGGGCTGCGCTGCACCACCCGTTCCCTGAAGTCCGGTGACGCGCGGCGCCGCCCGGCCTGGCTCGCCCTCGGTGCGGCGACCATCGGCTCGGGCATCTGGGCGATGCACTTCATCGCCATGATGGGCTTCAGCGTGGCGGAGGCGCCGGTCGGCTTCGACTGGCCGATGACGTACGCGAGCCTGGCCGTGGCCATCGCCGTGGTGAGCGTGGGCGTGTTCATCGTCGGATACCGGGGAGCGACCGTACCGGCACTCGTGATCAGCGGCATCGTCACCGGCCTGGGTGTCGCGGGCATGCACTACCTGGGCATGTCCGCCATGACCGTACGGAACTCCTCGTTCGACTACGACACCTCCACCGTGGCACTGTCCCTCGTCATCGCCATCGTGGCGGCAACCGCCGCGCTGTGGTGCGCAGTTCAGGACCGGGGCCTCGCCTGGAGCCTGGGGGCCAGTCTCGTCATGGGCGTCGCCGTGACCGGCATGCACTACACCGGCATGGCGGCCCTCCACGTCCACCTGCATGCGCAGAGCACCCCCGTCTACGCCACCGGTTCGTCCTTCGGCATGCTGGTGCCCATGCTGGTGGGACCCCTGGCCTTCCTCGTCATCGCCGGAACCATCGTGATGTTCGACCCGCTCATGGTCATGCAGTCCACGAACCGTGGTCGTTCAGCCCCCGAGCGGCTGAGCGTGGACGTCCCCTTCCTCGCCCAACGCGAGCGCCTGGCCGACGTGGAAGCGCCCACCAGTGGTGGCCGATTCACCTTCTCCGGCGAACAGTTCGGCACCTTCCAGCCGCCGACGGTCCCGCCCACCGATCCCACCGGCCGCCCGAACCACCGTCGGCGTTGACCTGCTGCGCCGATTCTGCCGACGCGCGGGCCATCGCCGATGCCGAGGTGCGCAACCGCTCGTCGCGCGCGGTCGGTCAGGCCTGCTTGATGTCGGAGATCAGCTTGGTCCGCAGGTCGCTTCGGACCGCGATCCGGGTGTACGTCGGGTGCTGGGGGCTGCCCCAGGTCAGGGTGACGATCGAGAAGACGTGGCCGGCGCCCGCGCCTTGGTTTCGCACCTCCCAGTGCCGGGGCACGTCCTGGGCGCGCAGCACCCCGTCGGCGTGGTTCGCCTGCTCCCAGCCCGCGAGCCGCCGCTGCAGGTCGCGGGTGAGGTAGTGGGCGCGCAGCTGGTCCGGGAGACGGTCGGTGCCGTCGTAGACGGCGTCGATGTACGCGCCGTAGAAGTCGGCGACCCGGTCCACCGTGGACGCGGGACTGCCGCCGCGCACCACGTCGGCCGGGCGGGTGTCAGCCGTGACGGAGGAAGGGGTCGGCGGGGCTGTCGGCCGCTCGGTGGCCTGCGCGGTGCAGGGGACGACGACGGCGGCGAGTGACAGCACGGCCACTGCAACGCGAGCAGAGATGCGCATCTGACGAATCCTTCGCTGGAGCTGGGGCTGGAGCTGGAGCCCCGGAGAACGGGGGCCCCGGTACGGGCCTTACCTCTCCCACTCTTGTCCTGTCCGCACGCATCGCCCGGCTCGCCCAGCCCAAGGTCACCTGAACGCCGCACAGGAAGTACGCACCTCCCGGTCTCGGCCCGCGCCCCGCCGCTGCCCAGCGGACCCCCGGGGTCCGCCGCACCTGCACCTCCCCCGCCGGGGAGCGCGTGGCACGGCATGCACGTCCGTCGGAATGTCAGAAGTTCTACGATTTCCCATACCCGTCACGGACGACTGCCTCGATAGTGAAGTTCCGGAGTGGAGTTCCAGGTCGTGAAGGGGTGGAGCCTGGTGTCAGCGCAACAGGGGGTCGAGAAGCGGGCAGTACACGTGATCGGGTACGACTTTCTGGAACGTCTGTGGAGGTCACGCAGTGCGGTCGAACGAAGCCGTCTCCTGGTCCAGTCGAGCCGTGAGCGGATGGAAGCCAGCCGCCGGCTGCTGAACCAGAGCCGACTCCTGCTGAGCGGCCGTGGAACGGTGCGGCCATGAAGGCCCACTCCTTCCGCCGGAATTTGTTGGGATCAGCGGGAACCTCGGGCCGGGTGCCGGACACGTAGAGAGCATGGAACTGAACGACGCCGGTCCCGACGTACCGGTCGGAGGGACCTCGGATCGCGAGCTGTGGGCGCGGGCCGTCGACGGCGCCCGGGAGGCGTTCGGTCGGATCTTCGTCGGTCACGGTGGAGCAGTCCGATGGGCCCCGCGAGGGAGCTCTGGCCTGGACGCTCCTGCAGTGGATCGCCAACCTCCATGACGTCGGTCGATCCGAACTCGGTCCTCGGGTACGCGCAGGTGCTCGACACCCAGGGCCGGACGGAACAGGCGGCCGCGGTGCGGCAGGAGGCGCTGGCCCTGCTGACGAAGTTGGCCGCTTCCGGTGAGGGGAAGTCCTGGAGCGGCTGTCAGAGGTCCTTCTGGGCCGTGCTGCTGATGTTCTCCCGCACCGACAGCGACCGGCCCACGCCCGGTGAGCCCCGCCCGCCGTCGGGAGCGACGCCCTGCCATTGGCCGCCCGACGTCAGGCGCCGCTACTTCGACAGGCTTGATGCCCTTCGCGAGTTCGGCCCCGCCCTCGACGACTTCCGTGCAGCCCTGACCCACCTGAGGGAAGCCGACTGACTGGACGCCAGGGACGGCGGGGGACGACGGAGTCCGGCTCAGGCGGCAACGAGTACGGCGGGGTCGGGGGCGGCGGACAGGAGGGCTCGGGTGTAGGGGTTCTCCGGGGATTCGCAGAGCGCGTCGGCGGGGCCGGTCTCCACGATGCGGCCGTGGTGCATCACCGCGATGCGATGGCTGACCTGGCGTACGACGGCGAGGTCGTGGGCGATGAAGACGAGGGCGAGGCCGAGGTCGCGCTGGAGGTCCGTGAGCAGGTTGACGATCTGGGCCTGGACGGAGACGTCGAGCGCGGAGACGGGTTCGTCGCAGATGAGGACGGCGGGTTGCGGTGCCAACGCCCTTGCGATGCCGATGCGTTGGCGCTGGCCGCCGGAGAAGGAGCGGGGCCGGCGGTCCGCCGCGGACGGGTCGAGGCCGACCTGGCCGAGCAGGGCGGCGACGCGGCGTTCGCGCTCGTCCCGGTCCGCGGCGAGGCCGAAGGCGATGAGCGGCTCGGCGATGATCTCGCCGACGGTCAGGCGCGGATTGAGGGAGGCGTACGGGTCCTGGAAGACCATCTGCACCTCGCGGCGCACGTCGTGCAGGGCGCGGCGTCGCGGCCGGGTCACGTCGTCGCCACGCAGGCGCAGGGTGCCCGCGTCGGCGGGGTGGGCGTGGGCGAGGACCCGGGCGAGCGTCGACTTGCCCGATCCGGACTCCCCCACGATGCCGAGGGTCTCGCCCGCGCGGAGGGTGAGCGACACGTCGTCGAGGGCGGTGAAGGTGCGCCGTCCGCGCCGGTAGGTCTTGCGGATGCCGTCGGCGGACAGGACGACGGCTCCGGGCGCGGGGCGTTCGATCCGCTCGGCTTCGGGCAGGGCGACCGGGGTGTACGTTCCGTCGGTGGCGGGTCCGCAGGCGACGCGTCCCGCCCCCGCCGCCACGAGCACGGGCACCTCGGTGCGGCACCGCTCCTGAGCCACGGTGCAGCGTGCCGCGAACGCGCAGCCCCGGTGCCCGGCCGTGCCGAGGAGTTCCAGGCCGGGCGGGCTGCCGGGGATCCCGGTGAGACGGGTGCCGGACGGCGAGGTCAGGCGTGGCACGGCGGCGAGCAGTCCGGCGGTGTACGGATGCCGGGGCCGGGTCAGGACGTCGCGGGTGGCCCCCTCCTCCACCACGGTTCCGCCGTACATGACGAGGACGCGTTCGCAGGAGCGGGCGACGACGCCCATGTTGTGGGTGATGAGGAGGACGGCGACGCCGGTGGTGCGGCCGAGGTCGGCGAGCAGGTCGAGGATCTGTTCCTGCACGGTGGCGTCGAGCGCGGTGGTCGGCTCGTCGGCCACGAGCAGATCCGGTTCCCCGGCGAGCGCCAGGGCGATGAGGATGCGCTGGCGCTGGCCGCCGGAGAACTGGTGCGGGTGGTCGTCCAGGCGGCGCTCCGGTTCGGGTATGCCGACCAGGGACAGGAGTTCGACGGATCGAGCGCGGCGGGCGGCTCGGGTCGTTCCGCCCTCCCGTCGTCGGCGCTCGGTGCCGCGTGGGTGGCTGTCGCCTCGGTGTGGCTGCTCACCGGCTTCCCCGCGCTCCTTGCGGGGCGCGTGGGCGCGCAGGACCTCGTCCAGTTGGCGGCCGATCGTGAGGACCGGATTCAAGGAGGTCATCGGGTCCTGGAAGATCATGCCGATGCGGCTGCCCCGCACCGCGCGGAGCGTCTCCTCCGGGGCGGATGTCAACTCCGCTCCGTCGAGGCGGACTTCGCCGCCGGCGATCCGGCCGTTGCCGGGCAGCATCCGGGTCAGGGCGAGGGCCGTGGTGGACTTGCCGGAGCCGGACTCGCCGACCACCGCGAGGGTTTCGCCGCGGCGCAGGGTGAAGGAGACGTCCCGTACGGCGCGCAGGGGTGTGCCGTCGGGCGAGGTGAACTCGACGTTCAGGTCCCGGACGTGGAGCAGGGCGGGCTCGGCCGTCATCGGCGCACCTCCCGGTTGAGGGCCTCGGCGAGGAGGGAGAGGCCGAGGACGAGGGCGGTCACCGCGAGCAGAGGGCCCGCGGCGTAGTTGGGATGCTGGGACAGGTACGGCATGGACTGGCTCAGGACGCCGCCGAGGGTCGGCGTGGGCGGCCGGACACCGACGCCGAGGAAGCTCATGGCGCCCTCGATGAACACGGCGACGGTGAGGGAGACCGCGAGCTGCACGATGAGCGGGTCGGTGGCGTTCGGCAGGATGTGGCGGGTCAGCAGCCGGGCCCGGCCGGTGCCGCCCACGCGCGCGGCGGCGACGTACTCGCGGCCTCGCTGGACGAGGATCCCGGCGCGCAGCTGCCGCCCGAACACCGGGATCTCGGCCACCGCTATCACGACGATCACGGGCGTTCGGCCGGGGCCGAGCACGGCCGTAACGGCGAGGGCGAGGATGAGGCCGGGGAAGGCGAGCACCAGGTCGAAGGCGCGCTGGACGACCGTGTCGACGACGGGGTGGACGGCGGCGAGCAGGGCGCAGGCGCAGCCCGCCGCGGCGCCCAGCGGCACGGCGACGGCGATGATGCCGAGGTCGGCCCGGATGCCGTAGAGGACGCGGCTGAGCAGATCGCGCCCCAGGTCGTCGGTGCCGAGCGGATGCCCCGCGCTGAGCGGCGGGAGCAGGGTGTCTCCGCTCTGGTCGGTGGGGGCGTGCCCGGACAGGACGGGTGCGAGGACTCCGGCGAGGGCGACCAGCAGGACGAGCAGCAGGCCGGTGCGGCCGCGCGCGGTGGTGAGTGCCGTCAGGTACGGGGAGCGCCGGCTCTTGCGCGTACGTCCCTTGTTCTGGTGGGGAGTTGGTGTGGTGAGGGTCATGGTGGTGGTCACTCCCAGCGGATCCGTGGGTCGAGCCAGGCGTACACGAGGTCGGTGAGGAGCTGGACGACCACGAAGACCGCGACGAGGAGGAGCAACAGGTCCTGGACGACGGGGTAGTCGCGGCGGGTGAGGCCCTGCTCGGCGAGCCGGCCGAGGCCGGGCCAGGCGAAGATGGCCTCGACCAGGACGGCGCCGCCGAGGAGGTGGCCGGTCTGCATGCCGAGCAGGGTGACCACGGGCGGCAGCGCGTTGGGGACGGCGTGCCGCCACAGGAGTCGCCGGGGTGCGACGCCGGCGGCCTTGGCGGTGCGGACGTAGTCCTCGGCGAGTGCGTGCTCGATGCCGTCCTTGAGGTAGCGGCCGAGGACCGCGGCGCTGGGCAGCGCCAGGCACAGGGCGGGCAGCAGGAGGTACTGGACGGCGAGGTCGGGGGCGTCGAGGAAGGAGGCGTGGCCGCCGGGCGGCAGCACGCCGAGGGCGACGGCGAAGACGAGGACCAGGAGCACACCGGTGACGTAGGGCGGCACGGCGAGCGCGCCTGTGGTCACGGCACGCACGGCGCCGCGCACCCAGCCGCGGCGCGCGGTCGCTCCGGCGATGCCGAGGGCGCCGCCGATCAGGACGACCAGCACCAGAGCACCCAGGGTGAGTTGGGCGGTGGCGGCGAGTCCGTCGCCGATGAGGGACGCGGTGTCGCCGCCGATCGCGTAGGAGGGGCCGAGGTCACCCCGTACGAGATCGCCGACCCAGTGCGCGTACTGGGTGAACAGCGGTTCGTCCAGGCCGAGTCGGGCGCGGATCGCGGCGACGGTCTCGGCGCTCGCGTCGGGTCCGGCCAGCGAGCTCGCCGGGTCGCCGGGGATGAGCCGCAGGATCGAGAAGACGACGAAGGAGGCGAGGGCCAGCACGAGAAGTGCGGACGGCAGGCGTTTGAGGAGGTAGCGCGTCACGTCAACTCCCGCTCGCCAGATAGGCGTTGTCGAGGTTGAGGTAGGCGAACTTGTTGATGGTGACGCCGTGCAGCTTCGTGCTCGCCGTCTCGACCCGGCCGCGAACCGCGAGGTCGATGACGAACGCCGCGTCGAGGAGGACGTCGGAGATCTCCTGGTAGAGGGCGCGGCTCGCGGAACCGCTCAGGCCGGTGCCGGTCCACGCCTTCCGCACGATGGCGGTGTACTCCTCGGAGCGGTACTTCGAGGTGTTCTTGGCCTCGTTGAAGGGGTAGGCGCTGACGGCGAGCGTCGAGGGCTGGACCTGGGCGAAGCCGTGTCCCTGGACCCACAGGGCAGGCATCCCCTGCGAGATGAGCTTCTTCTGGGAGACGGCGGGGTCGGTCGGCTCCAGGGTGGTGTGGACGCCGATCTGCTTCAGGTCGTACTGGACGGACTCGGCATTGGCCGTCTCGCCGGGGGTGTTGACGTGCAGGAGCGGCAGGTCGAGCCTGCTGTGTCCGGCCGACTTGAGGAGCTCGCGGGCCTTGCCCGGGTCGTAGGTGTAGTGCGTGCGGTTGGCCTCGGTGTAGGCGGGCGACGACTTGGGCCACGGGGCGGCGGAGGCGAATCCGTAGCCGCCGAGGGTCTGCTTGACGAGTCGTTCGCGGTCGACGGCCCAGGCGAGGGCGTGCCGGACGGTGGGGTCGTCGAGCGGTTTCACGGTGGTGTTGACGCCGAGGTAGGCGGCGCCGCCGCCGACCGCGTACTCCTTGGTGCGCAGGGTGCCGTCGGATGTGAGGGAGGCGAGGGTCTTGCCGGGCACGTCGTAGGACAGCTGCGACTGGCCGGTGCGCAGCGAGGAGAGGAGCGCCTCGGCCTGGGCGACGACGCGGAGTTCGACGCGGTCGAGGTAGGGGCGGCCGGGCTGCCAGTAGTCGGCGTTGCGGGTGAGGCTGAGGCCGGTGCCGGGGCTCCACTTGGCGAGCTTGAACGGTCCGGTGCCGTTCAGCTTCTTTCCCGTGACGGCCTGTTCGACGGAGTCCGGGTCGGTGATGATCATGAATTCGAAGAGGTCGAAGAGGTTGGCGACGGGGTGCTTCAGCTTGAGCACCAGTTCGTGGTCGCCGCGCTTCTCGAACCCGCTGACCGCGAGGGCCGTGGCCCTCAACTGGGCTGCTCTGAGCGGGTTCTGAAGGTTCCTCACGGCGAAGACGACATCGTCCGCGGTGAACTTCCGGCCGTCGTGGTACGTGACGTCGTCGCGCAGCCTGAGCGTGATGCTGCGGCCGTCCTTCGCGTACGTCCAGGAGGTGGCCAGTTCCGGCTGTGGGCGCAGGGAGTCGTCGTAGCGGGTCAGGGTGTTGAAGACGAGACGGTTCTGGAGCGACTGGCCGGTCTGGGTGAACAGCAGGGCGGGTGTGAAGTCCGCGTTGATCGCGATGTCGAGGGTCCCGCCGCGCCGCGGTGCGTCGGACGTGCCGCCCGCGCCTGCGGACTTGCTGTCGGACACGGCCGAGCGGCAGCCGGCCAGACCGAGCCCGAGGAGCGCGGCGCCTCCTCCGGCGGCCCGGAGGGTGGTGCGGCGGGTCGGGGCGTCGGGGAGCGAGGGACGGGGAGAGGGGTCGGTCATCGTGGGGCCTGCCTCGGAAGGGAAGGGCGCGAGCGGAGCCGTCGAGGAGGAGTCCTCGGAGATTTGTTCCGCTGCGACAGGAATGAAGGCGCGAGCCGAACACCCGGCAGCAGCCGCGAGCGACCTGCCGGGGAGCAGCCGGAGGCGGCGTCAACGACAGGAAGCAGCAGGGAAGTTCAACGAGCCGGGATCAGCGGTGATGCGCGAAGGCCAGGGGAATCAGAGACGGACGGCGGCACAGACCGCGCTGGCCTGTCGACAGAGGTCGACGTGCCTGCGGGAGACGAGGCGCTTGTCCGGATTCACGCGAGCAATATGGCAGCGGCGATCGGCAGCGGTCAACAGAGCCTGTCCGCATCGTGAGCAGCTCACCCCTGCAACGGGTTCCTGAACAGCGGATTCAGCAGGACCGTCCCGGCCGCGACCGGCAGCACGCCCGGACCGGCATGCGGACTGACGAGTCGCTCGGGGTCGTCACAGACGTGCGAGTGATCGACGGCGGCGCCCCGGATCTCCTCCAGGTAGGCGGAGTTGAGGATGCTCGACTGCTCGGTGATCACCACGAGGTCGGGGTTGAGCACGTCGAGCAGGAGCGCGGCGGCCCGGCCCACGGCGCGGGCCCTGCTGCGCAGCAGCCGGTCGGCGCGCGGATCGCCGGTGGCCGCCGCGTCCCAGAGCAGCATCGAGTCCGGTTCGGGGATGATGCCGCGCCGCACGGCCACGGCGGCCAGCGCCGTGTCGGACGCCGTCGCCTCCAGGCATCCGGTGCGTCCGCACGCACACGGCACGGTGGAGTCGGGCACCGGAAGGTGCGCCACGTCACCGGCACCGGAGCGCGGCCCCCTGTGCACGACCCCGGCGATCCCGAGGGCGGCGTCGACGACGTTGCCGACGAAGAGGTGGACGAGGCTGCGCCGCGCGGCGGGCAGACCGAAGAGGATCTCCGACTGCGCGATGGCCCGGGCGTGGTTGTCCAGACGTACGGGCAGGTCGAGTGCGCGGGACAGATCCGCGGCCAGCGTCCGCTGGTGCCAGCCGAGCGCGTCGTGCCGCACGACGGTCCCGGTCCCGGGATCGACCCAGCCGCCGAGCATCGCGCCGACCCCGAGCAGCGGCCTGCCCCGGGGCCGTCCGGCGAGGAACTCCCCCAGCTCATGGGCGACCCGGCCGGGCAGCTCCGTCCTCCGGTCGATGCCGTCGTGCCGGAAGGTGCGCCGGGCCACGATGCGGCCGCGCAGATCCACCAGGCCGAACGTGGAGGCCGGCACCCCGATGTGCACGCCCGCCGCCAGCGGTCCGCCGACCTCGCCGGTGTGCAGGTCGACGGGTATCTGAGGGCGGCCGACGGTGCCGCCGGAGGCCAGTTCCGGCAGATCGCGCAGGAGGCCGCGCCGGCTCAGGTCGGTGCACTGCCGGGAGACGGCGGCGGGGCTGAGACCACTGAGCCGGGCGACGCCGCCGCGCGCCACGGGCCCGTGGTCGAGGACGGTCCGCAGCACCGTCGCGGCGTTGGCGTCCCGTCGGCCGTCCCCCGCCATGCGCGGGGGATGCGGCGGCGGGGCCGTGGTCTCGTCGGCTTGCGTCATCGTGGGGTCCCTGGCTGACGGCGGGGCGGGGCGGCTGAGCGGTCACGCAGCCTACGCGTCCCCGGCGGGCCACGGGCCGCCAACATTGCGGCGCCGTGAATTCACCGGACCACCGACGCGCAGCCCTCCGGCCGGCAACTCCCCAGCTCAGCTACCTCGTTGACGTCGCAACCGGCCGTCGGAGCCGGTCTGGTCGACGGTTGACGCTGTCCCGCACCGATTGCCACGCTCCGACCCATGCCCATGACGACGTGTCCCCGCCCCGTCTGTCCCTGAGTCGCTCCAGCCGGCTCCCAAGGGCGCGGGACCGCGTCCTTCAGCGGCTCCCCCGCACACGTCGGCGGCATCCACTCCATCAGCGCTCCCGCCACCGCGGACAACGCGTACACGAATTGCTTCCCCTCAGAAACGAATCGGTACCGACCCTCGAAAGGGCACCTCCATGACCACCACCGCACCCACCCACACCTCCCTCACGGTCACCAAACTCGGCGGCCGGCTGGGCGCCGTCATCGAAGGCGTCCGCCTCGGCGGGGATCTCTCCCCCGAAACCGTCACCGAGATCCGCACCACCCTCCTCGCCCACAAGGTCGTCTTCTTCCGCGGCCAGGACCACCTCGACACCGACTCCCACGAGGCGTTCGGCCGCCTGCTGGGCACCCCGGTCGCCCATCCCACCGTCCCGTCCGCGGACGGCCGCTACTCGTTCCCCATCAACTCGGACTACGGCGGCCGCGCCAACCAGTGGCACAGCGACGTGACGTTCGTCCCGGCCTACCCCGCGTTCTCGATCCTGCACGCCCGCACGATCCCGCCGTACGGCGGCAACACCCTGTGGGCCAACACCGCGACGGCGTACGAGAACCTGCCGGAACCGCTGCGGACCCTCGCCGAGGGCCTGCGCGCCGTGCACTCCAACGACTACGACTACGCGGCCCTGCGCCCCGACGCCGTACCGGAGCAGCTCGCCCGCTTCCGCGACGTCTTCGCCAAGATCAAGTTCCTGACCGAGCACCCCGTCGTCCGCGTCCACCCCGAGACCGGTGAGCGCACGCTGCTCCTCGGCAACTTCGTGCAGCGGATCCAGGGGCTCACGGGGCGCGACTCCCGCGACCTCCTGGAGCTGTTCCAGCGGCACGTCGAGCGCCCCGAGAACACCGTCCGCTGGCAGTGGCGCGTCGGCGACGTCGCCATCTGGGACAACCGCGCCACCCAGCACTACGGCGTCGACGACTCCGACGACCACGAGCGCAAGCTGGCCCGGGTCACCATCGACGGGGATGTACCGGTCGGCGTCGACGGCCGTACGTCCACGCTCCTGTCCCCGGAGTCGGTGCCCGAGCCGGAGCACGGCATCGCGTCCGGCGCCTCCACCGCGGCGACCGGCACCCCGACGACCGTCCCGACGGCCGCCGCGTGAGCCCCGCCGCCCCGCGCCGCCCGAACGTCGTCGTCATCCTCACCGACCAGCAGCGGTGGGACACGACCGGCGTGCACGGCGGACCCACCGGACTGACGCCACAGTTCGACCGGATCGCCCGCGAAGGCACCCTCATCGAGCAGGCGATCACGCCCAACCCGGTCTGCGCGCCCGCCCGTTCGGCGCTGCAGACGGGCCGCTGGCCGACCGCCGCCGGAGTGCACCGCAACGGGCTGCCGCTGCCCGCCGACCTGCCCACGCTCGCGGGCTCGTTCGCGGCGGCCGGTTACGCGACCGGCTACATCGGCAAGTGGCATCTGGCCGGAGCGCCGAACGGGCCTGGCCCGGTTCCGGCGAGGGCGCGGGGCGGCTACCAGGAGTGGCTCGCGTCCGAGGCCCTCGAATTCACCTCGGACGCGTACCACACCGTCCTGTACGACACGTCGGACCGGCCGGTGCGGCTGCCCGGCTACCGCTCCGACGCACTGATCGACGCGGCGATCCGGTTCCTCGCCGACCACTACGACCGTCCCTTCCTCCTGTTCGTCTCGCTCATCGAACCGCACCACCAGAACGCCACCGACGACTACCCCGCACCGGACGGCAACACGGCGCACCAGCAAGCCAGTTGGCTGCCGCCCGATCTCGCGGCGCTCAGTCCGTCCGCACCCCAGGGCGGCGCCCACCGGCACCTGGCCGGATACCTGGGCCAGATCAAGCGGGTGGACGAGGGCGTCGGCCGGCTCCGCGACGCCCTGCGCAGTCTCGGCCTCACGGACGACACGGTCCTCGCGTGGACAGCCGACCACGGCTCGCACTTCCGCACCCGCAACGGCGAGTACAAGCGCTCGGGCCACGACGCCTCGGTCCGGGTACCGCTCGCCCTGACGGGCCCCGGGTTCACCGGCGGCGGACTGGTCCGGCATCCGGTCAGCACGGCGGACCTCATGCCCACGCTCCTCGACGCGGCAGGTGTCGAAGTGCCGCCCGGCGTCCAGGGCCGCTCCTTCCTGCCGCTCACCGGCGGCGGCACGGACCCCGGCCGACGACCCGAGGTCCTCGTCCAGATCAGCGAGGACCAGGTGGCCAGGGCCGTGCGCACGGACCGCTGGAAGTACGTCGTCACGGCGCCGGACGCCGATCCGTGGCACGACGCGGCGGCCGTCCACTACGTCGAGACCGAGCTGTACGACCTGGCCGCGGACCCGTACGAACTCGACAACCTCGCGGGTCTCACCTCGCACCGGCCGGTGGCCGACTCTCTCCGCGAGGCTCTCCTGACCTGGCTCGAACGGGTCGGCGAGAAGCCCCCGACGGTGACTGCGGCCGCGCCGCGCGACCCGGGACAGCGCGCCGTCGAACCCCTGTCACCCGAGCTGCCCTGGGACGACCTGCCCTTCGCCCATCAACGCGACACGCCAGCCACCAGCACCGCATGACCTGTAGGGGGCGGCCCGGGTCCATGGCTCGGGGTGCAACTGAGCCCCTCCCCCGGGTGTCTGTCGTGTCCTCAGATCCCCGGGGAAAGGGCCGTCTGGCCCGCCACGCCCCTTGCAGGGGGAGCCCGTGAACAGAGCCGGGGCGCGGCGGGAGCCATGCAAGGCGGTCAGCAGGGTCTGGGCCAACCGCCTGTTGTCGGTTACTACCGGCCGTGGCCCGTCCATGGATGCACCGCCCTCAAAACAATCCGCGGCCGCCCGGAACATGGGGTTCCTGTGAGCACGACGAAACCATGTCGTGGACACCGTCAACCAGGCCGCCTCTTGGCAGAACGTGGCATTTCCTGCGTCGTTACAGCAGACGTACGGCCGTGAACCCCGTGAGGCCGGTCCTCACTCGGGTGCACACCACGGCAGTGCTCCCCTCAGATCGGGTCCCGCCGTTCCGCGCAAGCGGCGGCGGGACCCGCTCTTGTACGGGTTCAGGCCCCGGTCGTGGCCTTCGTCCCCGCCCCGGGCAGCAGCCGCGGCCGTCGCCCGGCCGCGACGTCCTCGACCCAGCCGAACAAGGGCACCGCGATCGCGATCAGAACCCATCCGACGGCGAACAGGAACCACTGGCTCTCCAGCGGCAGCCATCTCTCGAAGGCCGGCACGTTCCAGAACTGGTCGATCACGGGGACGGCGAGGATCAGAGCGATCTCGTGCCAGAGGTAGATCGTGACGGCGCGGGCGTTGAAGACGGTGACGACGCGGTCGAGGCGCCGGTGCCGGGCCAGCCGGGCGAAGTCGATGCGCCGGGCGACCTTCGCGTACATCAGCAGCGTCACGAACCCGGCCGACCACAGGGCCTGCGCAAGGGGCACGTCGTCCAGGTCGTACGTGCCGTACTCGCCCTGGTGACCGAACGCGTACCAGCCGCCTACGGCCAGCGCCGACAGCGACAGCAGAACCACCGGTCGCGCCCTCCACTTCGCCAAGAGCCCGTCGCGGTGCGCGAATCCGAGCAACCAGCAGAACAGGAAGATCGAGAAGTCACAGATCGCGGCGCCCAGTCGGCCACCCGCGCCCGGGTAGGGCAGCGTGCCCGTCTCGAAGAGCGTGATCGGTACGAGCGACAGCAGCAGGACGGGTACGGGAGCGCGCCGGAACACGCGCAGCAGGAGCGGTGACAGCAGGACGAACCACAGGTAGCAGCGCAGGTACCAGAGGATCTCCCAGGCCTGCGCGGCCCACGAGTTGCCCGGCGGGTCGCCCAGCGGCACCACCCAGAGGACCAGCCTCCAGTCGGGCATCCACCCGTGGATCAGCATCGCCAGGACCACGACGCTCCCCCACGCCCAGAACGGCACGAGCAGCCGTCGCACCCGGCTGCGGATCACGGACAGCGCGGGCCGCCGCAGGGACCGGGCCATCAGCGACCCGGCGAGCGCGAACATCACGCCCATGGACGGGAAGACCAGGCCCGCCCAGGCCCATCCGAAGGTGTGGTACGCGACGACACGGATCAGCGCGACGGCCCGCAGGGTGTCGAAGTAGCGGTCACGGCCACGCAGCGCCAGTTGCCGGGTCGGCTCGTCCCGCGGCACGGGTCGGTAGAGGTGGGCGCACGGGTTGGGGTCCCGCGCCGGTTGGCCGTACGGAGCGTGCGGCGTGCTCACCGGCCACCCCCCGTCCCCGCCGTCGCGCGAGGCGTGCCGACCTCGCCGGTGCGCTTGAGCTTCTGCCAGCGCAGGCGGCCGCCGGTCAGGGCGGTGACGCAGGAGTGGATGAGGACGAGGTACATCATCTGCCGGTACGCGAGCTGCTGGAGGGGCAGCATCAGCAGGTACCGGTACTTCTCGCCGTCGAGGCGGAACGCGTAGGCGGCGCAGACCAGTTGGACACCGAGGACGGCCAGCCAGGCGAGCAGGGACGCCCGGAAGTCGATGAAGACCATCGAGTAGACGGTGAAGACGTCGATGAGCGGGGCGAAGACCGGCGTCACGATCTGGAAGAGAACCACCAGCGGCATGCCGATCCGCCCGAAGCGACCCGACGGTCCGCTGTCCACCAGAGACCGGCGGTGCTTCCACAGCGCCTGCATCGTGCCGTACGACCAGCGGTACCGCTGCGACCACAGCTGCCGGAACGAGCCGGGAGCCTCCGTCCAGGCCCGCGCGCGCTCCTCGTACACGACCCGCCGGCCCGCCCGGTGTAGTGCGATGGTGATGTCCGTGTCCTCGGCGAGGGTGTCCTCGCTCATCCCGCCGACCGCGAGCACGTCGTCGCGTCGGAACGCGCCGATGGCACCCGGGATGGTGGGCATGCAGCGCAGCAGGTCGTACATGCGGCGGTCGAGGTTGAAGCCCATCACGTACTCGATGTGCTGCCACGCGCCGATCAGGGTGTTGCGGTTGCCGACCTTGGCGTTGCCGGCGACGGCGCCGACCTGTGGGTCGGCGAAGGGCTGTACGAGTCGGGCCACCGTGTCCGGTTCGAAGACGGTGTCGCCGTCCATCATCACGACGAGGTCGTAACGGGCGTGGCGCACACCGTTGTTGAGCGCGGCGGGCTTTCCGGCGTTCTCCTGGCGCACGACGCGGACGTTCGGGTGGCCGAGGCCCTCGACGATGTCCGCCGTGCCGTCGGACGACCCGTCGTCCACGACGATGATCTCGATGGGGTGGGTGCTCGCGGCAAGGGAGTCGACCGTGTTGGCGATGCACTCGCGCTCGTTGTACGCGGGCACGATCACGCTCACCGGCCGGACGACCGGTGACCCCCAGCCGAAGCTGCGTTTATTGCGTTGCCGGTAGTGCCGGCGGGCCAGGACGAGCATGAGCGCGAACCGGCCCATGACGGCGAACCCGACCACTGCCAGGAGGACGGCGAGCACGGGCATCGTCCACTCGGCGACCGTGACCGCGGCCACGAGGGACCGCCCGAGCCAGAGGGTGGAGCCGCTCGCCTCGTGCAGGGCGGACTGCTCGTCGGCCACCGAGTTCGCGGCGGGTGCGGTGCTCGTGTCGGCGGCCGCACCATGTCCCACGCCACGAGCCTGCCCCTGAGCCGGCTGCTCCTGCTTCCTGTTCATGGACTGGGCGCCACTGACGGTGGTGAAGGTGTAGCCCTTGGCCTTCATCTTCTTGATGTACTCGGGCAACGCGGCCAGCGTCTGGTCACGGTTGCCGCCCGCGTCGTGGAAGAGCACAGAGGCACCCTTGGTGCCCTTGGGCGTGGCCGTCCGCACGATGCTGGCGACGCCCGGCTGCTTCCAGTCGTCGCTGTCGGTGTCGATGAAGACACTCGTGTACCCGAGCTTGGCGATCTTCCTGTAGACGGGCCAGCTGTAGTTGTCGATGGCGTCGGTCTCGGCCGAGTACGGGGCGCGGAACAGGGTCGTCGTGACCCCCGCGGCACCCGCGATCGCCAACTGGGTCTGCTTGAGCTCCCGTTGCACGCGACCGTACGACTGGTAGGAGAGGTCCACGTGCGAGAACGTGTGGATGCCGATCTCATGGCCGTCGTCGACCATGTCCTGGACCAGGTCCGGGTAGCGGGCGGCCATCGATCCGACGAGGAAGAACGTGCCGGGCACGTCGTTGTTCCGCAGGATCTTGAGGACCTTCGCGGTGTACTCGGGGTTCGGGCCGTCGTCGAAGGTGAGCACGATGGTCTTGTCCGGGACGGACTCGGCGTCGATCGTCCCGTTGCGGGAGGAGAAGATCGGCCCGGCGTCGAGGATCTTCTCGGGCACCTTGTCATAGGCGGCGTCGGTGCGGACCCGCTTGTCGTTGAACACTTCGCCGCGTACGTACCCGTCGAGCATCATCGCGCAGGTCAGGGCCATCAACAGGGTCAACGCCATGAGGATGCGGGGGCGTTGGAGGGCCGCGGCGCGGCGGCTCGCGCGGGCGATGCGGCTCGGGGAGGCGTGCCGCCTGCCTTGCGGCCCGGCGGGCAGGCCGGAGGGCGGAGTACCGGACGGGATCGCGCTCGCCGCTCCGGTGGGGGCCGCGCCGGGCGCCGGACCGCCTCCATCGCCGGGGGCGCCGCCCGGTACTCCCGCCTGGGACCCGCCGAAGGGCAGGAGGTCCGACGAGCTGAGCGGGATGCCCACGCCCATGAACGCCAGAGCGAGCAGCACCACGTACCCCGCGCACGTGGCACCGAGGACGAGACCCAGGCGGCGCAGCAGCCGCGCCCTGCGGCCTGAGGAGTCGACGAACACGGGCCCCGCGTCCGGGGTCTTGCCGCGTTTGCGACGGCGCCCGCGCGCTGCGGCGCGGGTTTCGAAAGCAGGCTCGGAATTCATTCGAGGGAGCGTACGGCGGCCTTATGTGACGCATGCTGAGCGCTTTTTATGAGCAGGCCATGAACCTCTCAGGCACCTTTCGGTCGCCTATGAATTGCGGGCGTGCGGCCTTGAGGTCACCACCGACACCACGCCCACTTTGCACCTCAATGCGCGGTAAAGAACCCCACCTCAACCCCCTACCCTGTGCTCAGCCTTGCTATTGCCCGTGCATTACGGTCACAGCCGCTTGTGCGAGATTCCTTTCGACGGAAGGCCGCTTGTAACGAGGCTGCGACATACGAGAGACAAGAGGGACGAGCTCAGTGCCGACGAAGCTGAAGAACACCGCAGAAACACTGACACTGCCCCTGACTCCGACCCTGACCCTGGCACTGACATTGGCGCTGCTTCTGCTCGCGGCCACGGGGTGCTCCCGTTCGTCCGGCGCGCAGACGTCAGCGCCCTCCGCCACTTCGCCGACGGCGACGCACGCCGGCCGGGCCGAGCAGTCCACTGCGTACGCCCCTTACGTCAGCGCTTCGACGGCCCACACCACGGACGCCGCCGGGTCCCCGTCCGCGTACAACCTCGCCTTCGTCGTCGCGGACGGCGACACCTGCACCCCCACCTGGGGCGGTCACACGGCGATCGGCAACGCGACGGTCAAGTCCCGTATAGCCGAACTGAGTTCCTCGGACTCGACGGTCCGCGTCTCCTTCGGCGGGGCCACCGACAAGGAACTCGCCACCACCTGCGACAGCGCCGCCGGCCTCGCGGCCGCGTACGCGACGGCACTCGACGCCGCGGGCGGCGCGACCCACGCCGACTTCGACATCGAGGGCGACACCTTGACCGACTCCGCCTCCGTCACCCTCCGCGCCAAGGCGATCGCCCTGCTGCAGAAGGAGCGCGACCTCGACGTCACCTTCACCCTGCCGGTCATGCCGGCCGGGCTGGACGCGGACAGCCTCGCCCTCCTCGAAGCAGCCAACAATCAGGGCGTGCAGGTCTCCACCGTGAATCTGATGACGATGAACTACGGCGAGTCCTACGACGGCGACATGGGCGGGTACGCGATCACCGCGGCCAAGGCCGCCCATGCCCAGCTGACGAAGGTCTTCGGCTCCTCAGCGGCGGCCACTTGGCAGGCGATGGCGCTCACCTCGATGCTCGGCGTGAACGACGTCGACGGCGAGACCTTCACCCTGTCCGACGCGGCCCAGGTCCGCGCCTTCGCCGAGGAGAAGAGCATCGCGTGGGTGTCGGCGTGGGCGACCTTCCGCGACGTGCAGTGCGAAGAGGGGACCTCGACGGACGACGCGGCAACGAACTGCAGCGGCGTGACCCAGAGCGCGGGCGCCTACGCGAAGGCGTTCTCCGGCTGACTTTTAGCGCGGTCGGCTCCGCATCACCCGGCGCTCCGCCTTGCGCGCCGAGAGGTCAGACGACGGCCTGGCTCTCCATGAGTTCGAACGGCCCGTACGCGTGCTCCACCCGCTTGGTCGTCCACAGCCTCCGCGAGGTCTCCACCGTCGCCGACACCGCCAGCACAGCGCTCAACGGACCCGGCGGCCCGTCCCAGCGGACGACCGAGAGGAACTCCCAAGTGCCGTGGAGTCCCTCCGCCGAGCGGTCCGGCGCCTGCAGCACCCAGTCCGCGCCGAGTTCGCCCCACAGCCCCACCACCGCCGCGCGGCTGCGTCGCGCCGTGACCGTGCGCCCGACCCGGCCCACTCCCACCTGCCCGAGCGATCCGAGAGTCAGTTGCGGCTGCAGGGCGACGTCGGTCGCGACCTCGTCGTGCGTCTCCTCGCGTGCGGGGTGGATGCTGTGCACTCGCGGGGGTCCACTCCCCTCTCGGCCGTCGAGCCGTACGGAGAAGACGATCTCGCGGACACAGCCGTCGGCCGGGCGGCGCAGCGAGAAGGGGAACCGCAGGAGCCGGAAGGTGACGCCCGCGTCCAGTTGGGCCCTGACGATCGGATCCACCGACGGGTGGTCGCGCAGACCGTCGAGGGAGATGCAGTCGAACACCGAACGGGGCAGCTCGATCTGCGGCCTGCCGGCGATCGCGGGCAGCGTGGCCGGCCCCCGCACACCGCTTCCTTCGTCAGCAGGTTCCAGCCAGAGGTGAACGGCATCCGGCCGCCACTCGGGAAAGGCGGTCTGTGCGCCGATCTCTTCCAGGGACATTGCCTGTCACGCTCCCACAGCTACGAACGGTCCCCAGTAATAGGGGTGTGCGGTGTCCGGTGCGGCGCGCAGTTCGAGCGCCGCGCCTTGCAGGGCCCCCGGTACATCGGTGCCGTGCTGCACCCGGGAGTAGTAGCTCCTCATCAGACGGCGCGTCGTAGCGGAGTCGACCTTCCACTGGCTGGCGACGACCTGGCCTGCGCCGGCCACCAGGAAGGCCCGGACGAGCCCTTCGCCCTCATCGGTCGGTCCCAGGTCCCGGCGGTTGGACTCGCATCCGCTGAGGACGACCACGGCACCGTTGAGCCTCATCCGGGAGATCACCGTGCGCGCGGACAGTACTTCGGTCCCCTCCTGTGTGCCGTCGGACAGGAGCAGGCCGGAGCCGAGCGGATCGTCCGGGTCGAAGAATCCGTGCGCGGCGATGTGCAGGGTGGACAGGGTGGGCGCCAGTTCCGTGATGCGGTCGATCCTCGCGTCCGTACCAGTGGCGACGCGTTCTGCTGCCGCGTCCAGGAGCGCCGCGGCCTCGTGGGCCTCCTGGAGGAACTCGTCCTGCTCCGCGGCCGAGTCCGTCCCGGAGTGGGCGAGCACGAGGGCGTTTCCTTCGTCGGGGCGGCGGTTGTCGAGGCGTCGCCCCAGCACCAGCCCCGGCAGGTAGTGGACGGGGGCGATCTCGGTCAGCGATCGGCCGTCGAGCCCTGCCACCGGAAGGACGTGCAACGGCAGTTCGTGGAGCAGGCCGTGCGGGACGAGGACGGTGGCGGTCGCCTGTGCGAGGCGCGGGCACCAGGCCCGTGGCACCAGGGCGTCGGTGAGGTTCGCCCAGGCCGGCGAGAGCGGCTGGCCGGGGCTCGTGGGGCGGCGCCAGATGTCTGCCGCGGCCAGCCTGGAGTACGACTCCAGATCCGCCCACGACAGAGGTGACTTCTCGGCCAGTACCTGCCCGTCGTCGAAGAGGGCGAAGGCGATGCAGGCGTCACGCATCGAGAACCAGGACAGGAGCACCGTGCCGGGTGCGAGAGAGTCCCTGAGTTCGAGGAGTTCTTCCAGGGTCGGTGCGTCCCCCGTGCGCAGGCGGGCCAACTCGGGCGAGATCCGGGCGAGTTCCCGGTGGATGTCCACCAGGGTCTGCTCCGCCACGAGCGTGTCCACCCGGTCCTCCTGCGTGGGGCGTTCCCGCAGCCTGGCGAGCCGGGACCGCGCCTGCTCCTCTCGGCGGGCCAGGTCCGCGGGCACGAAGTCGGGCAGCGGGCCCGTTCCGCCGACCTCCGCCAGGAATCCGCGTCCCCGGCCGCGCTCGGAAGCGAGCAGCGCGTCAGCGAAACGGTGCTGGGCGAAGCGGTCCTCCACCAATCGCTCGCAGGCCCAGAACATCCTGACGAACTCCTCGCGGCAGTCCTCGACCGAGCCCGATCGTACGAGTGCGTCCGAGGAGTCCATCGCGACCTGGCAGCTGCTGGTGCGCTCGGCCCGGAACCCCGCGCGGCGGCCCAGCGTCGGATCTGCCGCTTCGAGCGCCGCGAGGGTGTCGTACATGCCGCGGGCGGCATTGCGGGCTGTCGTGGCCGGGAAACGGATGTCCGAGGGTCCGAGCACTTCCCCGAAGGCGGCCCTGGCCTGTTCCAGAAGGTCCCCGTCGAAGGGCTGCAGCCTGCTCAGTTCCAGCAGTGTCGTCCCGAGGTTGACGCACGCGCCGGAGAAGGTCAGGGAGAGGATCTTGGACCGGGAGAGCTCCACCAGTCGCGACAGGGCCTGCCGCGCCTGTTCGAGATTGTGCAGCCGATCGCCGTCGGTCCGGTCCAGATATGCCTTTCCGAGGAAGGCGAGCGCCAGCAGCTCGGACTCGCCGTCGCCGTGGGCCGCCGCCTGCTCGGCCATTCTCTTCATGTCCGGGTACGGTTCGTCGGAATCCGGCTCGGCATGGCCCAGGTGCCAACTGACGATGACCTGTTTGGTGCCCAGTGGTCCGTCCGCCCCGCAGGGGGCGGCGGCGCAGGCCGCCTCCGGTCCCACTTCCCGGCACTGCCGCAGGACGTCCAGGTGCGTCTGCAGGCGACTGCGGCGCATCGGGTTCGGTGTTTCCATCCCCTGCTCCACCAGCCGCAGTACCTCATCGCTGAGCAAGTAGGCAGGGTGCGCCTGCAGGAGGGCCAGGCTTTCGCGCCAGGTCCCCACCTGCACGAACCGGTCGATCAGATCCGAGGAGTACTCGGCCGGGAGCCGGGCGAACCCCATGTCCACGCCCTCGTCACGACATGCCTCGACCAGTCGCCGCAGCGCTTCGCCCTTCTCCGGCGGGACGTACAAGGGCTCCGGCTGCTGGGCGAGGCCCGGCAGCATCCGCCTCAGCTCCTCGCTCTCCAAGGTCTTCCGCTCGGACTCGTAGTAGCGCTTGCGTTCCAGCCAGGTAGCGCTGCCGAGGAACTCCTTGGCGATCTTGACCTGCCGGTTCCGCTGAGTCTGTTCGGCGGTGAACTCGGCGATCGCCATCTGCGTGCCCTGCTCCAGGGCCCGTCGGACCAGCCCGGCCAGCGCCTCGATCGCTCCGCCACCCCGTCCTTGCCGCTGCTCCCGCTCCAGCACCGCGCCGACCTCCACCAGCACCTCCCGCGAAGCCGAACCGAGCAGCTCCCCCAGCTCCGCGACCTTCCTCGTCCGGCGCATCCGCTCGACCAGCATCTCCGCCTCGTCCACGGGTGAGGCGTCCAGGCGCCGCTGGACCTCCGCCAACACGCGGGCGCGGTCGACCAGTTCAGGGTCGTCCGGTACCCCTGCCCCACGGCTCAGCTCAAGGGAACGCGCCACGTGGTGCAGTGCGCCCCGGAAGTCCCCACGCCCGGCGAGCAGCCCGCTCATCAACTGGTGCGAGCGCGCCTGACCGATGGCGTCCCCCGCCTCGGCCCGGAGTTCCAGGGCGTCGCGCAGCAGCGGCTCTGCTGCGTCGAGGCGCTTCTGCCCCATGAGGAGTGCGGCGAGATTGCTCAGGACGCTCCCCTGGACCCGGGGGTTGCCGCGGGCCAGTTCGAAGGCCTCGTGGTAGCGCTGCTCGGCTTCGGCCGTGCGCCCGGAGCCCTTCAGCGCGTTGGCGAGGTTGAGCAGCGCGTCCGCGTGGCGTTGTGGCGGAAGGAAAGCCAGGGCACGGGAGTGTGCGGTGACCGCCTCGTCGTAGCGGGCCAGGGAGTTCAGTGCCGCCCCCCGGTTCAGTTCCAGCACACCGTGGAGTTCGTCGTTGTCGACGTGGTGCGCGTTCGCGTCGGCGAGCCGGAACCGGTCGAGTGCCTCTTCGTAGCGGTTCGACTCGACCATCACCACACCCTCGTTGAGGTGCAGTTGGAAGCAGGCGGATGGATCGCTTCCCGGGGGTGGCGCTTCCCCCTCGTCGACGACTTCCGCCGCTTCCGCGAGCCGTTGGTCGACGGTCAGGGCCGCGATCCACAGCGCCCTGGCGTACACGCGCCGGTCGCGGTCGCCGCCGTCGACCGCGTCCTGCCGGATGGTGTACTGCGCCAGATAGGCCGTCTCGGCGCCGAGCTGGTGCGCCCAGCAGTCCCAGGCCAGTTGAAACAGCAGGGCGGGGTCCGCGTCCCCGCCCGCCCGGTGGATGCGGAAGACTTCCTCCCGCAGCCGGTGCACTTCCCCCGTACCTTCAGGCACAGCGATACCCCCGTATGCCGGAATCTCTGCGTGCGGTCAGTGTGACGCAGAGATCGACCGCTCGGGTTCCACATGGCGATAGTGTCTCAACATCCGCACCTGTAGCCCCTGTTCAAGGACGCCCGCCGTCCCGTGGAGACGCGCGGGCCAGGGCCCCGCCGACCGGCGCGTCGTCCGGGCATCGCCTGTCAGGAGCAGGCTCAGGCCGAAGGTTCCTGCCGGGCGAGCAGGCCCGAGGTGGTGACTGCCGTCGTCCGGCGGACCAGGTCGGTGAAGTCCAGGCGCATGCTCGCCAGTTCCGGGTCCGTGGCGTAGGCGGCGAGCATGGCGTCCGACGGGCGGGTGCACTGCCAGGCCGTCATGGCCATCAGCAGGGTCGATTCCACGAGTGCGACAGCGCCCTGTGCGCCGAGTTCGGGTACGTGGCGCAGCACGATCCGGATCAGGGACCGCAGGGCGTCCCGGGCCGCGCGCTTGTGCCGGATGGCGATCTCGGTGGAGATGTTGTGCTCCAGGACCGCGCCCTGGGCGCTGAGCAGGTCGCACAGGACCGGCCGGCGCGCCATGGAGGTGGCCAGCGTGTCGGCCAGCCGGTCTCCGCGTTCCCGTGCCGTACCGCCGTCGCCGCCGCCGTCGCCGTCGTCGACCCGCAACGTCTCCAGTTCGGTGATCCAGTCCCGGATCTCGGCGTCGAGGAGGTCGAGGAGCACCGCTTCGCGCGATTCGAAGTAGCGCAGCACGTTGGCCTTGGCCAGGCCGACGCGTCGGCTCAGCTCGTTCAGGCTCAGCTTCGCGACCGGCATCTCCCTGAGCATCGCGGCCGCGGTGTCCAGGATCTGACGCCGCCGCTGACTGCGTTGTTCGTCGGTGCGAGCGCGCTGGAAGGTCACGCAGCCATATTACAGACTGGCGGTACTTTGATAAGCGACCGGTGGTACGTTACCGTGGAACGAGACAAGATACCGCCAGTACTTAAAGAGGTTCGCCATGTATCAGGTCCCTGACCAGCACGGAAAGCTCGCTGTCGTCACCGGCGCGAACAGCGGCACGGGCAAGGAGGCCGCCAAGCGGCTGGCCGGAGCCGGAGCCCATGTCGTCCTCGCCGTGCGCACCCCGGCCAAGGGCGAGCAGGCCCGCGCCGACATCCTCGCCGCGCACCCCGGCGCCCAGGTCGAGGTCCGCCGCCTCGACCTGGCCGACCTGACCTCGGTCCGCTCGTTCGCCGACGGCCTCGTCGCCGAGGGCCGGCCGCTCGACCTGCTCCTGAACAACGCCGGAGTCATGAACGTGCCCCAGCGCACGGAGACCGCCGACGGCTTCGAACTCCAGCTGGGCAGCAACTTCCTCGGGCCGTTCGCCCTCACCGTGCAGCTCCTGCCCCTGCTGCTCGCCGCGCCCGCCCCGCGGGTGGCCACCATGAGCAGCGGCACCGCGAACCGGGCCCGCATCGACTTCGACGACCTGCAGTCCACCCGCGCCTACAGCCCCACGCGCGCCTACGCCCAGTCGAAACTCGCCGACATGCTGATGATGCTGCACCTGTCCGACCTCGCCGCCGACCGCGGCTGGCCCCTGCTGTCGGCCGGCGCGCACCCCGGCTACACCCGCACCAACCTCATGACGTCCGGCCCGACCCTGAACGGCGGCCGCCCCGGCCTCCTCGAGTCGGTCCTCTACAAGATCGTGCCGTCCCAGGGTCCGGAGCAGGGCGCGGAACCCCTGCTCTACGCGGCGACCAGCCCCGACACCACGCCCGGCGGCTACTACGGCCCGCGCTGGGCCATGGTCGGCCCGACCAAGACCGTCCCCGCGCCTCGCAGTGCCCGGGACAAGTCCGTCGCGGCCCGCCTGTGGGCAGAGGCCGAGCGCCTCACCGGCGCCGCAGCGCCGAGCCGGGTCAGCTGACGAAAGACTGCGGACGACAACGGCTTGAGCACCAAGCCGACACCCTCACCCCGCACGCTCAGCCGACCGGCGCCGCCGCCTCCACCCGGCTCCGCACGATGCCTTCGATCCCCCGCAGGAACGTCCCGGAGATCAGCGCCGGGTCGAACAGGCAGCCCGCCGCCATGGCACCGTCCCTCAGCATGACCAGGTGGCGCCCATCGGCGTCCGCGGGAGCGTCACCGATGCGCGCCAGCAGCTCCGTGACGGTGTCGAGGAACCACTGCCGGTGCCGCAGTACGGCCCGGTGGACCGGATGGGCCGGATCCGGATACTCGGACACCGCGTTGAGGAACGCGCACCCCCGGAACCCCTCGGACTGGATGCCGTCGGTGATCGCCCTCGCGACGGCCCGCACCGCGTCGACCGCCGACCCGGCGTCCGCCAGGACGCCGGAGATCTGCCCGCGCATCATCCGGTCGGCGTGGTCGAGGTAGGCCAGGACGAGGTCTTCCTTGCCGGAGAAGTGCCGGTAGAGCGTCGCGCGGGTCACCTGCGCCTCGGCGATGATCCGGTCGACGCCCACGGAGTGGATGCCCTCCGCGTAGAAGATCCGGGTCGCCGTGCCGACCAGCCGCGTGCGCGCTTCCGAGGTCTTGCCGCCGCTGCCGTTACTGGGGGTGGTCCGCGCCATGACCCCACTCTACGCAATGCGAGGGAGAACGTTCGGTCTTGACGGGGAGCGACTCGGCGGCGCATCATCTTAGAGAGACAGAACGTTCTCCCTAGCAAGGGTTGCGACGGTTGCGTGCTGCCGAGCCGGATCCTCGCCCCACCCCAGGAAGGCACTCCCATGGACACCGTCATCGACCCCGTCTCCACCACGCCCGGCGCTGCGGCACCCCTGCGCAAGCTGTACTTCCTGCGCTTCGCGTTCGCCGTGGTGTGGGCCGGGCTCCTCTTCGCGAGCGCCTCGGAACTGGGCCCGCTGAGCGTGACCTTGCTGGTGATCTACCCGCTGTTCGACGTGGCGGCGGCGATCGTCGACGTACGGTCCGCCAGGGCGAACGGGGGCCCGCTCCAGGGCCTGTACCTGAACATCGCGCTGAGCACGCTGACCGGCATCGGCCTGGCCCTCGCCGCCACCTCCGGCACATCCGCCGTCCTGCGGGTCTGGGGCGCCTGGGCCATCACGGCAGGGCTCGTCCAGCTCGTCGTCGGTGCTCTCCGTCGCGGGCTGGGCGGCCAGTGGGCGATGATCGCCAGCGGCGCCATCTCCACGCTCGCCGGCGCCTCGTTCATCGCCCAGGCCGGCGGCGACAACGCCTCGCTGAGCAGCCTCGCGGGCTACGCCTTCCTCGGCGGCGTCTTCTTCCTGGTCTCCGCGCTCCGCATGACGCGCACCGCGAAGACCGCAGTGGCCGCCTGAAGCGCGCCACCACGCACCGCGGCCCGATCGGCACTTCCGCCGACCGGGCCGCGCCCGTCGAACCGCCACGGACATCCCGTCCCGCCACGGGAGTTGTACTGACGGGACATCATCGCCCAGGCGCGAGGGGCAGCGCGTGCGGGTGTCGGCGGGTAACCTCATGGGTGGCGGGTGTAGCGCAGCGGTCGACGCGCGCGGTCTCCAAAATCGCGAGGACGCCGGTTCGAATCCGGCCATCCGCCGTATCCGAACCGACGTCACGCAGATGGAAGTTGAGTCTCCGTCAGACCTGGTAGCGGTCCGGGGCGAAGAGGTTCAAGTGCGCCGCCACCCACTCCGACGTCTGCTTGAGACCGTCCTCCAGCGACACCTGCGGCTCCCAGCCCGTCCACTCCCGCGCCCGCGTGTTGTCCGACAGCAGCCTGTGGACCTCACTGCCCGAGGGGCGCAGCCGGGACGGGTCCGCCACCAGCTGCGCGTCGCGCCCGGAGGCGGCGATCAGCGCGAGGGCCAGGTCGCCGATCGAGATCTCCCGGCCGGTGCCGAGGTTGAGGACCTGGCCCAGGGCCCGGTCGCAGTCGGCGGCGGCCATGAAGCCGCGCGCTGTGTCGGTCACGTAGGTGAAGTCGCGCGTCGGTGTGAGGGAGCCGAGCTTGATCTCCCGTGCGCCCGCGTGCAGTTGGGCCAGGATGGTCGGGATGACGGCCCGCGCCGACTGCCGGGGTCCGTAGGTGTTGAAGGGCCGCACCACGGTCACCGGCAACTCGAAGGCGTGCCAGTGGGACAGTGCCGTCATGTCCGCGCCGATCTTGGAGGCGGAGTACGGGGACTGCGGCTGCAGCGGGTGGGACTCGTCGATCGGGGCCGTGCGCGCGGTGCCGTAGACCTCGCTGGTCGACGTGTGAACCATGCGGCGCACCGCATGGCGGCGGCAGGCCTCCGCCACGTTCTCCGTACCGACCACGTTCGTCTGCACGTACGCGCCCGGTGAGTCGTACGAGTACGGGATGCCGATCAGCGCCGCGAGGTGGAAGACCGTGTCGCAGCCCTCGACGGCGTCCGACACCCGGCCGGGGTCACGGACGTCGCCCGCGAGGAGCTGAACACGGGGGTCGTCGAGCAGATGGGCCAGATGGCCCTTCTCGGCGTACGGCTTGTAGTGGACGAAGGCCCGCACGTCCGCGCCTTGCGCGAGGAGCAGGTCGACCAGCGTCGAGCCGATGAACCCCTCCGCTCCGGTGACGAGAACGGTGCGGCCTGCCCAGTTGGACGTGGTGCTCATGAGTACTGCAACTCCCTCTGTTTTCCTGCGAGTTCGATGACGTGACGGGCCAGGAGGTCGGCTGCCCTGGCGTGCGGTCCTGCGGGCGCCGCTGCCGACATGGCCGCGAGTCGCACCGGATCGGCGAGCAGGGGTTCGGCGAGGGCGGCGAGCGTCTCCGCGGTGGTGTCCGCGTCGGCGAGCAGCAGCCCGGCCCCCGCGTCGGACAGCACCCGGGCGTTGTGGGTCTGGTGGTCGCCGGGCGCGTGCGGATAGGGGACGAGGACCGCGGGCACCCCCGTGGTGGCGAGTTCGGCGACCGTCGCGGACCCGGCCCGGCACACCACCAGGTCGGCGGCGGCGTAGGCGAGGTCCATCCGGTCGAGATAGGGGACGGCGACGGCCGGGGTGCCGAGGAGGCGGCGGCGTGTGTCCGCCAGGGCGGCCGGGCCCGTCTTGATGAGCAGGTGCACGTCGTCACGTCCGCGCCAGCGTGCCGCCAGGCCCACCGACGCCTCGGTGAGGCGTGCCGCGCCCAGACTGCCGCCGTTGACGAGGACGAGCCGGGCGCCGTCGGGAACGCCGAGTGCGGCCCGCGCCGACGCCCGCAGGGCCGTCCTGTCGAGGGTGGCGAGGGACGCCGCGATCGGCATGCCCGTCGTCAACGCCCCGTCCCCGCCCGGGAGATGGGCACGGCTGCGGTCGAAGGCGACCGCGATGTGCGGGGTGAGGCGCGCGGCGAACCGGTTGGCCCGGCCGGGGACCGCGTTGGACTCGTGGATGAGGCTGGGCAGGCCGGCCATGCGGGCACCGACGATGGCGGGGGCGCTGGGGTAGCCGCCCATGCCGACGGCGATGTGTGCGCCCTGCTCGCGCAGGATGGCCCGGCACTGTGCGCCGGACTTCATCAGCGCCGCCGGAAGCAGATAGCGGCGGGCCCCGAGCGCGGGATCGAAGGGGATCATGTCGACGGTGTGCAGCCGGTACCCGGCCTGCGGTATCAGCCGGGTCTCCAGACCGCGTTCGGTGCCGACGAACGAGATCACCGCAGCCGGGACGGCCCGGCGCAGCGCGTCGGCGAGGGCGAGGCCCGGATAGATGTGGCCGCCGGTGCCGCCCGCGCCGATGACGACGGACAGCGGTGTTCGCGAGGCGGTTCGTAGGACGCTTCTCATGGCAGGAGAGCGTCACGGAGTGGTCTAAGAGACTTTTAAGAGCCGGGTTTGGCAGCCTTTGTGCCATGACAACAGGAAGTGCGCAGGACGAGGCGGCCCGGATCCTGGTCGTGGACGACGACCCGGACGTCCGCTCGGCGGTCGCGGACGCGCTGACCGTCGAGGGCTACCGGGTCACGGCCGCGGCCGACGGGCAGCAGGCACTGTCCGCACTGGCCCGCTCGGAGCCGGACGCGGTGGTCCTCGACGTGATGATGCCGGTCCTCGACGGACTCGCGGTCTGCCGCCGGATGCGCGCCATAGGAGACCGCACCCCCGTCCTCGTCCTCACCGCACTGGACTCGGTGACCGAGCGCGTGGACGGCCTGGACGCGGGGGCCGACGACTACCTGGTGAAACCGTTCGCGCTGGACGAGCTGGCGGCCCGGGTGCGGGCCCTGCTGCGCCGCGCCGCTCCCGGGCCGGAAGCCGGCGGCTCCCCCACCACCCTCACGTACGGCGATCTGGTCCTGGACCCGGCGACGCGGACGGGGCAGCGCGCCGGGCGCCCCCTCGACTTCAGCCGCACCGAGTTCGCGGTCCTGGAGGTCCTCGTGCGCAACGCCGGACAGGTGCTGCCGCGCGGCGTCATCCAGGAAGCCGTGTGGGGCCGCGACTTCGGTCCCGACTCCAACTCCCTCGCCGTGTACGTGGGTTATCTGCGGCGCAAGCTGGAGACGCCCGGCGAGGCACGCCTCGTGCACACCGTCCACGGTGTCGGCTACCGGCTCGGCACGCCGTGAACCGCCTACCACTGCGGACCCGCCTCGCGCTGCTCGCCTGCGCCACCGTCGCGCTGATCACCCTGGGCGTGTGCGCCGCCGCGTACGCCGTCATCCGCTACGAGCTCGGCCACCAGCTCGACCTCCAGCTGACCCAGGCCGCGACCCTGGCCACCCAGCAGAACCGCGACGAGCCGCCCGGCGTGCTGGCCGCCGAGTGCCGCTATCTCGCCGCCCCCGCCTGCGCCCAGCTCGTCCCGGCCGACGCGGCCGACGATCCCCCGCAGCCGTATCTGCTGCCCGTCACGGACACCACCCGCGAGGTCGCCGCGGGCAGCCACGCCCCGTACTACACGAACCTCACCCTCCAAGGACACGCGGTACGGATGCTCACCACCCCGTACACGGCGGGCCAGGACAAGGCGCTCCAGGTGGCGCTGCGCTCGGACACCACGACGAAGTCGCTGCGGCAGGCGACCGTGATGCTCGCCGTGATCAGCACGGCAGGCGTCGCGCTCGCCCTGGCCGGCGGGTACTGGGTGGCACGTCGCGGCCTCGCCCCGGTCGAACACCTCACGGCCACGGCGGAGCAGATCGCGGCGACGCACGACGCCCGGCTGCGCATCGACCTGCCGCAGGGCCGACGCGACGAAGTCACCCGCCTGACAGCCTCGTTCAACACGATGCTGGGCGAACTGGAGGACTCGGTGACGGCCCGCCGCCGCCTCGTCGCGGACGCCTCCCACGAGCTCCGCACACCGCTCACCGCGCTGCGCACCAACGCCGAGCTCCTCGCCCGCGCCGAACGCCTGACCCCCGCCCAGCGCGACCGCGCCTCCACGGCACTGCGCCGCCAGATCCACGAGGTCACCTCCCTCGTCAACGACCTGATCGAGCTGGCCCGCGACGAGGAGCCCCAGGCGCTGGTCGAGGACGTGGCGCTCGCCCCCCTGGTCACGCACGCGGTGGAAGCGGCGCGGGCCCACTGGCCCCAGGTCGGCTTCACCCTGACCGTGGCCCCGCAGGCGATGACGACGACGCTCCCCGGGGTCCCGTCCCGTCTCTCCCGGCTCCTGGCCAACCTCCTCGGCAACGCGGCGAAGTTCAGCCCGCCCGGCGCGAACGTCGAAGTCGCCCTGTCCACCCGGGACGTGACGGTCCGCGATCACGGCCCGGGCATCGCCCCCGAGGACCTCCCCCACGTCTTCGACCGCTTCTACCGCGCCGAGGCATCCCGCGCGCTGCCCGGATCGGGCCTGGGCCTGGCGATGGCCCGCCAGATCGCCCAGGCCCACGGGGCCCGCCTCACGGCGGAGGCGGCGCCGGGCGGCGGGGCACTGTTCCGGCTCGCCTTCCCCGAGGAGGACACGACGTCGGCCGGACGGCTCTGAACCACTTCCACCGGCGTGAGCAGGAGCAGCGGAGTGCCCTTGCCCGTGTCGGCGACAGAAGGCGGTGTGCCGTCCGGCGTCGCCCCGGTGGTCACGGTCGCTGAACGCGAGGGTCTGACCCTCGTGGTGCCGCGCGAGCAAGCGGACGCGGCAGGCTCGGCGACGACTACGTGGCCGGCTGGGGGGCCTTGCGTCGAATCCACACCCGCCCACCAGGCAGGCGATCAGGCGAGGTAGCCTGGCATTCCATGGCAATAAGCTCCGCCCTCTGGTCCTTCGCCCTGGTAGTAGGGCTTCTCACTCTGACTCCCGGACTCGACACGGCGCTGATCCTGCGCACGTCGGCCCTCGGCCGGCGCAGGAGAGCCTCGGGAGTGGTCCTCGGAATCCAGACCGGCACCCTGGTGTGGGGTGCGTTCACCTCCCTCGGGGTGACCGCCCTTCTCACTGCCTCCCATCTCGCCTACACCGCGTTGCGCTGGATCGGTGCCGCCTACCTGATCTGGATGGCGGCCCGCATGCTGCGGGACACCTTCCGGGGACAGCCCACGACAGACACGGACGATGCCGTCCAGGTCCCCTCCCCCGGCGCCGACTCGATCACCGGCGGCTGGCGACAGGGAACACTCACCAACCTCCTCAACCCGAAGATGGGCGCCTTCTACGTCGCCGTTCTGCCGCAGTTCATCCCGCCGGGCACTGGACACTTCACCATGGGCCTCCTGCTCACCGCGGTGCATGTCCTGATCGGCCTGCTCTGGTCCGCCGTCCTCATCGGCTTCGCACGCGTCGTGCAGGGATGGCTCCGCAAGCCACAGGCTCGCCGGCTCCTGGACCGGATCACCGGGACCGTCATCGGGGTCTTCGGCATCAGGTTGGCGCTGAGCAACTGACCCTCAGGCGCTCTGGATCACCTCGAACCTGAACGTCCGCAGCCGCCGTACGCCCGCGCGGCAACGACCTCGCTTCCGGAGCGGGCACAGTGGGGAACCCGCGAGAACGGGCAGAGCACCGGCCTCCGGTCAGAGCGCGATCGGCCGGTAGCTCAGGGCCTGGGTCGACGAGTCCTCCCAGGCGCAGGTGGTCGCGGTGGTCGCCTTCGTGCGCCCCGGGCCACATCGCCGCGAGTTCCTCGTCCGTCGGAGTGCGCTCCCAGAAGCCCTCGCCGAGGACGACACGTCCGCCCGGGCGCACGAGACCGCGCAGCTCGCGCAGGACGACGCCGGGATCGTACGGCTGCTCGGGGTCGCACAGTGCCTGGCCGGACGGACTCGACCACGCGGAGCAGCAGTTCGCCCCAGCCGCAGCCGATGTCGAGGACCGCGGCGGGTGAGGCGCGGGCCTCGGAGAGTGGGCCGTGGAAGGTCGGACTGCCGAGGCGAGGAGGAAGATCGGAAGCTGTCATGGGGCGGAACGCTGGTTCCCCTTGGGCGGCACATCGAGCGATTTCGGCGCGACGCCCTGAGCATCGAAAGGGGTCGTGGCCGCCGGCTGGAGTCCCGGCGGGTACTCGGGAGCGCGTTACTCGCCGACGCCGGCGAAGTGCTCAGCCTCCGCCAGAAGCCGCTGCCCGGGGCTGCTGAGCGTCGTACTTGAAGTCGTTCGCCAACTACGACGCTCAGCCATCCCGCGCGGACCCGCGAGCTTACGACCGCTGCTGTTTGCCGGTGAAGTAGACGGAGCGCAGCTTGAGGTCCTCGGTGGTGGGGTTGCCGTGCGGGCGCAGGGTCCAGGAATCGCCCGTGCAGTCGGGCTCCGTGAACACCATCACCCATTCGTCCGTGTCGTTGTGCGGGGCGAAGGCCGGTTCGGAGGAGGCCGGGTCGGCGGCCTCGGCCACGGGAACACAACCGGGGCCGGCCGGGTCGTGGAGGGTGACCGACTGGGGCTCCCCGTCCATGCCCACGAACCAGTAGGAGAAGTCGCCGGTCGCGGCGCTCGCGGACGTCGGCAGGGCGATGGCCAGGGCCAGCGCGCCGAAGGCGGCGGCCACAGTGGAACGAAGACGCATGCAGAGCTCCATTGATCAGTGTGCGGTACCGGGCAAGCCTGTCCCGGTACGGCGGGAGGCAGGGGCAGTCCGCGCCGCGGTCACCCTGATGGACACGCAGGAACGATCTTTCCTCCGCCATGTGCCCGATGGTGGGGGGAGCTGCGGGCCGGGGAAGTCGCCGGACCCGGGTCATACAGGGGTCATCTAGGCTGGCTCGGTGACTGATGAGCAGGGGCAGGAGCCGGAGCAGGTGCAGCCGTCGGGCGTGTGGGCCACGGCGGTGGGGGTGGCCCGGGTGCGCGCGCGGGAGACCGAGCGCGAGAACGCACTGTTCCGCGACCCACTGGCACGGGCCTTCGCCACCGCCGGTGGCCTGGGAACCTCCTCACCGCCGCCGCAGCCCGGCGACGAGGTCGAGCGACGCCGCCGCCTCGGCGTGGCCACCTCCATCGTCATCAGGACGAAGTTCCTCGACGACCTGTTGCGGCAGGCCGCCGCGTCCGGGATCCGACAGGTGGTGCTGCTCGGCGCCGGTATGGACAGCCGGGCCTTCCGGTTGGACTGGCCCGAGGGCACCCGACTGTTCGAGGTCGACACCGCCGAGCCGCTGGAGTTCAAGGCTTCGGTGCTGCGCCGGGAGCGGGCCGAGGCGCGTTGCGAGCGGATCACCGTCGCGGTGGATCTGCGGGAAGACTGGCCGGGCGCGCTGATCGCCGCTGGGCACGACCCGGCGGCGCCGACCGTGTGGATCGCCGAGGGGCTGCTGATCTACCTGTCCGAGGACGCGGTGGAACTGCTGCTGGCCCGGATCAGCGCGCAGTCGGCGCCAGGGAGCCGGATGGGACTGACGTTGGGCTCGCGCGGCGTGATCGAGCGCTTCGGCACGCGCGCCGAGCCGGGTTCGGCGGCGTCCATGTGGGTCTGGGAGATGCCCGACGACCCGGTCGCCTGGCTGGCCGGACACGGCTGGGAGGCCTCCAGCCACACCCTGCGCGAACGCGCCGCCGCCTACGGCCGCCCGCTCACCACCACGCCGCAGCCCGAGGAGCAGCCCGGCGGACTGATCTCAGCGGTCCGCCGGTAGGACCCGGCAGCCCCAAGGTGAGCACCTGTGCACAGGGAGGTTCATCCGGTCACGAGGCGCCCGGCGACAACCGCTCGCAGGCTTCCGCCCATCGATCCATAGCCCCCGGCCCCCTAACGCCGAGCCACGGACAGCACCAGATCCACCAGTCGCTCGGCCGCATCCGGGCGGCCGTACGTGCGGGCCTGTGTGGCCATCGCGGCGCGCCGGTCGGGATCAGCCAGCAGCGGGGCGATCGCTTCGCGCAGCCGCTCCGCCGTCACCTCGCCGATCAGCGCGACGGCCGCTCCCGCCTTCTCCAGATGTGCGGCGTTGTGGGCCTGCTCGTTGCCGGCCGACGTGGCGAGCGGCACCAGTACCGAGGCCTTGCCCAGCGCGGTCAGTTCGGCGATGGTGCCCGCGCCGCTGCGTGAGAGCACGACATCGGCCAGGGCGAGCACGTCGGGCAGCTCGGACCCGACGTATGCGGTCAGGTGGTGGCGCGCGGCGAGCTCCGGCGGGAGGGCGGTCGCGGCGCGGCGCAGGTCCTCGACGTGGTCGGGCCCGCACTGGTGGATCATGTTCGCGTGGCCCAGCAGCCAGGGCAGCAGGTCACGGACGAGGTGGTTGATCTGCAGCGAGCCCTGTGCGCCGCCGGTCACGTACACGGTCGGCAGCCGCCGGTCGAAGCCGGCCAGGCCCAACGCCTCGATGGCCTTGTCGCCCTGCCCGGTCAGGACCTCGGGGCGGACCGGGTTTCCGGTGACGACCGCCGACCTGCGGACGGATTCGGGCAGCAGCGGCAGCGTCGACTCCGAGGACACCGCGACACCGCTGGCGGCGCCGGCGAGGGTCTTGTTGGCCAGGCCCAGGCGCACCGTCTGCTCGTGGACGACCAGCGGGACGCGGCACAGCCGGGTCGCCGCGACGCCGACCGGCACCGCGACGTACCCTCCGGTCGCCAACACCACGTCGGGTCCGAAGGAGTTGATCGCCCGGCGGGCCTGGAGGACGCCGAGCGGGACCCGGCCCATGTCCGCGACGTTCGCGGGCGACGCCATCTTGATCGGGTTCTTCGAGCGGCGGATCTTGCCCACGGCGACCGGGGTGAACGCGATCCCCTCCCCCGCCGCGACCCGCTCCTCCAGACTGTCGGCCTTGCCCACCCACAGCGTCTCCAGCTCCCGCCCCTCCGCGGCCAGGCGCGCCTGGAGCGTGCGCACCGCGGTCAGCGCGGGGTAGGTGTGGCCACCGGTCCCGCCGCCGGTCACGATCAGGCGGAGGGCGGGTTGGTTGCTGCTCACAGGTGGGCTCCAGTCGCTTTCATGCGTGCACGAGGTCGGGCCTGGAGGCTCGGGCTCCAGATCCATGGGGGAGCCTCCCACACGGGACACGGTCCTATCGAGTGCCGAGTCTCGAGTACCCATTTGTCCGGCGTGCGTGGGCCGTTGAGTCTTTGACCGGTGACCGTTGGCCGGTGATCGCGCTCTGCCCGCGGCAGAACAACGGCCGGACCCGGCCCGACGATCACTACAGTCCCGACTCATGACGACGATGACGACGCGTACGGTCGAGTATCCCGCCGACGGTCTGACGATGATCGGGCACCTCGCACTCCCGGCCGGTGTCGATCGCCGGCCCGCGGTGCTGGTCGGCCCAGAGGGAACGGGGCTCAGTGACGTCGAGCGCCGCCGTGCCGATGCTCTCGCCGAACTGGGCTATGTAGCGCTGGCCTTCGACCTTCACGGTGGACGCTATCTGGGTGACCCCGAGGAGATGCTGGCCCGTTGCATGCCCTTGCTCGCTGATCCCGAGCGGATGAGGGGCATCGGTCATGCTGCGCTCGACGTGTTGCGCAGCGAGCCGCGGACCGACCCCGACCGGATCGCCGCCGTCGGCTACGGCACCGGGGGTGCCATCGGGCTGGAGCTCGGACGCGACGGCGTCGACCTGCGCGCGATCGGGACGGTCAACGCGCTGACCACGGGCCGACCGGGCGAGGCGGAGCGCATTCGCTGCCCCGTGTGGGCCGGGGTCGGGTCGGAGGACCCGATCATGCCGCCCGCGCAACGGAACGCGTTCACTGCCGAGATGCAGGCCGCGGGCGTCGACTGGCGCCTCACCGTCTACGGGGGTGCCTTGCACGCCTTCCACCACCCCCCGGTCGACCACCCCATGGTCCCCGGCGTCGGCTACCACCCGCAGCACGCGCAGCGAGCCTGGCGCGACGTCGTCGACCTGCTCACCGAGTGCCTGCCCGTGACGTCGGACCCTGGGGTATGACCCGGACAGGCATGCGGACGATCGCCCCGACAAGGCCCCGGGCGCCTGCGACCAAAGCCCACAGCAGGAGAGGGAACGCGGCAACCCTCTCCATGCCTCCCATGCCGAGGCCTAGATAGTGGTGCGCGAGGAACAGCGCCAGAGCCGTGATCGCGGTGACGCCCAGCAGGCCGGTGCCCCACCGCAGCGGCGGCCCCACCCGCTCCGCCAGGCCGAATCCCGCAAGGACGAGGCCGATGTTGCCCGTTCCCATGATGAGGAGAGCGCCCAGGACGTGCTGGTTCTCGTTGACGTCCGCAGGGGCCAGTCCCGCCAACACGAATCCCGCGCCGGCACCGGCCAGCAGGATCCGGGCCGCTACGGCGACCTTGCCCCTGCGCCACACGGCACTCCCGGTCAGCACGACGCCGACGACGAGCAGCACGCCCAGGACGACGAACGAAGCGTTCATCATGCCGTGCTCCGGGGAGCAGACGTAGCGCGGTTCAGGGTCGGACTGAAGGGCACAGCGGGCGTTTCCCAAGTCACTGATGTTGTTCCGGGCCCAGCTGTACGGTCTCGTCCACGCCGACTCCACCATCGTGTGCACCACGAAGAACTGCACCACGCCCACGATCCATGCCGCGTACCCCATCCGCGCCTTCACCTGTCCGCCTTCCGTCGTGATCGCCGTACGGACAGCCGATCATGTGGCGCCGGACGCGGGCACTCCGACAAGCCCCCTGGGCCGGGGTGGGGAATGCCCCACCCCGGCTGCGGAGCACAGGAGTTGGTGGGAGGCGGCCCCACACCCCGGCCACGCGTCGGAGTGGATAAGCTCCGACGTCACCTGCGGTGTCCACACACGTGGCACCCTGCACGAGAGGACCCGCACTTCCATGCCGAGAGCCCTTCACGATGACGCCGTCGTACGCGTGGCGAATGACGTCTACGCCGTCACGGGCAGCAACACCAACTGGGTGATCGTCAAGGACGGCGACAGCGGGACGCTGATCGACACCGGCTATCCCGGCGACCAGGAGGCGGTCCTGACCTCCTTGGAGAAGGTCGGGCTGGACCCGAAGGACGTGTCCGCCGTCCTGGTCACGCATGCGCACAACGATCACATCGGTGCCGCCGAGCGGTTGAGCACCGCGTACGGCGTTCCTGTCCTCATGCACGAGGCCGAAGTGCCGCATGCCCGCCGCGACTTCCTCGACCAGGTGTCCGTCGGGAAGATCCTCGCGAGGGCGTGGCGTCCCGGGGTCCTTCCCTGGGCCGTGCACGCGCTGCGTTCCGGCGGGACCCGTCACGTCCCGGTCGCCAATCCCGAGGCCTTCCCCACCGTGGGACCCCTCGACCTGCCCGGCTCCCCCGTTCCCGTGCACACGCCGGGACACACGCGTGGCCACTGCGCCTACCACCTGCCCGCCCACGGAATCCTCGTCACGGGCGACGCCCTGGTGACGGCTCACCCCACGTCGCGCATCCAGGGACCGCAACTACTGCCGACCATGTTCCACACCAGCCGGGCCGAGGCCCTGGAGTCCCTGGATCTGATCGAGGGCGTCGACGCGGACGTGCTGCTTCCGGGGCACGGGCCCGTCCACCGCGGCCCGGTCCGGGCGGCTGCCGCGGCGGCTCGCGAGCACGCGGTGGCCCGCCACGGCGGGTGAGCCAGGGACTGCGCACCGGGCCCGAGAACCCGGTTGCCAACAGCACGGCACGGCTGACAACTTGAGCGCGATGAACAGGGAGGTTCCGCATGAGACCGGCGCTGCTGGTGATGGACGTTCAACGTGACATCGTCGACGCCGTGGACGACGCCGATTCGGGGTACCTGCCGCGCCTGCGGCGGGCCATCGAGGCGGCCAGGTCCGCGGAGATCCCCGTCATCTACGTGGTCATCGCCTTTCGCCCGGGCCATCCAGAGGTCGGCACGCGCAACAAGCCACTCGCCGCCATCGCCGGGGCCGGGCTCTACGTCGAAGGTGACACCGGCACCGCGATCCATCCCGAGGTCGCCCCGGAGCCCGGGGAGGTGGTCGTCACCAAGAGGCGGGCGAGCGCCTTCTCGGGCAGTGACCTCGACATGGTGCTCAGGTCGGGCGGCATCGACAGTCTCGTCCTCGCCGGCATCGCCACCAGCGCCGTCGTCCTGTCCACCCTCTGCCAGGCCAACGACCTCGACTTCGGTCTCACGGTCCTCGAGGACGCCTGCCTGGACCCCGACCCCGAACTGCACCGGGTCCTCACTGAGCGGCTGTTCCCGCAATGGGCAGAAGTCCTCAAGGCGGACGACTGGGTACGTCGGCTCGGCTCCGAGTGAGTTCGTGAAGGTGGTCGTGAGGCCGGCGTCATCCGCCGAACGCGGGGAGCACGAGCCGGTACGTCCCGTAGTCGACGAGCCCCGCGATCACGCCCACGACCACGAACACGGCGAGGATGCCGAGCCGTTCGCCCACCCCGGTGCAGACGACGGCGTTCGCGGGGTTCCGCGGACGGTAGGCGACCCGGACCGGCCTGCCCTTGTTGTGGCCAGTGATTTGACATGCTCCTCGCCCTGAAGGGCGAGGATTCTGGCCTTCTCTGACGGGTTGCCGTGCCGCTACGCGGCACGGTTTCCGGTCGGGAATCCATGGCTTCCTGTTTCTTCGCGCTGTGCCGGGATCGCTCCTGGTCTTACCGGCGCTCCGCAGGCCGATGCCGCCAGTCCGGCGGCCGTCTTGACGTTGATCGCTGCGTTGATGTCCCGGTCGTGGACGGTGCCGCAGGCGCTGCAGGTCCACTCCCGGACGTTGAGGGGTTTGGGTCCGTCTTTGGTGCCGCAGGTGGAGCAGGTCTGGCTGGTGGGCTCGAACCGGCCGATGATGACCAGGGTGCGGGCGTATCGCCCGGCTTTGTACTTCAACATGTTCACGAACGACGACCAGCCCGCGTCATGGACGGACTTGGCCAGCCTGGTGCGCGCCAGTCCCGCCACTGACAGGTCCTCCACGGCGATCCCTTGGTTCTCGGAGATCAGCTTGGTGGAGAGCTGGTGGTGGAACTCACGGCGCGCGTCAGCAACTTTGGCGTGAGCACGGGCGACCTTCAGGCGGGCCTTGGCCCGGTTCTTCGATCCCTTCTGCTTGCGGGACAGCTCCTTTTGGGCCTTCTTCAGCTTCTTCTCCGCGCGCCGCAGAAAGCGCGGGGAGTCGATCTTCGTGCCGTCGGACAGGACGGCGAAGTGGGTCAGGCCGAGGTCGATGCCGATAGTGCTCTCGGTCTGTGGCATACGTTCCGCGTCGGCGGCGGGATCGGTGTCGATGACGAAGGAGGCGAAGAACCGTCCCGCCGCGTCCTTGATCACGGTCACCGAGGACGGTGTGACGGGCAGGGCACGGGACCATTTCACCTTCACCGCACCGATCTTCGGCAGGTCCAGACGGCCCGCGTCGGTGATCTTCCAGCGGGCATTCGCGGTGAACCGGATCGACTGCCGGTGATCCTTGCGGGACTTGCAACGCGGCGCACCCAGCTGGGGGCCGTTGCGGGTGCCCTTCAGGGAGGCGAAGAAGTTGCGGTAGGCGGCCTCGGCGTCCCGCAGTGACTGCTGCAGGACGACAGCGCAGACCTCGCCCAGCCAGGCACGCCCGGCTGTCCGCTTCGCTTCGGTGATCAGCTCCCGGGACAGCTGTCCGGCCGTGGGGAACGGCTGCCCCGCCCGGCGGGCGCCCTCGCGGGCGTGGACCGCGTCGTTGAACACGACGCGGGCGCACCCGAACGCCTTCGCCAACGCGGCTTGCTGGACGGCGTTCGGGTACAGGCGGAAGCTGTACCGGAGTTGCATGCCGACCACGCTACATATTTGGGTTATCGGTGAGATGCAGAAGATAGGAACTGGTCGGCACTGCATGTTCGCGATGCATGTCCACTTGGTCGTCACCAAGTTCCGACACAGGGTGTTCACCGATGCCCACTCGGACTTCGAGTGCGAGCTGATGGAGTTCAACGGTGAGGCCAATCACGTCCACCTGCTGGTGAACTTCCCGCCCAAGGTCGCCGTGACCAAACTGGTCAACTCCCTCAAGGGCGTCTCCTCCCGCCGCCTGCGCCAGGAGTTTCCCGGCCTGGTGCGCCATTACCGGCGGGCCAACAAGCTCTGGTCCGGGTCCTACTTCGCCGGAACCGTCGGCGGCGCCCCGCTGTCCGTGGTCAGGCAGTACATCGAGCAGCAGAACCGGCCGGGGTGAGCCGCGCCCGGCTCCGCCGGGACAAGCCTCGCAACGCTCCACGCCGCAGGCGACGTACCTCCGTCCGGCTCCGCCGGACCAGTAGCGGTGACGCTCCGCGTCACACCGACAGATTCGCTTCACCCCCGGCCTGAAGGCCGGAGCACTGCGCATAGATCCCGGTAGCGGGTCACGCCGTCGGTGGCGGTGAAGGCGTGGGGAGTCTCGCCGTCCCGGAAGACCTGCTGCCCGTACACGGTGATGCCGTACCGGGGCAGGTACCACTCCCGCCATGACATCGTCGCCCCCAACTCTGGTGATCGCAGTACTCGTCCTGTCCCTCGTCGCTTCCGTGCCTGCCTGCGCCTTCGGGCTGATGCTGATGAAGGGCGAGGGAGCCGAGCTCAAGAAGATGACGGAGCTGTACGAATCCGGCGTCGAGGTGCAGGCACAACTGGTGAGTCTCGTGCCGTTCGGCAACAGGGGCTATGCACACGCCCGCTACGAGTTCCCGTCACCGCAGGGCCCCGCTCGGCACGAGAAGGGCGCCGAGGTCGGCCCCGCGCACGTGGTCGGCGAGCGGTACCCGATGGTCTTCGATCCGCAGAACACGAAGCGCGTCCACCTGGGAACGAAGGCGTCGGTCCGCAGGGAGCGCGCACGCCGCGTGGGCTACGTGCGCAACGCGAAGCGGATGGCGGTCCTGTCCTTCGCGGCGGGCACGCTGGCGACGGTGGGACTGGTCCTCACCGCCTGACCCTCCCCTGCTCCTCGCAGGACCACGGACCACGGACCGCGCAGGCGATAAGGGCCCCTGGGCGTCCAGGGGCGTCCGGTCGGCTTCGGGCCGACCCGATAAAGTGCGCGCGACGGCAGCGGTTACTCATGGAGGGGAAGCGTGACCGACACCAGCGAGGCCCGGCCCGCCGACGGCGCAGGACAGGCGACCGAACAGAGCACACTGCGCCGCCTGATGCGCTTCATCCCCCTCATCGCGCCCGTCCTGCTGTGGGCCGTGCCCTGCTGGGTCCTGCTGTACGCGGGCCAGCACTGGCCGCTCCCCGTCACGCTGGGCGGCACCGCGCTGTTCGTCGCCGGACTGATCACGATGCCGCTCGCGATGGTGCGCGGGCACGGCCGACGGCAGCAGGACCGGGCGGCGATCGTCGGTGACACGCTGCTGGGCGGGAGCTGGATCCTGTTCACCTGGTCCGTGCTGCTCGGCGTCCTGCTGCGCCTGGCCCTGAGCGTGGCCGGCGTCGGCGACGGCCAGGAGCGGGCGCGAATCGTCACCTGGGCGGTCGTCGGCGTAGCGGCCGTGCTGCTGGCCTGGGGGACCTTCGAGGCCCGCCGGGTACCGCGGGTGCGCCGCCTCGACGTGCAACTCCCCCGTCTGGGAGCCGGGTTGGACGGCACCCGCGTCGTCCTCATCACCGACACCCACTACGGGCCGCTCGACCGGGCCCGCTGGTCGAGGCGGGTCTGCGAGACGGTCAACACCCTGGAGGCGGACCTCGTCTGCCACACCGGCGACATCGCCGACGGCACGGCCGCACGCCGCCGCGCGCAGGCCACCCCGCTGGGCACCGTGCAGGCCGCCCACGCCCGGGTCTACGTCACCGGGAATCACGAGTACTACAGCGAGGCGCAGGGCTGGGTCGACCTGATGGGCGAGCTGGGCTGGGAGCCGCTGCGCAACCGCCACCTGCTGCTCGAACGCGGCGGCGACACCCTCGTGGTCGCGGGCGTGGACGACGTCACCGCCGAGTCCTCCGGGCTGGCCGGCCACCGCGCCCACCTCGCCGGAGCCCTGGACGGCGCCGACCCCGACCTGCCCGTGCTGCTCCTCGCCCACCAGCCCAAGTTCGTCGACCGGGCCGCGGCCGGCGGCGTCGACCTCCAGCTCTCGGGCCACACCCACGGCGGCCAGATCTGGCCCTTCCACCACCTGGTCCGCCTCGATCAGCCCGCCCTCGCGGGCCTCAGCCGCCACGGCGCGCGCACCCTCCTCTACACCAGCCGCGGCACCGGCTTCTGGGGACCCCCGTTCCGTGTCTTCGCGCCCAGCGAGATCACCCTGCTCGTCCTGCGCTCTCCCCGCACCAAATGATCTACTCTGCAAGGGACTTGACGATCAGCAGGCCGGACGACGGCGTTCCCTTTGCTGTTTCGCTGTGCGCCTCGGGTCCGGCCGCGGAAGGAGCGCAGTGCCTCCCGTACGCCCGAATCGCCGTTCCCTCATCGCCGGTGGTCTCGCAGTGGCCGCCGCAGCCGCCGTTCCCCTGTCGGCGTCCACGCCGGCCGTGGCAGCCGGTCTCACGCCCCTCCGGCTGGCCGGACCGACCGGCCCCTCACCGGTGGGCGCCGTAGAACTGCACCTCGTGGACCCCTCGCGAACCGACCCCTGGTCGGGGCAGCCGCGCGAGGTGATGGTGACCGTGACGTACCCGGCCGCCGACGTGCGAGGCCGCAGCATGATGCCCTGGCTGCCGTCCGGCGCCGAGCGGGCCCTGAAGGCCCGCTTCGGGGGCGCCGTGGACGGCTACGCCCTCCCGACGACCCACAGTTCGGTCGGCGCCCCGGCGCGGCCCGGGCGCCGTCCGGTGCTGATCCACTCGCCGGGATACAACGCGGACCGCACGTTCAACACGCTGGTCATCGAGGAACTGGCCTCCTGGGGATACGTCGTGGTCGCTGTCGACCATCCCTACGACTCGGGTGAGGTCGAGTTCCCCGACGGCCGTGTGGTCGTGAACCGCCCCGACGACGCGAGCGACCGGGCCCGCACCGCCGCGGTCGCCGTTCGGGCCGCCGATCTGCGGTTCGTCCTCGACCAACTGGCCGTACTGGAGCGAGGCGGCAACCCCGACGCAGAGCGACGCCCCCTCCCCCGCGGACTGCACAGGGCGCTGGACCTCCGGCGCATCGGTGCGTTCGGGCACTCCCGGGGCGGCGCGGCGTCCGCGTCGGTGATGCACCTGGACGAGCGGGTGCGCGTCGGCATCGATCTGGACGGCGCCCTGTACGGGCCGGTGGTCGAGCACGGGCTCGACCGGCCGTTCCTGCTGATGGACACGGTCGTCCACGACGGGCTCAACGAGGACGGGTCCTGGCCGCCGTTCTGGGCGCACCTGAGCGACTGGCACCGCTGCCTTCGCCTCGCGGACGCCGACCACAACTGCTTCACCGACATCGTGGCCATCGCCCCGCAGGTTCCCGAGCCGGTCCGCGACACACTGCAGGTCGGCCCGATCCCCGCCGACCGGGCGGTGGCCGGCGTTCGGGCGACCGTGCGGGCCTTCTTCGATCTGCACCTGCGCGGCCGCCCGGACACCGGGCACGTGCTGTGGGGGGCGTCGTCGCGCCATCCCGAGATCGGCTACATCGCCGGGTAGCCGAGGCGCAGGCGCCGGGCCAGGCCGAACCTAGAGGGCGGCGAGCTGGTCGAGCAGGTCGTCGAGCCCGAGCGAGCCTTGGGAGAGGGCCTTCATGTGCCAGGCCTTGAGGTCGAACGCGGCACCGTGACGTCGCTTCGCGGCGGCACGGCCCGCGAGCCAGGCCCGCTCGCCGAGCTTGTATCCGATGGCCTGGCCCGGCCACCCGAGGTACCGGTTGATCTCGTTGGTGCGGCGCGCTGCCGGGCTGCCGTTGTAGGTGGCCAGGAATTCGGTGGCGAGCGCCGGGGTCCAGCGCTCGCCGGGATGGAATCCGGAGTCGGCGGGCACGGGCAGTTCGAGGTGCATGCCGATGTCCACGATCACGCGGATGGTGCGCAGCATCTGTCCGTCCAGGAAGCCGAGGCGCCGCTCGGGGTCGGCGAAGAAGCCCAGCTCGTCCATGAACCGCTCGGCGTACAGGGCCCAGCCCTCGATGTTGGCGCTCACCGTTCCCTCGCTCACCTGGTAGCGGCTGAGGTGATCGGCCACGGCGGCCCACCGGGCCAGTTGGAGGTGATGGCCGGGCACGCCCTCGTGGTACCAGATGCTCACCAACTGCCAGGTGGGGAAGGTGTCCTGACCGAGCGTCGGGAAGTAGGTGCGTCCGGGACGGCTGAAGTCGAGGCTCGGGCTCTGGTAGTAGGGGCCGGAGGTGCTGCCGGCGGGCGCGATGTGCGATTCGATCTTCCGGAGGGGGCCGGACAGGTCGAAGTGGCTGCCGTCGAGGGCGGTGATCGCCTCGTCCATCAGCTGTTGCAGCCAGTCGCGGACGGCGGTCTCGCCCGTCACCGCGTGTCCGTGCTTCTCCAGGTGGTGCAGGGTCTCCAAAAGCGGGGCTCCGGGCAGTACGCGCTCCGCTTCGGCCCGCATCTCCCCCAGTGTCCGGTGGAACTCCTCCCAGGCCCATCCGTAGACGTCGTCCAGGTCGAGCTGGGCTCCCGTGCTGTGGCGGGCCGCGTGCAGGTAGCGTTCCCGGCCCACCGCGTCCGGGGTGCCGGCCGCGGCAGGCAGATAGGTGCCGCGCAGCCAGTCGCGGAACCCGGCCACGGCGCGCGTGGCCTGGCGGGCCGCCTCGTCCAGTTCGGGCTGCATCCGTGCGTCCGCGCCGCCCGTCACGAAGCCGGCGAACCAGCCCGCACCACCGCCCGCGTGCGGTCCGGTGGCCTCGCCGGTCCAGTCGGTGAGCTGGCTGATGACACCGCTGACCTGGCGGGGAGCGGCGAGCAGTCCACGGTTCATGCCCTCGGTGAGGGTGGTCCGGTAGCCGTCGAGTGCGCCCTCGATGGCGCGCATCCGGCCGGCCACCGCCGCCCAGTCGGCGTCGGTGGCGGTCGGCATGAAGCTGAAGATCGTCCGTACTTGCTCGACGTGCGCGCCGACGGTCCGCAACTGGCGGTAGTTCTCCCCGGTGTCGTGCAGGGCGAGCTCCGCCGTGAGCCGTTCCCGCAGCAGCCTGGCGCAGATCCGCTCTGCCGGGTCGTGCGAGGGGGCGGCGGCATCGAGTGTGCGGAGAGTGGAGCGCGCGAGGTCGGCGTCCGCCGCGAAGCCGTCCGGTGACAGGTCGGGCAGGCGGCCGTCCCCGTGGTCCAGCCCGAGCCACGCGGCCGTCAGGGGGTTGTGTGCCGCCACCCGATCGAGGTGGAGGTCGGCGATCCTGCGCGGCGTCAGCGGCTCGTCGGTCATGCGAACAACTGTAGGGATCAACGGACTTGCCCCGCGGAGGAATGCTGATCCGGTTCCAGAGCCCCCGGTTCCGGTCTTCCCACCCGGGACCACCCACCCGGCCAGGAGCCATCGGCCCCACCCTACTGTCAGAGGCATGACGACCTCCCTGACCCACAGCGCCTTCGACTCGCTCCTCCTCGACGCGGTGCCCGACCACGAGACGCTGCGGCAGACCTACGCGGCTCCCGGCGACGCGGCCGTGCGCAAGCAGATGACCGAACTCACCGACCAGACCGAGAAGTTGATCAACTGCTCCTCGCTGGTCCTGATCGCCAGCACGGACGCCGAGGGCAACTGCGACGTCTCCCCGCGCGGTGGCCCCGCCGGGTTCGTCTGCGTCCTCGACGCACGGACGGTGGCGATACCGGACGCCACCGGCAACAAGCGCCTGGACACCCTGCAGAACGTGATCACCACCGGACGGGCCGGGCTGCTGTTCGTCATCCCGGGGCGCACCACGACGCTCAGAGTCAACGGCCGCGCCTGCGTCTCCACCCGCCCGGACCTGCTGTCGCAGCTGACCGCCGTGGGCAAGCCGCCCGCCAGCGCGCTCGTGGTGGGGATCGAGGAGGTCTACCCGCACTGCCCCAAGTCGCTGCTGCGCAGCGCGGCCTGGAAGCCGGAGCAGTGGCTGCCCGCGGACGCCCAGCCGGCCTCGGCCGAGGTGACGCTGGCCCAACTGCGCCGGCCGGGGCTGACGATCGCCGACATCGAGCGGGCGGAGGCGGAGTCGCTCAAGTACCGGTACGAGTAGGCCCGACCGGTGGACGCCGAACACCGGCAGACGGAGAGAGCCCCGCAGGCCGGGTGCTCAGGCCCGGTGGTGGGCGAGTCAGAGGACGTGGCCCGTCTCCACCGGGAAGTCCGGCGGCCACGGCTTGGACCAGTCGAACAGGAACTCCCGGTCGCCCATCAGCTCGTACTCCGCCTCACGCCAGCTCGGGATGCCTCCGATGACGAAGCTGTCACCGTCAGGCTCCAGCATCCAGGTGTATTCGGCGTCGGCCGGATCCAGCCCGTGCCGCTCCCGCAGTACGGCGAACTCCTCTGCGGCGGCGCGCCGGATGTGGAGCCCGTTGCCGTAGACGGGCTGGAGGAGCATCAGCTCCACGTGGCCGATGTAGATCTCGATGCGCGTGGTGGTCCGGTCCGCCGTCGTCGCTTCGCTCTGCAGGAAGAGCTGCCGGTGGGACGGATCGAACCGGACGATCCGGAACAGTCTCCCCGTGCGGATGAAGTCAGCCATGATCGAAACCCTCTGTCGCGCCTCGTGCCGTCGGTGCGCCTCTCGGTCGACGACCTCGTGCGCCGCTCCAGTCTGGCGGAGGTCACGACGGCTCTTGGCGTTGTTCCGCTTCCACCGCGGCCCGTCCTCGGCCCGCGTCACCCGCCGCTGGACGTCCCGAGCACTCCCTTACGGCGCAGCAACGGCAGCAGATGGTGCTCGACGGCCGGGGCCAGCCGCAGGCCCTCGTCCCGGCCGTCGGTCCAGCGAAGGGCCGCCAGCTCGGCCGCGGGGACCGGGTCACCGATCAGCGTCGCGGAGAACACGGTCAGGTGCATGGGCACGCCTTCCAGAGCCGCCGTCTCCTCCACCACGGCGAGGTGTTCGAGTGCGTCCGGCACGACACCCAGTTCTTCCCGCAGCTCCCGTTCCAGGGTCTCTTCGGGCTGTTCGCCGGCCTCGGGCTTGCCGCCCGGAATGTAGAAGACGTCCGGCGCTGCCTGCTTGCTGACGACGAGCAGCTTCCCGTCCTCGACCACGGCCGCCGCGACGACCTTCATGACTGCATGATCCATCCCTGCATTGTGCAGGCTCGATCAGCCCGTCCCGCACCCAGTCCTCCCCCGCCGCCACGCGTCGACGTGTCTCACTTCACCCTCCCGGTTCCGGACGACCCAGCGATCCTCGACCGCGAACCCATAAGGTGGCTCCCGCAGCTGGTTCGTCCTGTCAGCCGGACAGGGCGTCGCAAGAGGGAACCCGGTGGGAATCCGGGACTGCCCCGCAGCGGTGAGTGAGAACGACCGCCGTCATACGCACTGGATCCCGGCAAAGGGATCTGGGAAGCGACGGCCAGTAGGGGTCCGTCCGGTCCGGATGGACGTGCTCACGAGTCCGAAGACCTGCCACCTGCCCGTGTACGTACGACGCGCGCACGGGCATCTCGGTGACCTCGTGGGCGGGTCGGCGTACACATACGGCGGACGACCGCGCCATCCGGTGCGAGAGCGCACCGCCGTCCGTGTCACTCCTTCGTGCGTACAGGTCCTCGGGATCCCAGGGATACGTCTCTCGAAGGAGATCTCCGTGACCACCAGGACCGCAACCGCGGCAGCACGGGCCACCGTGTACGGCTACCCCCGCCAGGGCCGGCACCGCGAACTCAAGAAGGCCATCGAGGGCTACTGGAAGGGCCGCGTCACCTCCGACGCCGTCCGGGCCACCGCCGCCGACCTGCGCCGCACCAACTGGCAGGAACTGGCCGCCGCCGGAATCACCGAAGTCCCCACCGGCGACTTCTCCTCCTACGACCACGTCCTCGACACGACCGTGATGGTCGGCGCGATCCCCGAGCGCCACCGGGCCGCCGTGGACGCCGACGCCCTGGACGGCTACTTCGCGATGGCCCGCGGCACCCAGGACGTCGCGCCGCTGGAGATGACCAAGTGGTTCGACACCAACTACCACTACCTGGTGCCCGAGTTGGGGCCCGGCACCGTCTTCACCGCCGACTCCACCAAGCAGGTCGCGGAACTCAAGGAGGCCCTGGCCCTCGGACTGACCGCCCGGCCGGTCCTGGTCGGCCCGGTCACCTACCTCCTCCTCGCCAAGCCCGCACCCGGCGTCGCCGCCGACTTCGACCCGCTGACCCTCCTGGACCGGCTGCTGCCCGTCTACGCCGAGGTCCTCGCCGACCTGCGCGCGGCGGGCGCCGAGTGGGTGCAGCTCGACGAGCCCACCCTGGTCCAGGACCGCACCCCGGCGGAGCTCGGCGCCACCACCCGCGCCTACCGCGATCTCGGCGCCCTCACCGACCGGCCCAAGCTCCTCGTCGCCAGCTACTTCGACCGTCTCGGCGACGCCCTGCCCGTCCTCGCCAAGGCCCCCGTCGAAGGACTCGCCCTCGACTTCACCGAAGCGGCCGCCGCCAACCTCGACGCTCTCGCCGCCGTCGGCGGACTGCCCGGCAAGCGCCTGGTCGCCGGGGTCGTCAACGGCCGCAACATCTGGGTCAACGACCTGGAGCAGTCCCTCACCACGCTCGGCACCCTGCTGGGCCTCGCCGACCGCGTCGACGTGGCCGCCTCCTCCTCGCTCCTGCACGTCCCCCTGGACGCGTCGCTGGAGCGCGACATCGATCCGCAGATCCTGCGCTGGCTCGCCTTCGCCCGGCAGAAGACCGCCGAGATCGCCACGCTCGCCAAGGGCCTCTCCCAGGGCACCGACGCCATCACCGCCGAACTCGCCGTCAACCGGGCCGCCCTGTCCTCCCGCGCCACCTCCCCGATCACCCGCGACCCGGCCGTCCGCGCCCGCGCCGCGGCCGTCACCGACGCCGACACCCGGCGCGCCCAGGCCTACCCGGAGCGGGCCGCCGCCCAGCGCGCCCACCTCGATCTGCCGCTGCTGCCGACCACCACGATCGGCTCCTTCCCGCAGACCACCGAACTGCGCACCGCGCGCGCCGACCTGAAGTCCGGGCGCATCGACACCGCGGGCTACGAGGAGCGCATCAGGACCGAGATCCGCGACGTCATCTCCTTCCAGGAGAAGACCGGCATCGACGTCCTCGTGCACGGTGAACCCGAACGCAACGACATGGTGCAGTACTTCGCCGAGCAGCTCACCGGCTACCTCGCCCTGCAGGCCGGCTGGGTCCAGTCCTACGGCACCCGCTACGTCCGCCCGCCGGTCCTGGCCGGCGACATTTCCCGGCCCGAGCCGATGACGGTGCGCTGGACCGCATACGCGCAGTCCCTGACGGGCCGCCCCGTCAAGGGCATGCTCACCGGCCCGGTCACCATGCTCGCCTGGTCGTTCGTCCGTGACGACCAGCCCCTCGGCGACACCGCGCGCCAGGTCGCCCTCGCCCTGCGCGACGAGGTCAACGACCTTGAGGCGAACGGCACTTCCGTCATCCAGGTCGACGAGCCGGCACTGCGTGAGACCCTCCCGCTGCGCGCCGCGGACCACGCCGACTACCTGGCCTGGGCCACCGAGGCGTTCCGGGTCACGACCGCCGGCGTGCGGCCGGAGACGCAGATCCACACGCACATGTGCTACGCGGAGTTCGGCGACATCGTGCAGGCGATCGACGATCTCGACGCGGACGTGATCAGCCTGGAGGCGGCGCGCTCGCACATGCAGGTCGCCCACGAACTGGCCGAGCACGGTTACCCGCGCGAGGCAGGGCCCGGCGTCTACGACATCCACTCCCCCCGCGTCCCCAGCCGCGACGAGGCATCCGCCCTGCTGCGTACGGGACTTGAGGCCATCCCCGCCGAGCGGCTCTGGGTCAACCCGGACTGCGGGCTGAAGACGCGTGGCTGGCCCGAGACGCGAGCGTCGCTGGAGAACCTCGTCGCCGCCGCCCGCACCGTCCGCGCCGAGCTGGACACTCCCGCGTCCTGACACCCCGCCGGGCCGGGGCACACCGCGCCCCGGCCCGGTGGACCACCCGGCGAGGCCGGCACCCAGGACTCCGGACCGGGCCCGTGCAGTACGCGGCCGTGGCGCCCCACCACGTACGCCTCCAGGGGGCAGCCCCGAAAGCGCGTCGCGCCTGGTCGCCCCGCCCGGTAGCGTCTCGAGCGTGTCCTCACGGCGGCGAGCCCAGGATTCCGCGAGCGGCCGCCCCGGCAGTCCCGACGCTGAGAGCAGGTTCGTCCATGGCATGTCGTATCACTGAACTCGTGCTCGGTTGCCGGGACCCGGAGGCGCTGGCCCGGTTCTGGTGCGAGGTCCTGGACTTCGTCGTGCTCGACCGCGAGGAGGACGGCAGCCTGGAGATCGGGCCGCGCGAAGGGTTCGGCGGCCCGCAGCCGACGATCATCCTCAGCCCCGAGGAGCCGGCGGACGAGACCAAGCCCCGGCTGCACATCGACGTCAACGCCACGGATCGCGATCAGGACGCCGAACTCGAACGTCTCCTGAAGCTCGGGGCCCGCCCGGCCGACGTCGGGCAGACCGGCGAGGAGTCCTGGCACGTCCTCGCCGACCCCGAGGGCAATGCGTTCTGCCTGCTCAAGACTCGCGTACGCCCTCTCTGACGGTGCCGCCGGGGAGCGGAGGGAGGGCCGTCGCCCCTCGCTTGGAGCGGGCGCGAAATTGCCCACCAGGAGGAATTCGGCTGAAGAGGCAATCGGCTCGGCCCTCCGCTTCTCGGACCCCCTTCCACACCCGTCGGTGCTTCTCCCGCACTCCGGGCCGAAGGGGTCGTCAGGATTTGTAGATCTGATGAATAAGCCCAGGTCAGTTCGGATATGATCGACGCCGTCGCGCGATCGGCCGGACAGCAGAAGATGCACCGGCCGTTTCCTGCATCCCGAGAGGAAACAACAAACGGTGTACTGCCCCTTCTGCAGGCTCCCCGACAGTCGCGTCATCGACAGCCGGGCGACCGACGACGGGACGTCGATCCGTCGACGGCGGCAGTGCCCCACGTGCCAGCGGCGCTTCACCACTCTGGAGACCTACTCCCTGCTCGTGGTGAAGCGCAGTGGAGTCACCGAGCCGTTCAGTCGCACCAAGATCGTCAGCAGCGTCCGCAAGGCGTGCCAAGGCCGCCCCATCACCGAGGACATGCTCGACCGTCTCGGTCAGCAGGTCGAGGAGAACGTGCGGGCCACCGGGAGCGCGCAACTGTCCACTCACGAAGTGGGATTGGCCGTTCTCGAGCCGCTGAGCGAACTGGACCCAGTGGCATACATGCGGTTCGCCTCCGTATACCGCGCCTTTGAATCGCTCACCGATTTCGAGAACGCCATCGCGGAGCTTCGCACCAAGTGCGGCTGATCCCCATCCGGTGGAGCGGCGTCCGTCCTACGGCATTCCAGCTGCCGCATTCCTTCGGAAGCGACGGGCATCTGTCGCCCGTCATTCCCTCACTGCCGTCCACCGCGTCGGCGTCCCTCGCGGTCGACCTCGTGGGGTCACCGACCTGACAGACAGCAGTCACCGCACATGCCGCCGTTCGGTGCGCGGTAGAGCAGGCAGCAGCTGCGCCGCCGGAACGTCAGGTCCGGGCCGGTGATGCTGCCCGTGCCCACGAGTCGACCCACGTTCAACAGGTCGCGGGTCAGGCGGATCACCGCCGAGCGCGCCTCGGGGCGGGCCCGCAGCAGCACGGCGGCGGACCCCACGAGCGCGGAGGCGGCGTTCCCGTCCAGGAGCCGCTGCGCGACCTTCACCTCGAAGGTATCCTCCAACTCCTGCAAGGGCGCCGCCACTTGCTCGTACACGGCGGTCACCATGTCAGGGAGTTCGCCTGCCGGGCGTCCTTCGGGAGACCTCTGCAACCGGATGGCGGAGGTGTCGTCGACCCATTCCAGGTTCCTCAGGTCGGGCACGATGCCGTGCAGGACGGTGCATGCCAGGAGTGGTGACCACAGCCGGGCCGCGAGTCCCAGGTGCACGATCGACACTCCGACACGTGCCTCGCTCGTCCCGAACCTGCGGTTCACTTCGCGTGCGCGCTCGGCGAATCCGTCCGCGAACGACGCGGCCCTCCGCGGACCGGCCGTGTCGGCCGTGCCGGGCAGGACGAAGAATCCGCCCAGTCCGGCCACGTCGCGCAGCGCGTCACCCACAGCGGCAGAGGTCGGTCTCACCGGCTCCTCCATCCCGGAACCTCTCACCGTGTCGGCCGGCGGGGAGGCGTGACGACGTACAGGTCGAGGATCTCCGGCATCGGCGCGACGCCCGGCCCACCCGCCCGCACCCACGTGACGATGTCCTCCGTCGCCTCCGGGTCGTTGACGAGACCGAGCCACACCGGCCGCGCTCCGCCGGCTCGTCCCTCGGCCGACGGTTGCACCACGATGACGTTCGCCTGCTCGCACACGTCCAGACATTCCGAGATGCGTACGGGCACCGCGGCCCGCAACCGTGCCGTCTGCGCCGCGTGGTCACCGGCCACCTTCACCGTGCCGCAGCAGCAGTCCCGGCACACCACCACCCGGCTCGGCGCCGTTTCCCGCGCGCCCTCGCCCGGCGTCGCGACACCGGTCGGTATTCCTGCCATGCCCCACTCCCTCTCACCGGGGAGATCCGCCCCGGTACCCGTCGAGGAGGCGACAGCGTGAGTCTCCTGGCTCTCGGGTCACCGCCGGTCCCGGCCTTCCCGCCCGTACGGGCAGTGGCCTTTCGGGATCGGCTCACCGATCACAGTGGCGGTACCGCGCCGGATTCACACCGGCTTCCTCTGTCCGCCATCGCCCAAATCGTCGGCCATCCTCTCACGCTCCCGAGCTCGAACTGCCCGCGCTGCGCGGCGTGACGGACAGGGCTGAGCCGTCCGCCGTTCTCCGCGACCTCTAGGGCCTGTCTCCCAGATCCCTCCTGCCCCGCGACGCCTGGCACGCGCTCTCGCAGCACCGGGCGCAAGGCCAAGTACATCCAGTACGAGGCCTTGAGCCCGGCACGCCGAGAGCACGCACCAGACGCCGCGGGGCCCGCCCTTCGGGCGGACGGAGGGATCTGGGAGACAGGCCCTAGGCTCGTGGGGCGTCGCGTCGTCGGAAACCGGCCCATGCCCGGTCGGGTCCGTCGTCCGACGTCCTGACGTCCGCCGTACGAGGCGGAGTCGGGGATCGAGCAGTCGAGGAAAGGAACGTTCATGCGTGCTCGGAGCATCGGTGCGGCCGCCGCGGCGGGATTGGCTCTGGTGGCGGCCCGCGATCTCGTCCAGAAGAAGCACGCGCTCCTCAGGAACTTCCCCGTGGTCGGGCACGCCCGGTACCTGCTGGAGACGATCGGTCCCGAGCTGCGGCAGTACGTCGTGACCTCCAACGACGAGGAGCGCCCGTTCAGCCGTGACCAGCGCAGCTGGATCTACGCGTCGGCGAAGGAGGAGAACAACTATTTCGGGTTCGGCACCGACAACGACGTCGAGCACATGCAGGGCCACGCGTACATAAAGCAGCGCACGTTCGCCGGGACGCTGCCCGATCTGCACGACCCGCAGGCGCCGCTGCCCTCGGCCAAGGTGCTGGGCGGGCCGCGCGGGCGGGCCAAGGCGTTCCGGCCGGCCAGCATCGTGAACATCTCGGCGATGAGCTTCGGCTCGCTGTCAGGACCCGCCATCACGGCGCTCAACAAGGGCGCGGCGCTGGCCGGCGCGATGCACAACACCGGCGAGGGCGGTCTCTCCGATTACCACCGCAGCGGCGGCGACCTCGTCCTGCAGATCGGCACGTCGTACTTCGGCTGCCGCAACGACGACGGCACCTTCAACCTCGACAAGCTCAAGGCCGTGGTCGCGAGCGCCCCGGTGAAGGCACTGGAGATCAAGCTGTCCCAGGGCGCCAAGCCGGGGCTCGGCGGGATGCTGCCGGGCGCGAAGGTGACCCCCGAGATCGCCGGCATCCGCGGCATCCCGGTGGGCAAGGACTGCGCCTCCCCCTCCCGGCACAGCGCCTTCCACGACGTCGACTCGATGCTCGACTTCGTCGAACTGCTCGCCACCGAGACCGGGCTGCCGGTCGGGATCAAGAGCGCCGTGGGCGACATGGGGTTCTGGGAGGAGCTGGCCACGCTGATGGCGCGGGGTGACCGCGGCGTCGACTTCGTGACCGTCGACGGCGGCGAGGGCGGCACCGGGGCAGCACCGCTGATCTTCGCCGACTCCGTGTCGCTGCCGTTCCGGATGGGCTTCTCCCGCGTCTACGCCGCGTTCGCCGAGCGGGGTCTGACGGACGACGTCACCTTCATCGGGTCCGGCAAGCTCGGCCTGCCGGAGAACGCCGCGGTGGCCTTCGCGCTGGGCGTCGACATGATCAACGTGGCCCGCGAGGCCATGCTGTCCATCGGCTGCATCCAGGCGCAGAAGTGCCACACGGACAAGTGCCCGACCGGCATCGCCACCCAGGCCCCGTGGCTGGTGCGCGGCGTCGACGCGCCGTCGAAGGCGCAGCGCGCCGCGGTCTATCTGCGCACTCTGCGCCGGGAGTTGCTGAAGGTGTCGGGCGCTGTCGGTGTCGCCCACCCGTCGCTCATCACCCCCGCCGACATCGACATCATGAACGGCGACTACGACGCCCGTGGCCTGGCGAGTGTCTACGGCTACAAGGACGGGTGGGGCGAACTCGGCACGGACCTCGCCCAGGAGATCACCGCGCTGCTCACCACCGGGCCGGACGCCGACCGGAAGCCGGCCGCCGGCTGAGCCCTGGCGGGCTGCGTCACGGGCGCCGGAGGCTGACGGCCAGGAAGTGCGGCTGCTGGTGGGTCTTGTCGTGCCGGCGGACATCGACCTGTCGGGCCTCCGGCGTGGCGCGCGGTTCCCTCAGCTCCTCCAGCACGAATCCGGCCCCGAGCAGCTCGCCCAGGAACTGTTCCAGCGTCATCCGCCAGTAGCTGAGGGCGTATCCGTCGCCGAAGGGCAGCTCCACCCGCTCACCGGCGAAGTAGGAACCGCCGAAGTAGGTCCAGTCGCCGGTGGGGTGGGTGGTGGAGACCAGCAGCGTGCCGCCGGGCCGCAGCACGCGTCGTACTTCTGCGAGCAGTTGGGCCCGTGCGTCGATGTGGTGGTAGACGAGGGCCAGCACGACGAGGTCGAACGACTGGTCCGCCAGGAACGACAGCGGCTGCTCCAGGTCGTGCTGGTGCAGATCGGCTCTGTCGCCGAGCCGTTCCCGCGCGGCACGCAGCAACGTCTCGCTGCCCTCGACGCCGACCACCTCCCCCGCTCCCTTGCGCAGCAGGTCGGCGGCATAGTGCCCGGCCCCGCATCCGAGATCCAGTACGCGCAGGCCGCTCACGTCACCGGCGAGTTCGAGCATGGCCGGTCGGTCGGTGTACGCGTTGTAGGCGCTGTGCGTGGCCTGGAGTGCGAACTGCCGGCCCATCTCACCGTGGTACGCGGTTTCGGCTGCCATGGAGGGATTCTCGCAGGAGCCGTGGCGCCGGCCTCTCCGCGATCGCGAGCAGCTCAGTGCTCAAGGTGTGGCTACGTCGCTGTATCACTGTGTCGCTTTGTCACTGTGCGGTCGTGACGACCAGGGAGACGTTCTGTCCGCCGAAGCCGAAGGAGTTGCTGAGCACGGCCTCCTGGGGGATGTCCCGTCGCTCCGTCACGACATCGAGGTCGATGTCGTCGTCGACGCCGGCCTTCTCGAGGTTGCGGGTGGGCGGGATGATTCCGTGTTCCACGCTGAGGACGGCGATGAGCGCCTCGATCGCGCCCGCGGCGCCGAAGAGGTGGCCGAGCGCCGCCTTGGGTGCGGTCGCGGTGGCCCGGCTGCCGAAGACCTCCCCGATCGCGTGTGCCTCGGCGGCGTCGCCGACGGGGGTCCCGGTGGCATGGGCGTTGACGTGGCCCATCCGCTCGGGCGCCAGACCTGCCTGAGCGAGTGCCTTGCGCATGGCGGAGACCTGGCCGGTGCCATCGGGAGCAGGCGCCGTGATGTGGTGCGCGTCGGCGGCGATGCCCGCGCCGGCGAGCACCGCGTGGACGTGCGCGTGCCGGGCCCTGGCGTGCTCGGCGTTCTCCAGCACCAGGACGGCGGCGCCCTCGCTGAGGACGAAGCCGCCGCGGTCGGCGGCGAACGGCCGTGACGCCGACGCGGGGTCGAGGGTGTCGCGCGACAGTGCCTGTGCCTGCGTGAATCCGGCGACGGTGAGCGGAGTGATGGCGGCCTCGGTTCCGCCGACGATGACCACGTCCGCCTCGCCGGCCCGGATGAGCCTGGCCCCCAGGGCGATCGCCTCGGCACCGGACGAGCACGCCGAGACGGGCGTGTAGGCGCCGGCCCGTGCCCCGTACTCGATGCTGATCAGTGCCGCCGCCGCGTTGGGCATGAGCATCGGGATGGTGCGGGGAGAGACGCGCCGGGTCCCGGACGCCTCCAGTACGTCGTCCTGCTCCAGCAGCGTCCGTACGCCGCCGATGCCCGTGCCGATCACCGAGGCGAGCCTGTCCGGGTCCACGTCGGGGGCGCCGGCATCGGCCCAGGCCTCGGCCGCCGCGACCATGGCCGCCTGCTGCGCCCGGTCGAGCCGCCTGGCCCGCACCGGTGGCAGCGACGCCGCGGGATCGACCGCCATCGTCCCCGCGACGGTGTCGGGAAGGCCGCTGCCCTCCTGGTCGCGCAGGACTCCCCCGCGGATGCCGGACCGGCCGGCCAGCAGAGCGTCCCAGGTGGAGGCCACGTCCCCACCGAGGGGTGTGATCGCGCCGAGTCCGGTCACGACGACGTCCGTCCTGTCCATGTGGTCCAACCCTTCTTGTATGCGATACAAACGAGCGCATCTTTTTTGTATCACATACAATCCGCGGGTGGAGAAGAAGCGAACCGACGCCCGGGCGACCCCGACCCCGGCACTGGACCGAGGGCGCGCGACGCGGCGCCGGCTGATCGAGGTCACGGCCCAGCTGTGCACGGAGCGGCCCGGCGGCGAGGTGAGCGTCGCGGAGATCGCGAAAGCGGCGGGGGTCTTCCCCAACCAGGTCACCTACTACTTCGGCTCCAAGGACTCCCTGCTCGTGCACGGCGCCTTCCTGTGCCTGCTGCACGACACCCGGCGGATCGAGCGCATCGGCCGCCAGGCCCCGGACGCCGCGACGTTCCGGCGCAACATCGCCCGCGCCGTACTGGCACTGCCCTCGCTCCCGTCGGTCGCGCGAGCCCTCGCCACCGGGATCGCGAAACCCGAACTGGCCCCCGTGATCGACCAGCACCTCCAGCTGCTCTTCCGGCAGTCCGAACGGTTCGTGAGCCAGCTCGTCGAGGCGCGCGGCTGGAGCACGCGTCGCCCGCTCAACGTGGAGGCGAGAACCTTCTGGAGCACCGCGCTCGGCGCCGTCCTGCTCGTCCGCGCCGGAGCCCACGGCAGCAACGCCGAACTCGACCTCGCCGGAGCGCTGACCGTCCACGACGCGTAGCCGCACCCGCGGGTGCGGTGCGGGGCCCCTTCGACCGACACGATCCGCTCGTTAGGCTTCCTTCATGCATGACAGTGATGTGGGCGTCGGTGACGCCTGGCGGGCGGGTGTCCTGCTGCGGCAGGTGCACCAGCGCAAGCACCGCGAGATCGACGCCGCGCTCACTCCGTTCGGCCTGTCCATGTCGCAGTACGTGGTGCTGCTCGCGGTCGCCGAACTCCCCGACGCCTCCGCCCACGCGGTGGCGGTCCGCACCGCGCAGACCGACCAGTCCGTGGGGGCGACCCTGCGCACCCTGGTGGAGACCGGACTCGTGGACCGCGCCGACGGCATGGGGCGGCTCTACCGTCATCGCCTGAGCAGCCGCGGCACAGCGCTGGTCCAGCGGTGCGAGGAGCCGGTGCGGGCGAAGCTCAAGGAGGTCTTCGCGCCCCTCAGCGAGGCCGAGGTCGCCCAGCTCAGGAGCCTGCTGGAACGGCTGTAGCCACTGCGGAGGCCTCGAAAGCGGCGGCATGGATCGGTGCCGAGAGAGCGCCGAGCGGTGCACCGCTGCCGCCGCGTCGTGCGGCGACGATCTCGGCGGCGATCGACAGGGCGGTCTCCTCGGGGCTGCTGCCGGCCAGGTCAAGCCCGATCGGCGAGTGCAGCGCGGCCAGTTCGAGCATGCTCAGCCCGGCCTCCCGCAGCCGTTCCAGGCGGTCGGCGTGGGTGCGCCGGCTGCCCATCGCTCCGACGTACCCGACGGGTGAGCGCAACGCCCGCACCAGGAGAGGGACGTCGAACTTCGGGTCGTGGGTCAGGACGCAGACCGCGGTGCGCGCGTCCAGCTCGCCGCGGATCGACTCCAGGTGCCGGTGCGGCCACTGCACCACCACCTCGTCCGCGTCGGGGAAGCGTTCGGCGGTGGTGAAGACGGGTCGGGCGTCGCACACCGTGACCCGGTAGCCGAGGAAGCGCCCGATCCGGGACAGCGCACCCGCGAAGTCGGTGGCCCCGTAGACGAGCAGCCGGGGCGGCGGCACGAACGGCACGACCAGGTACGCGGCTGACGCGCCGGTGCAGGCGGGATCGCTCCCGTCGGCGGCACCCGGCCGCGCGGTGCCGTCCGACAGGGCCCTGCGGGCGGCCTCGCCGACCGGGCCACCGGGCAGCCGGTCGGGCGTGGCCAGGAACCAGTCCCTCTCGGTACCGGCACTCGCACCGTCGCCGACCGGCACAGCGAGCGCGACGGGGCGCCCCGCGTCGCGCAGCGCGGCAAGCTCCCGCAGCACCGCGTACTCGGCCGCTCCCAGCGGACGCACCTGCACCTCGATCTCCCCGCCACAGGTGAGTCCGGCGGCGAAGGCGTCCCCGTCGGCGATCCCGTACGCGTCGCCCAGGGTGACGCCTTCGGCGATCGCCTCGCGGGCCAGTTCGTACACCGCGCCCTCCACACAGCCGCCGGAGAGCGAACCGAGGACCTCGCCGTCGGCGCTGACCGCCATCGACGTGCCGATCGGGCGGGGCGCGGAGCCGCTGGTGCGCACCACCGTCGCCAGGGCACACGCGACACCGTGGCGCTGCCAGTCGAGAAGCCGGTCCAGGATGTCCCGCACGGCCGCCTCCTTGTTGTCTCCGTACCGCCTCGTACGGATCGAGGGTTGACAGGTCCGCCCGCTCCGGCGTCTCCTATCTAAGTCTCCTTATATTTTAGCCCTTAGACGCTTCCGAGCGGTAGGGGCCACGTGACCAGGTGGTGCGATGTGAAACCGGGCCCCTTCGACTACGCCGTTCCGGACACGCTGCACGAGGCGCTGCAGCTGCTGTCCGGCACCGAGCGGGACACCAAAGTGCTGGCCGGTGGCCAGTCGCTGATACCGATGCTCAACATGCGCCTGGCCCGCCCGGAACTGCTGGTCGACATCACGCGGATCCCCGAACTCGGGCGGCTGGCCGTGGGCGACGACGGCGCACTGCGCATAGGGGCCTCCGTGCGTCAGACGGCGGTCGCCGACGACCCCGTCGTACGCGAGGGCTGGCCCCTGCTCACCACCGCGATCACGCAGATCGGGCACCCGCAGATCCGCAACCGCGGCACCGTCTGCGGCAGCCTCGTCCACCACGACCCGGCCGCCGAACTCCCGGCCGCCGCCCTCGCCCTCGACGCCCGCTTCACGGTCGCCGGACCCGGCGGCACGCGCACCGTCGAGGCCGCGGACTTCTTCCTCTCCACCTTCGCCACCGACGTGGAACCCGACGAGATCGTCACCGAGGTCGTCGTCCCGCCGCAGCCCGCCGGAACCGGCTGGGCGTTCCAGGAACTCATCCACCGCCGGGGCGACTTCGCCGGAGTCGGCGTCGCCGTGCTCCTGCGCCGCACCGGCGAGCGCGTCGGCGCGGCCCGCATCGTGTTCTTCGGCGTCGGCTCCACGCCCGTCCGGGTGCCGGCCGCGGAGCAGGCACTGATCGGCAGCGGTTTCGACGCCGAGGCCACCGTGGCGGCGACCCGCGCCGCCCTCGACCCGCAAGGGGACGTCCACGCCGGTGCCGAATGGCGCCGGGAAGGAGCCGAGGTCCTGCTGCGCCGGGCCCTCGCCGAAGCATGGGAGCGCACCGCATGAGCACCCCGACCGCCCCCGGCCTGCCACCGCTGTCCGAGCCCACCGCCTGGCACACGATCAGCCTCACCGTCAACGGCGAGCCCGTCACCGCACAGGTCGAGTCCCGCCTGCTGCTCAGCGATTTCCTGCGCACCCGCCTCGGACTGACCGGCACCCACACCGGGTGCGAGCACGGCGTCTGCGGCGCCTGCACCGTCCTGCTCGACGACGCCCCCGTACGCACCTGCCTCACCCTCGCCGTCCAGGCGGCCGGCGCCGAACTGCGCACGGTCGAAGGACTGACACAGGACGGCCGGCCGCTCACCCCCGTGCAGCGCGCCTTCCACGAACAGCACGGAATGCAGTGCGGCTTCTGCACCCCCGGCTACGTCATGACGTGCACCGCCCTCACCGAGCGCGCGTGCCGGCCCGACGACGACACGGTCGCCGACGAACTCAGCGGCCACCTGTGCCGCTGCACCGGCTACCAGAACATCCGCGCCGCCGTGCGGCAGGCCCTCGACGAGCGTTACGGGCAGCAGGAGGAGACGAGTTGAGCACCGACACGGGCACCGACACGCTTTCGGAGACCGGCGCCGAGTCCCGTACTGGAGCCGGCACCGAGTCCCGTACGAAGACCGGCACCCAGCCCCATGCGGAGCCCGGCACCGAGCCGCGCACCGACGGCGCCTGGATCGGCCGCGGCCGGCTCCGCGTCGAGGACGAACGCCTGCTCCGCGGCGGCGGCCGCTACGTCGACGACATCCGGCTGCCCGGCACCCTCGAAGTGGCGTTCCTGCGCAGCCCGCAGGCCCACGCCCGGATCACCCGCATCGACGCGGCAGCCGCCCGCGCCCTGCCCGGCGTGCGCGCCGTGTACACCGCCGCCGAGACCGACCGGCTGCCGCCGGTCGTCAACGAGGCCGAACTGCGCGTCCCCGAGGGCCTCGAGCAGGCCATCGATCCGCTCGTGCGCCGCCTCCCCTACCCTCTGCTCGCCTCCGGGAAGGTCCACTTCGTCGGCCAGCCCATCGCCATGGTCGTCGCCGAGAGCCGCTACCTGGCCGAGGACGCCATCGAACTGATCGAGGTCGACTACGCGCCGCTGCCCGTCGTCATCGACCCCGACGAGGCGCTCGCCCCCGGCGCCCCGCTGATCGAGGAGAGCTGGGGCGACAACCTCGCCCTGCGCGCCGAGGCCCGAGTCGGCGACACGGACGCGGCGTTCGCCGAGGCGGCGGTGGTGATCGAGGAGGAGTTCCACGCCCACCGCTACGTCGCGTCGCCGATGGAGACCCGCGCGGTCCAGGCCGCGCCCGGCGCGTACGACGGACGCATGACGGTGTGGTCCAACACCCAGACGCCGCACCGGGTGCGCGACCACATCGCCGAGGCCCTCGACGTGCCGCCGCTCGCCGTGCACGTGATCGCCGCCGACGTCGGCGGCGGGTTCGGGCAGAAGGGCATCATCTACGTCGAGGACGTACTGATCCCCGTCGCCGCCCGGGATCTCGGCGTGCCCGTCCTGTGGCGCGAGGACCGCAACGAGAACCTCGTCGCCGCATCCCACGCCCGCGAGCAGGTCCACCGGATCTCCCTCGCCGCCGACGCGGACGGCAGACTGCTCGGCCTGCGCGACGAGTTCGTCGTCAACTTCGGCGCCACGACCATGACGGGACTCGTCGTCCCCTACAACTCGATCGTCCACCTGATGGGTCCCTACCGGATCCCCAACGCCGACATCCGCACCCGCGCCGCCCTCACCAACACCGCGCCCACCTCCCCTTACCGGGGTGCGGGCCGCCCCGAGGCGGTGTTCGCGATGGAGCGGGCCCTGGACCGGCTCGCCCGCGCGCTCGACCTGGAACCGGCCGAGCTGCGCGCCCGCAACCTCATCACCCCGGACGAACTCCCCTACCGCACGGGCCTGTTGGACCGTTCCGGCAACCCGCAGGAGTACGACTCCGGCGACTTCCCCGAACTCCTGCGCCGGGTCAGGGAGATGGTCGACGTACCGGCCGTCCGCGCCCGCCAGGCCGAACTCGCGGCCGCAGGCTCCGCGCACCGGGTGGGCGTCGGCTTCGCCGTCTACCTGGAGGCGACCGGGCTCGGCCCCTTCGAGTCCGCACGCGCCGCCGTCCGCCCCGACGGACGCGTCCGCGTCTCGCTCGGCGCACCCTCGCAGGGGCAGGGCCACGCCACGAGCATGGCGCAGATCGCCGCGGATGCGATCGGCTTCCCCTTCGAGCTGATCGACATCGAGGGCGGCGACACCGACACCGTCCCGCACGGCGTCGGCACCATCGCCTCCCGAGCGCTGGTCACCGCGGGCAACGCCACCCACATAGCGGGCGGCCGACTGCGCGCACGCATCCTGGCGGCCGCCGCCGACCACCTCGCCGTACCGGCCGCCGACCTCCTCCTCGACGACGGCGCGATCACCCACCCGGCCACCGGCCGCCGCCTGACCCTCCCCGAACTGCTCTTCGCAGGCTACGAGTTGAGCGAGACGGGATACTTCCGCCCGCCCGGCTTCACCTTCGCCAGTGGCGCCAGCGGCGTGATCGTCGACGTGGACACCGAGACCGGACACGTGGCGATCGAGAAGTACGCCGTCGCCCACGACGCGGGCCGCATCGTCAACCCGGTCATCGCCCACGGCCAGGTAACCGGCGGCATCGCCCAGGGCATCGCGGGCGCCCTGTACGAGGAGATGCGCTACGGCCCCGACGGCCAGCCCGTCACCACCACGTACATGGACTATCTCGTCCCCACCTCCGAGGAGATCCCCGACCTGGAGATCTCCGAGGTCGTCACCGAGAGCACCCTCAACGCCCTGGGCGTGAAGGGCCTCGGCGAGGGCGGCGCGATCGCCCCGCAGGCCGCCGTCTCCAATGCCGTGGAGGACGCCCTCCTGCCGTACGGAGTGGTGGTCCGGCGCGGCCCCCTCACGCCCGACCGCGTACGCGCGCTGCTGCGCGACAACTGACACGCCCCGACGCACGGAGAACCCCATGCAACTCGAGAACAGCTTCACCGTCCCCGTCCCGCCCACCGACGCGTGGCAGGCCTTCCAGGACATCGCCGCCGTCGCCCCCTGCATGCCCGGCGCGGTCCTCGACTCCGCGGACGGCGACACCTTCGCCGGGCGGGTCAAGGTCAAGGTCGGTGCTGTGCAGATGAGTTACCGCGGCGAGGGCACCATCACCCGCGACGAGCCCGGCCGGACGATCACTCTCGACCTCACCGGCAGCGAGACCCGGGGCGCGGGAACCGCCGCCGCGAAGGTCACCGCGCACCTCAGCGAGGACGGCGCCGGCACCACCACCGGCACCCGCATCACCGTGCGCACCGATCTCGATCTGACCGGACGCCCGGCCCAGTTCGGCCGCGGCATCCTCGTCGAGGTCGCGGACCGCCTGGTCCAGCAGTTCGCCAGGAACCTGGCGGCCTACCTGGCAGCCGGCCCCGAGGCGACGGGCACCACCACGGCCTCCGGTGCCGCGGCAGCGGAACCGGAGGCCGTGGACCTGGGCGCCGCGGTCCTCCCCGTCCTGGCCCGACGCGCGGCGAAGCCGGCGGTCGTGGCCGGCGCGCTGGGCCTGCTCGGCTGGCTGCTCGTACGTGCCCTGCGGCGCGGCAACGGAGAGTCCGGAGCGGCCCGGAACTGACGGGACGGGATGCCGGAGGGGCCGTCGTACGTGCCGCGATCCGGCGCACAGCACGACGGCCCTCCTGTTGCGCCATCAGGCGGGCGGAACCGGCACCTCCCAACGCTGGCAGGCCACTTCGGCGCAGTTGCGCAGGTTGATCCCCGCGGACTCGCCCGGGTCGCCGTCGTTCTGGATGGCCAGGCACCGCCCGTTCACCTGGAGTGGACCGGGTCCGCGAGCGGTGCCGTACCGGACGCAGGAGTCAGCTGGGAGGGTCCTGATGTCGCATGGGGCCTCACCAGTCCCGGACGGCCGTCAGCTCCTCCGCGTCGGCGTCCGTGAACCCGTACGCCGACGCGACGAAACAGAACTCCTCGCATATCCACTCACGCGCGACCGTCTCGATCCCACCCAGAAGGATCACCCTTCCCTTTCCGACGAGGTGATCCGGGAAGTACGAGCTTCGTACATCGACCGCAGGAACGCGTGACCCGCCACCTGTGGGTTGGTGATCAGCATGGCACTTCCCCTCTCCGCGAAGAACTGACGAGCCGATCATGCACGGCGCCACTGACAACGACGCCTCGCAGGGATCGGAGCGCGGTGGGGTCAGGCGGGGCGGGGCGGGCGCTGAGGAAGATCGCTAGTCTGAACGAGTGCTCTCATACGACGAGTTGACTCCCCCGGAGCGCGAGCTGTGGGACGCGTTCCCCGAGGGGCGCCACGTGGACTTGCGCACGGGCACGCCCGGGGAAGACCGGGTCACCGAGGGAGGTCAGTGGGGTCCCGAGCGAACCGTTCGGGCCACTGTGATCGCGGTGCTGCTCTCGGGTGGGAACGCCCCGCGGCCGGGTGCCGCCCCAGGTCTGAGACTGGCCGGCGCGCGGATCAGCGGCCACCTGGACCTCTCGGATCTGGAGCTCGGTCAGGCTCTCCGGATCGAGGAGTGCTGGTTCGAGGAAGCTCCGACGCTCCAAGGGGCGTCGACCCGGACCATCCGCATCATGGACAGCCGGCTGCCGGGTCTGGACGCCGGTCTGGCGCGTGTCGAGGGACACCTCGATCTGTCGCGGTCCCGTGTGGAGGGATGCCTGAACCTTCTCAACGCCTCGGTGGCGGGAGAGCTGGTGCTGAACGGCACACGAGTGTGCGTCGCCAAGGGCTGGGCAGTGATCGCGGACGGCCTGGACATGGGAGGCGGCATCTTCTGCATGCACGGGTTCACCGCCCGTGGCGGGATACGTCTGCTGGGGGCGCAGTTGCCGGGAGGCCTGTTCATGCAGCGCGCGCATGTGGAGAGCCCCGTACCGCTGGGACGCCCCGGTCCGCGCGGAGTGGCCTTGGCCCTGGACAACGTCGTGGCGTCGACGCTCAACCTCTCCGATGGCTTCACCTCGGACGGGACGGTGAGACTGCGAGGCGCTCGGGTCTCGGACACCCTGACCTTCGCAGGAGCAGTCCTGAACGCGGCCCCCGGCGGTGACGGCACGGCCCTGGCCGGCCCCCTGATGCAGGTGACCGACTTCGACGTCACCTGTGCCCAATCACCGTCCGGCACGGTGGATCTGCGGGGCGCACAGGTGTCCCGCCTCCGCGACAACGAGCACAGCTGGCCGGAGACGGTGGAGTTGGACGGCTTCGTGTACGGCTCCGTCGAAACCCTCGAAGCCGTCGAAGCCACCGAGGCGGGCGAACGGAGGGAGGTGAGGAGGCGTCGGCAGTCCGTGGCATACCGCGTGGGCTGGATACGGCGCAGCCCCGGATACAGTCCTCAGCCGTACGAGCAGTTGGCGAGCTGGTACCGGACCACCGGCCACGACGACGATGCCCGCCGGGTGCTCCTGGCCAAACAACGTCACCGCCGTCGCACACTGCGCCCAGCGGCGCAGGTGTGGGGCCACGTACTCGACATGACCGTCGGCTACGGCTACCGGCCCTGGCTGGCCGGCATCTGGCTTCTCGCGTTGACCCTGCTGGGCAACCTGGCCTTCCGCACCCAGCCGCCCACCCCGGTCAAGGAAGGTGAAGGCGCCCCGTTCCAGCCCCTCGTCTACACACTCGACCTCCTGATCCCCATCGGCGGCCTGGGACAGCGCACGGCCTGGTACTGGTCGAACGGCAGCCTCCAGTGGCTGGCCCACCTGCTGATCGCCTTCGGCTGGGTGCTGACGACGGCCGTCATCGCGGGCGCCACCCGCGCCCTGCAGAAGGATTAGCGGGCTGCGCAGGCGCCGCTGGCACGTCACAGCCTTACGGCACACCGGACGTCGTCACCGATCGCGGAGCCGTCGCTCGCTCCGCGCCGAGCCGCATCATGTAACCGGCTTTGACCCGCAGGGCGTTGAGGTCGATGGGCTTGCTGATGATGTCGGCGACGCCGACCTCCAGCGCCTCGGCCGTGAGGGCGTCGTCCAACCGCATCCCCGTCACCAGAATGATCGGGATGTGGCAGGTCTGATCGAGCCGTCGGAGGTAGCGGGCGACTTCCATCCCACTGAGCAGCGGCATGCGCACGTCCATGACGACCAGGCCGACACCACCCTTCAGAGCCGCCTTGAGCGCATGGGCACCGCCGGTGGCACGTTCCACGGGATGCCCCAACGGCACAAGCGCGGCCTCCAGGGCCAACAGAGTGTCCTCGTGGTCGTCGACCAGCAAGATCCTCAACTTGTCCGCCATGGCCTCTCCACCCCCGGCATCGACATTCTTCCCGTCTCCGAAAAGTGTGGGCCAGGGTAGTGGCCTCGCGCTGCGATTTGACGGGGCAACAGGGCGGAGGGATGTGCGGATTGACCGATCTGTGGTCTGTGGTCTGTGATCTGTGGAGGTGGTGCTGTCGCCCCGCAGCTCCAGAGCGCCCCGGTACCGACGCCGGACCTACCCCCGCCGTGGGTGGGTGATTCCCTGAAGGGGCCGCCCGCCGCGACGTCAACTGGCCTTGTAGCGTGGGCGAATGCCCCCTCAATCCCACCATGGTGTCGAAGCCGAGCGCGTCGCAGCGGCTTGGCGCGCTCTGACCGCGTGGCTCTCCGAGCACGCCCCCGTCTCGTACGCCTCGCTCCTCCCGCCCGCGCCGGAATCCGAGATGGCGAACGCCGACGCGGCGCTCCGGCAGCACCTGGGGTTCGGCCTGCCGCCGGAGCCGGCCGCGCTGTGGCGGCTGTGCGGTGGTGTGGAGCACCAGTACATCGAGGCCAACGAAGAGGAGGGCGAGGTCGGATCGGGGGCGTTCCTGCCGGGCGGGATCCTGTTCGGGCCGAGGGAGGCGCTCGAGCTGCGGCTGCCCGAGACCGGTCGCCGCGACATGTGGGGCGCAGCGGTGGTTCCGTGGCTGACCTGCGACGAGGCGGGTCCCGAGTCCGGTACCTACGCGGGCCCGGACGGTGTCGGTTCCTGGTCGCTGCCGGACGACCTGGCCTGCGACAAGCCCAGTCATCCGTCGATCGCCGCCTACCTGGAGGCCGTGTACCGCACACTCACCGAAGGACCCGCGCATGCGATGGGCTCTGACGTGCCCGGCTTGGTGTGGGGCTGCCTGATCTGGGACGACCCCGCCTGCCCGCTGCTGGACGATGCGCTGCCGCACTGGCGCCCCATCCACTGACAGGCATGCCGGAAGGGGACCGCTCAGACCTCATGCGCGACGTTCGACGGCATCCGGCTGCAGCCTCAGCTCTTGGACCTGATAGCAGTCCGAGTAGAGGGTGGCGACGATCGCGCCGCAGGCACACGCCAGGTTGGGTCCCCACTCACCGTCCATGCCGCAGCAGTAGCCACGCCGCATCGCGACGTCGGGGTGTTCCTCCAGGCCGAGCCCGTCACCGGGGTTGAGGACGATGGTGCCGTTCGGACCTGCCTCCACCAGGAGGCCGGACTGCTCATCCAGTACGTAGGGCGGGCCGGACGGATCGGGGTCGACCGCGAAGGTCCCCGGATGCATCCGCACGATGGGGTCAGCACAGTGCCCGTTCGCGTCCTCGGGTGACGCCTCGGGCCGGAACCACCCCTCGTCCACTCCGTAGTCCGGGAGAGGCCGCTCAAGGAGCGTCGGGGTGACCGCGCGGCAGCAGCTACGACACCGGAAGGCGGTCATCAGGGCGGTCATCAGGGCACTCATCTCTCCGGTCACCAACAGCGAGGGTCCCCGCGTGCGACTGACTCAGTCTCGCTTGTCCTCGACGTGGACGACGTGCAGTTCGGTACCGTCCTGATCCCGCTTGGACCGTCCGCACAGCCCGACGACGATCTGCGACTGCTCGTGAGGCTCATCTGGACCGACATAGGTGAGGACGTCGTTGTGGTGCCCGGTGACCACCCATCCCTCGGCGCCCTTGACGTCGATCACCCCGAAGTCCCCGGCCGAAGAGCCGGCATGCGCGGGCCCGAACTCCTTCAGGATCTCCGCGGCCTGCTCAGCCAGCTCGCCGTCCGGTTCGGGCAGCACGACACACGTGCCGTGCTCGAACAGCACCCACGACTTGCGAGGATCGACAAGAATCCGCCGCCAGACGTCTACGAGTATCTCGGTTTCCATGCCGGTCATCATGCCGCAGAGCACTGACACAGCGCGGTGATCGGCTGGGCGTCTACGGCCGGGCGTCTACGGCCGGCCGATGGGGGATTGTTGACACTAACGTCGGCCAGATAGTTGTCGCGGATCTCAGGTTCTCCACAGGCCACACCCACACTCCTGACGGCTGCCGCTCCTACCGTCCCGATCATGACTGGAAGCCACAAGAACAGGTCCATCACCCGCCGTCGCGCGGTGGCCCTCACCGGTGGGGCGCTCGGCGCCGGAGGGCTCGCGCTCGCCGGGTACCAGGCCGCGTTCGCCGACGGGACCGCCACCGCCGAGGCCACCGGGTCCGCCTCCGCGTCAGCCGGTGCGAGCAGCAGCAGCGGCCAGTGCGTGCTCATGTCCAGCGTCACCGAAGGCCCGTACTACCTGGACGGCGCGCTCGTCCGGAAGGACATCACCGAGGGCAAGGACGGCGTCCCGCTGACGCTGCGCATCACCGTCCAGGACACGACCGATTCGTGCGCGCCCGTCGCTGGTGCCGCCGTCGAGATCTGGCACTGCGACGCCTGGGGCTACTACTCCGGCTACACGACCGCCAACCCGGGCGGCTCCGCTCCGGCCGAGTCGGAGGACGGGAGCGACGCGAACGACAAGACGTACCTGCGCGGCTACCAGGTGGCCAATGCGAACGGGGTCGTCAAGTTCAAGACGATCGTGCCCGGTTGGTACACCCCGCGTGCCTGCCACATCCACGTCAAGGTGCACACCGGCGGGCAGAAGGAGGACGGCACGTACGAGGGCGGCACGGTCAACTACACCGGCCAGTTCTTCTTCGACGACGACGTGGTCGCGGACATCTTCGAGATCGAGCCGTACGCACAGCACTCCGGCACCTGGACCAAGCTCGACGACGACATGGTCTACGAGGGCGGGGGCGCCTCCGGCGGGCTCCTGACCCTCGAACCGGTGCACAAGGCGAGCCCGGCCAAGGGCTACAAGGGGTACATCACCCTCGGCATCGACCCGGACGCCGAGAACACGGGCGCCGGAAGCGGCGGGGGCGGCACCCCGCCGAGCGGTGCCCCGACCGGGACGCCTCCGAGCGGCGCCCCGACCGACGCGTCGAGCGACGCGTCGAGCGCCTCGGCCGGGTCAAGTGTCTCGTCTTCCTGAGGAGTTGAGCGAGCGGATCCGGGCGCTCGCCGACGCCGCCGTCACTGCGCTCACGGCCCGGCTCGACCTGGCGGGGCAGCCAGCCGCGCCGGGACCTGCCGAACTCGGCGCCCTGCGCTGGTCCGCACGCGCCCTCACCCCCGGCCTCGCCGCGATCGCCGCCGCAGCGCAGCGCACCGGCGCGGCCTCGCCCGGCCTGCGCGAGGAGCTCGGCGCGATCGGCCGCAGTACCGAACGCGCCGCGCGGCAGGCGGGTGGCGCGCACCGCGGCGCCCTGTGGGTGCTCGGCTTGCTCGTAGCCGGGACGGCGCTCGATCCCGGGGACCCCCTGGCCTCCGCGAAGGCCCTGGCCGCGCATCCCGACCGGAAGGCCCCGCGCAGACCGTCGCAGGGATCGACGGTCACGGCACGGTACGGAGCAGCCGGGGCACGCGGTGAGGCGCGAGCTGGATTCCCACACGTGCGGCGGGCGTTGGACGCCTTGCACGTTGCCCGCGACTCGGGCACCGCGGAGCCGGAGGCGCGCCTCGACGCCCTGCTGACCATCATGTCCACCGTGCAGGACACGGGCCTGTTGTACGCAGCGGGACCGCACGGACTGCGCCGCGTTCAGGCCGGCGCCCGTGCGGTCCTGGAGGCGGGTGGCGCCTCAAGCCCCGCAGGTCGTGCGGAACTTGAGGCGTTCGACATCGCTCTGCGGGAACAAGGTCTCGTTCCCCGTGGCAGCCCCGCCCTGCTGGCCGGCGCACTGTTCCTCGACGCACCGCGCTACGTCAGCCCCCGCCTCGGGGTGACGCACCACGATCGCATCGATCCTGGCTAGAACTTCGAAGGGACGTAGTTCGTGTCGTCGCCAGGCCGCGAGGCTCCGGAGCCGCCTTGCCAGAGGCGCCTTGTCAGAGCCGTCTTGTCAGAGCCGTCTTGTCAGAGGCGCCGTCTATGGTCGGCCCATGACATCGATGGATCTTGTTGCGTTCGACCAGGCGTGGGAGCGGTTCGAGTCGTGGTTGGCCGCCCGGTCTCCGGCGGATCACGCCGCACTGCGCGCTCCGGCGACGACTGCTGAGATCGCGGACCTGGAGGGGAAGTTGGGATTCGCCCTTCATCCCGAGCTCAGGAGACTACTGGAGCGACGGAACGGTGTCGTCGAGCCCGAGTGGAACAGCGGATCCGACACGGGAGTCTTTCCGGCCGGGAACATTCTGCCGCTGGGACATCGGCTCAGTTCGACGGCGGAGATCGCGTCGATGCACGAGATTCTCGTCGACGTCGGCGAGGACAACGCCGACGCCGATCTGTGGGACGAGGAAGACCTGGCCGGTCATCTGCACCTCTGCGTGCCTTTCGCGCAGCCCAATGACGGCGGTGTCGCATTCGTCGACCATCGGCCCGGCGCCACGTACGGGCACGTGTACGAGATGGGCATAGGCTCCGGGGATCTGGACGGCACCCTCTGGGGTTCGAGCCTGACCGAGTTCGTCCGCGCCGTGACGGACGCTCTGGAGACGGGCACCCCCTTCACGTACTACTGGCCTGTCACCTTCGAGCACTCTTCAGGCAGGTCCTGCATCGAGTGGGAGGTCCGTTCGTAGAACCGTCACGCACGCGATGCACCACGAAGTTCCGCTGCTCCGCAGCGAACGAAGTTCGCTCCCCACTGCGACGAGTCCATGCCCGTGGTCGACTGGACGTCAGCGGTGCCCTGGCCATTGACCGTCGGTGTGATCTAGCCGGGTGAAGAGCACACCGGTCCCCGCCGGAGGTAACGAGATCGGTGTGCGGCGCCAGCTCCGCGACCGGCCTGGCCCGACCCCGTCGTAGTCGGTCAGTGCCTGCGGTAGTCGAGGTCCTGGTAGTCGGAGTGGGTGTCCATCCACCGCTGGTAGAAGGGGCAGATCGGCAGCACCGAGACGCCCTGCTCACGGACGGCGTCCAACGACGCCCGTACGAGACTCGATCCGACCCCGCGGCCTTCGTAGGCCGGATCGACCTCGGTGTGCACGAAGGTGACGAGTCCGTCGGTGCGCACGTACTGGGCGATGCCCGCGATCTCGCCCGACCCGGTCACGCGCGCCACCCAGCGGTTGGCGGCGGGGTCGTCCTCGACCTGGACGGTGACGGCGGGGGTGTCGTTCTGGCTGACCATGGTGTCCACCGAAGCATGGATCGGCTGTCCCGGCACGACGAACAGCGTCATGGCCCCCACACTCTCGACATGTCGGCAAGTCGGAAAGTCGATCGCGGGGATCGTGCACCGGCCCGCATCGACGGCCCGTTCAGCAGCAGCCCGCCGAAGGGGACTCACCGCGCTCAGCGGTGGCGGGAGTTCCGATCTGGATGAGGGCCGGTACGGGCGCGCAGCAGCCACCCGCCGCGTCCTGTTCCGCGTCGGGAGTGTCGAAGAGGCCCGCGCCTCCGCAGACTCCGGTCTCGGGGAGGGTCAGTTCGACTCGGTCGGCGGCCTCGGTGTCACCGGCGAGCGCCGCGACGACCGAGCGGACCTGCTCGTAGCCGGTCATCGCGAGGAAGGTGGGCGCACGGCCGTAGGACTTCATGCCGACCAGATAGACGTCCCGCTCGGGGTGGGACAGTTCGCGGTGGCCGTGTGGGTAGACGGTGCCGCAGGAGTGCTGGTTGGGGTCGATCAGCGGGGCGAGCTCGACCGGTGCTTCCAGGCGCTCGTCGAGGTCGAGTCGGATCTCGGAGAGGAACGACAGGTCGGGGCGGAAACCGGTGAGCACGATGATCTCGTCCACCGGATCGAGGCGTCGGCCGTCCTCGGCGATCAGGACCAGGCGACCGTCGGTGTCGCGTTCGACGGCCTCGGTGCGGAAGCCGGTGACGGCATCCGCGTGCCCGTCGTCGACCGCGGCCTTCGCCGCGAGGCCGAGGGCGCCGCGGGCCGGGAGCTGGTCGGCTTCGCCGCCGCCGAAGGTGGATCCGGAGATGCCTCGCCGCAGGACCCACAGACCTTTGGTGTCCGCGCCGTCGTCGGCCTTCGCGAGGTCGGCCAGGTAGGCGAGAGCGGTGAAGGCGGAGGCGCCGGAGCCGATCACCGCGGTGCGTTTGCCCGCGTATCGGGCTCGGACGGCAGGGTCCTGGAGGTCGGGCACGCGGTAGGTGATGCGGTCGGCGGCGGCGCGCTCGCCCAGCGCGGGCAGACCGCTGCCGCCGGCCGGCGACGGGGTCGTCCAGGTGCCGGAGGCGTCGATGACGGCGCGGGCGAACAGGCGCTCCTCGCGGGCGTCGGCGTAGCGCACGTGGACGACGAAGGGCTGGGCCTCCCGGTCGGCGTCGACGATGCGGTCGCGGCCGGAGCGCGATACGCCCGTGACGGTGGCGCCGGTGCGGACCTTGGCGCCAAGAGCGTCGGCGAGCGGCTGGAGGTAGTCGTTCACCCAGTCGCCGCCGGAGGGGTAGGTGGCGGCATCGGGGCGGACCCAGCCGGTCGGGGCGAGCAGCTTCTCGGCGACCGGGTCGACGACCTCGCCCCAGGTGGAGAAGAGCCGTACGTGGGACCACTCGCGCACCGCTGCGGCGGCCTGGGGGCCGGTCTCCAGGACGAGCGGCTCGATGCCCTGCTCTACGAGGTGGGCCGCGGCGGCCAGGCCGATGGGGCCGGCCCCGATCACGACGACGGGCAGGTCGGAGGGGGCAGGTGCGTTCACGGCGACTCCTCGCTTGTTTCGACGACTGTCGATATCTGGTGGAGCCAGCATGGCACCCTGAATCGACGAACGTCAACATAGACGTTCATCGAATCAACCCGCCCGATCCGAGCCCGACCCACGCAACCGGCCCAGCCGCCACAGCGGCCCGGGCCGCCTGTATCGACGTGTGTCAACATAGATGCATGTCGAAGACGAAGGCGCTGCCCCTCATCGAGTCGACCGGCCGACAGAGCGTCGAACCGTGCTGCCCGCCCTTGACGGAGCGCCCGTTCACCGCGGACGAGGCCGAGACCGCCGCCCGCATGTTCAAGGCGCTCGGCGACCCGGTGCGACTGCGCCTGTTCACGCTCATCGCGTCGCACGAGGGTGGGGAGGCGTGCGTGTGCGACATCTCCGACGTCGGAGTGTCCCAGCCGACGGTCTCCCACCACCTGAAGAAGCTCAAGGAGGCCGGCCTGCTCACCTCCGAGCGGCGTGGCACCTGGGTCTACTACCGGGTCGAGGCGCCCGCACTCGCGGGCATGAGCCAACTACTGCCCCACACCCCCGCACCCTCCCCCGCATCGGCGTGACCCACCCGCATCACGCGCCCTCCAGCCGGTCTCGGCAGCCCTGCTGACAGCGGGTTGCCATCGGTCCGCCCGACCTCTTTAATGAATGAACAGGCATTTATTAATGGACGGGAGTCATCGTGGCGGGACGCCCCCGGGGAGTCGACGATGCAGTGATCTTGCGGGCGGCGGCGGACGTGATCGGCCGGGTCGGCCCCATGGGACTGACGCTGGCCGTCGTGGCGCGCGAGGTGGGACTGGTGCCCGGCACACTCGTTCAGCGGTTCGGGTCCAAGCGCGGGCTGCTCCTCGCACTGGCGGAACAGTCCGCGAAGAACGCCGAGGCGCTGCCCGGGCGCGTACGGGAGAGGCATGGATCGGCAATTCAGGCGCTCCAGGCGCTGATGGTGGAACCGATGGCGTCGATGACCACACCCGAGACCTACGCCAACCACCTGGCGTTCCTGTGCATCGACCTCACCGATCCACAGTTCCGCCAGCACGCCCTGGCCATGCACGAGAACCAGACCCAAGCCATCGAGAAGCTGCTCGCCGAGTCCCTGCTCTCGGGCGAACTCCGCGCCGGGACGGACACGGCGGCCCTGGCCAGGTCCGTGCAGGCGATCACCTCGGGTGCGGGCCTGCTGTGGGCGCTCGATCGCCGAGGCACCCTCGAACAGCGGATCCGCCAAGAGCTGGACAACGTGCTGTCCCCGCACCTCCCGCCCAGCCACAGCCACCGCCACGACCTGGAGGAGTCATGAGGACCGAGGGGAACACCGACCGGATTACCGAGGGGAACGACGCACAGCCACTCACCGGAAAGGTGGCCCTCGTCGCCGGGGGCACCCGGGGCGGCGGGCGGGGCATCGCCGTCGAACTCGGAGCCGTCGGCGCGACGGTGTACGTCACCGGCCGCAGCAGCACCGCCGGGCGCTCGGACCTGAACCGCCCCGAAACCATCGAGGAGACCGCCGAGAAGATCACGGCCGCCGGCGGCCTCGGCATCCCGGTCCGCACCGACCACAGCCGCCCCGACGAGGTCCGCGCCCTGGTCGACCGGATCGCGACCGAGCAGAACGGTCGGCTCGACATCCTGGTCAACTCCGTATGGGGCGGGGACCCGTTGACCGACTGGGAACATCCGGTGTGGGAGCAGGATCTGGACACCGGACTGCGGTTGCTGCGCCAGGCGGTCGAGACCCACGTGGTCACCAGCCGTTTCGCGCTTCCGCTGATGGTCGCCCGCGGCACCGGCCTGGTCGTGGAGGTCACCGACGGCAACACCGCCCGCTACCGCGGCTCGTTCTTCTACGACCTCGCCAAGTCCGCGGTGATCCGACTCGCCGTCGCCCAGGCCGCGGAACTGAAGCCGCACGGCGTCGCGGCCGTGGCGATCACACCCGGCTTCCTGCGCTCGGAGGCCATGCTGGAGGGCTTCGGCGTCACGGAAGCCAACTGGCGGGACGGCGCGGCCAAGGACCCCGACTTCGCCAGCTCCGAAACCCCCACCTACCTGGGAAGGGCGGTCGCCGCACTGGCCGCCGACCCCGACATCATGGCCAAGACCGGGCAGGCGCTGGCCACTTGGGGCCTGTACAAGGAGTACGGGTTCACCGACGCCGACGGCACACAACCCGACTGGGACGCCCATTGGGCCGACGCCCTGGAAGAGCAGTACGGGCCGCTCGGAGACCCGTTGTGACACCGCGGGGCCTCACGGTGCTCCGCACCGGCGGACCCCGTCAGCCATCACTCTCCCCCGCGCTCGCTACGTTCCCTTGCGCAGTTCGAGAACGTACGTCGCCGTCAACGCAACGGCCCGATCCTCGTCATGCACCAGATCCCCCAAGGCACTTGAGGCAGCGGTTCCCGGGATGTCGGCGAGCGCCTGCGTCAGCCGCCGGCGTGCGGGCGCTCCCAGGGTGCCGGTCGCCAGGCGGTCGATAAGTCCCGTGGCGATCTGGTCCGCCACCGCGGCATCACTCGCCAAGGCGCCCAGCGCATCGGCCGCGTCGACGTCGGCCGCGCCGTTCCCCTCCTCGACGATCACGCCGATGAGCGTCGGTACCGCGTCGGCGACTCCACGCGCCCCGAGGGCCAGAGCCGCACACCTGCCCACCGCACTGTCGGAGCTCGTGAGGGCGCCCCGCAGCAGCTCGGTCGCCTCGTCGCCCGGAATCTCGGCGATGGACTGGACGGCCCGTTTCCGCACCTCGGCCGCGGACGAGCGGAGGCCCGCCGCGAGCAGGCTCAGTCCGTCCGCGTCCGAGTGGGCCAGCGCCCAGCGCAGGGCTCCGGCCACGATCGGGTCCGGCTCGCTCAGCACGGCGTCGACCAACGCCTCCACCGGCACGGGAGCGTCCTCGACGGCGGAGAGCGCGGCGCGCTGCCGCGTTCCCGCGCTCTCGGACCTCAAGTCCTGAAGGAGCGCGACGCTCTGCAGGACGTCCTCCCAACCGGCAGGTTCCGCAGCGCCGATGCGACGCAAACGCGTGAGCAACTCCGTCTCCGCGGCGATGCGTTCGCGCGTCTGGCGGATGAGGTCGTCGACGAGCTCCGCCGGTGCGAAGCCGGGGTCGTCGAGGGCGCGGCCGACGTCGCGCAGCGACAGCCCCAGCGATCGCAGGCTCTCGATGTGGAAGATGCGCCGGATGTCCTCGCCGGAGTACTCGCGATAGCCGGAGCCGGTGCGGCCCGTCGGCCGCACCAGACCGAGGGACTCGTAATGCCTGAGCATGCGGGCACTGACGCCGGACCGCCGCGCGACATCACCGATCAACATTGCCTACGGTTCCTTCCGGCCGGCCCCGCCCAGGGCATGGATGCGCTTCGCCTCCTCGACGGCGAACTCGAATCCGGCGTCCGGGTCCCGCCACAGCCGCTCCGTGGCGGCCGCATGCGTGCGCACGCGCGGATCCGGATCCGTCGTCGCGGCGCCGAGTGCCGGCACCATCACCTCGCCGAGGGCGATCAACGACCGGCTGAGGCTCAACTGCGTCTCTCGCCCACCACGTCCGAGCTGCGCCGCCAACAGTACGGCCAACGCGTGCCGCTCCCCCTCAGGCACGAGCACGACGGCCGCCCGCCAGGCGCTCCGGGCCACCTCGTCGTCCGCGTCGGCCAGCAGCGCCGGAGTGATCACCGGCCACGCCTGCCGATCCCCGATCTTGGACAGCGTGTGCAACGCCTGACTCCGCGCCTGCGCGCTCCCCGCCCGCACCTCGTCGACGAGCAGCGGAACCGTCATCGACGCCTCGTGCCGGGTGAGGGCCCACGTCAGCATTTCGCGCACGTAGAACTCGGGCTCGACCGCGCATCGCGCGATGAGTCTGCCGACGGATCCGGGGTCCGGGTCCGTACCGACCGCGAGCGCGGCCTGCAGCCGGACCGACGGATTGCCGTTCTCCAGGCCCTTCAGGGCTCGCATGGTGTTCGTGGCCTCTTCGGGCATGGTCATCAGAACGCCTCCTTGACTGCAGTGAAGGCCTTGTCACTGTGTCAAGGTCAAGCGAAGCCGCGACGAGAGGCGAGGGCGACGCCGCTGCGGACGCCGCCCTCGTTCAGCTGCCCGGCCCGAGGTCTGTTGCGCGGGCAACTCCTACTGCATGGTCCTGGCCACCTTCGGAACCGCGGACGATGCGGCCCTGCTGACCGCCTACCTCGACCACTACCTGGCCCGGCCCGACCTCGACTACGACCAGGGCGTGGCCCCGCCCCGTGATCAGGCGGTCAAGGGCACCGGGTGGATCTCGTCGGCCTTGTGACCGGCCCGTTCGTGGATGCGCTGGACCGCTTCCGCCGAGGGAGCCTCGGACAGGCAGTAGACCGTGCCGGACTGCGGGTCCGCCCACGCCTTCTCGAAATGGACGCCTTCGTCCTTCTCGATGGCGAGGTCGGCCTGGTGCGCCTTCATCAACTGATCGGCCGTGAGGCCCTTCATCCCGTGGTGGACGTCCATGAACTGCGACATGTCGTCGCACCTCCTTTCATGGCTCGACGACTCGAGGCCAGGTCGGCGGAACCACGCAGCCTGCGGCCGACCGGCTCCGTGTGTCCATTTTCCTCCCGCGTCCGTCGCGCAGCTACGCGAGGGCTACGACCTGGTCCGGTAGTGCGCGTGGATCAGGCCGCTGTCGAAGGCCCGCTCCTCGACCAGTTCGAGGTCGAGGCGCACCCCGTCGGGGAAGAACCGCGTGCCGCCGCCTACCACGGTCGAGGTAATGAACAGGTGGTACTCGTCCACCAGGCCCGCCCCGATCGCCTGGGCCGCGAGGTTCGGGCCGTCGACGGTGAGGTCGGCATCGGACTCTGCCTTCAGCTTGCGCACCACGTCCGGGTCGAAGGTGCGCTCGATCCTGGTCCTCTCGCTGGACACCGATTCCAGCGTCGTCGAGTACACGACCTTCTCTGCCGCCTGCCAGTCGCGGGCGTACTGAATGATGTGCGGCGGCTGACCCGGCAGGGCGTGCGCGGTCTCCCAGTACAGCATCGTCTCGTACATCCGCCGGCCGTAGAGATAGGTGCCGACGGGGCGGAAGAGGTCGTTGACGTAGGTGTGCACCTCCGGGTCGTCGCCCGCCCCGCTGCCGAGGTCCCCCTCCGCCGCCTTGGCGTACCCGTCGAGCGACGTGATCATCGAGTAGATGAGCTTGGCCATGGGGCTCCCTCAGGTACGGGCACGTCAAGGTGCCGGCTGTCGTACAAGGGGTGACCTCCGCGGGAGTCGGAACTCATCGGTCGTTCCCGCGTTGCGTGCGGCCGAGCAGGTCCGAGAA
>NZ_JAMOLN010000120.1 GCF_024448165.1 Streptomyces longispororuber
GCGCCCCACGAACCCCGTGCGCACCGTCAACCTGCCCTGGTAGCAAGAGAGTTGACGTGATAACTTCACTCCCAGTTCCTATGCGGAACCGTTTCACGGGGGATGGTGGGTGGAGACGAGCGGGGCACACGGACCGCAAGGCGTCCCGGTGCGTCTGGTGGCGGTCCTCGCGAAAGAGCTGATCGCGCTGACATGCATTCGTGACGCCGGGCAGCGCGCACTGTTCATCGAGCTGGTCGCCGCGGAATCGGGTATCGAGGTGAGCGAGCGCGGACTTGAGCCGCGTGCCGAGATGGTCGCCCTCCTGAAGAAGATCCTGCCGCACGAGCGCGGCTTCCCGGCCCTGATCGAGGCGGTCGCGGCGCTCGCGTCCGTGGAGGACGCCGACAACCTGGCCCGGCTCGCCGAGCGCGAGACGCACGGCGTGACGACCCGGGGCGAGCCCGCGTTGCAGTCGGCGCTCGTCCCCAAGGTCCGCCGCGAGTTACGGGACCTGCTGATCGCCGGACCGGTGTCGCGGGCCGCGCTGCACACCGTGCTCGCCCGCGAGCTGAGCATCGAACCGCCCGACTGCGACGATGCCGCGGGCTTCTTCGACCACCTGCTGGAGCAGAACGCGCAGTCCGACGGCCTGCCACCGGTCGTCGTCCTCGCCGAGGTGACCGCCGCCCTCGGCTCGGCCCGCGCCGCCGAACTGCGCGCCTGGTCCGACAGCTGGGCCAAGGAGGCGGGGCAGGAGGCGGACCTGCGCAAGCGGCGCGAGCGGATCGCCGCGGGCGGGCCGGTCGATCCGTCCGTGCCGCGGGCCCTGGTGGTCATGGTCGACCCGGCCGACGACGGTTCCGGGCGGATCTTCGTACGGCACTGGGTGAACGCGGCGGCCGGGATCTGGCAGCCGGTGGCCCTCGGCGTGGAGACCGCCACCCTGGACACGCTCAGTGGCGTCGTCGACCGGGCCGTGGCCCACGGTGAGGCGCAGTGGGAGAGCCGGCCGGAGGGCGGCCCCGTGTTCGTCGAGTTCGTGCTGCCGCACTCGTTGCTCAACCACGACGTGGCCCGGCTGGAGATCGACCGCGCCGCCGCCCCGCTCCCGATGAGCATGCGCTACTACGTGCATCTGCGCAGCCTCGACCGGATGCGCGCCCGTGACCCCGCCCAGATGCGTCGCTGGCGGGCCCGGTGGAGCGTCTTCCAGTCGGCGGGCGCCGCCGAGACCTACCGGTGGAACGGGGCGCACGTGGGTGAGCTCGGCCGCTGGCGTGCCGGACTCGCCGCGATGCCGGAGAAGACCGCCGTGATCCTCCAGCACCCCGCCGTGGGCGAGCACGGTCTGGAGGCGCTGGTCGCCGCGCTCGGCGAGGGCATCGGCCTCGCCGCGTGGGACCGGCGCGAGAACACCCCGGGCTCCGTCGAGGTCCTCCAGCTCATTCTCGGCAGCACCCCCACCCAGTTGCCCGCCAAAGTCCACCAATTACGCACACAGGCCGAAACCGACGATGTGGGACCGCTCCTGGTGGGCAGACATATCGCGTTCCTGTGGGACGACCCCAACCGCCTGGTCGACTGTGAGGAGATGCCGGCATGACGGAGCAGTACGGCGCAGCCGGGGCGCCCCCCGCTTGGCGCGTGTTCCGCGCCGTCGGCCACCGTGCCCCCGTCGGGGAGGGCCCGCGGCTCCCCGAACCGCCGCGCTGGCGACGCTTCGCGGGCGGTCCCGTGCAGCCGCTGCCCGACCTCGACGACACGCGGACCGCCGAGCGCCGGCTGGGCGAGGCCCGGGACCTGGTGCAGCTGCGCGACGAGGAGATCGACGTCGTGAACGCGGCGATCCTGCTGCGCCGCCCCCTGCTGGTGACCGGACCGCCGGGCGTGGGCAAGTCCACCCTCGCCTACCTCATCGCCCAGGAGCTGGGCCTCGGCCGCGTCCTGCAATGGGGCATCGTCTCGCGCACCACGCTGTCCGGCGGGCTCTACTCCTACGACGCGATCGGCCGGGCGCAGGCCATCGCCGCGTGGCGGGCCGGTGCCGACGGCGCGCAGAGCGGTGAACCGGCGCCCCGGATGGGCGACTTCCTGACCCTCGGCCCGCTCGGCACGGCCCTGCTGCCGTACGAGCAACCGCGCGTTCTGCTCATCGACGAGCTGGACAAGTGCGACGTCGACCTGCCGCACGACCTGCTGCACGTCATGGAGAACGGGGCCTATGACGTACCGGAACTGATGCGCAGCGCCGATCCCGAGGCCAGCGTCTTCACGGACGACCCGGGGCAGCGCACCACGGTGCTGCGCGGCCGGGTCGAGTGCCATGCCTTTCCCATCGTCGTGATCACCAGTAACGGCGAGCGGGAGTTCCCGCTGCCCCTGCGGCGGCGCTGCCTTCCCCTGGAACTGCGGTTGCCCTCCCGGGAACAGCTCGTCGCGATCGTGTCCAGCCACCTGCACGGCAGCGAGGATGTCGTGCGTCCCCTCCTCGACCAGTTCGAGCGTCGGGTGCAGGACGGAGGAACCCACTCCGTCGACCAACTCCTCAATGCCGTCCAGCTGGTGACCTCGGGTGGTTTCCAGCACAACTCCCACGGGCGTAAGCTCGTCGAGTTGCTGCTGCGCGACCTCGCGAAAGGCCGCTGATGACCGGCTTGCCCAGGGAGCGTGCACCCGACCCGAGCGGGAGCGGTGAGGCCACGGGCGTCGACGACGGCGCACCGGACTGGCGCGACCTCGCCGACTCGGCCTGGCTCGCGGCCGCGTGGCTCGCCTCAGGACGGCACGGGCTCCCGGAACCGCAGCAGGCGGAAGCCGATCATCCGGATGCCCCGGTGGAGCACCGTCCTCCACCGGCTCCCGACCCGCAGGCCCGCCCCGACACCCCGTCCTCCCGCCCGCCCCTTTCACCGTCCGCACCGCTTCCGCGCGGCGCGGACGAGGAGTCGCACGATCTCGGTATGCCCCTGTTCCACCACGCTTCCGAAGGACCGGGCGCCGAACCTGTCTTCAGGCTGCCCCCGCTCCCCGCGCCCGCGGGTCCCCGGCCGTTACGGCTCGCCCGGGCCCTGCGCGCCCTGGGCCGCCGGGTGCCCTCGCGCACCGCGCACCGCCTCGACGAGGAGCGCACCGCCGAGCACGGGCTCAGCGACGGCCTGTGGATCCCGTACCTGCGCCCCGAGCGGCAACCCACGTTCGACCTGGTCCTCCTGGTGGACGACACCCTCACCATGCGGGTCTGGCGCGGCACCGTCCGCCGCATCGCCGACGAGGCCACCCAGAGCGGCGCGTTCCGCGACGTGCGCACCGTGCGGGTCTCGGTCACCGCGGCCGGACCCGCGGTGCTGCGCTGGCAGGACGGGCGCACCGGTGATCCGCGCGAACTGTTCGACGGCAGCGGCCGACGGATCTTCCTCGTCGTCACCGACGGACTCGGCGCGGGCTGGGCGGCGGACGGCGCCGACCACCTGCTGACCGGGCTCGCCCGCGGCGGACCGACCGCGCTCGTCCACCTCTTACCGCCCTACCTGCGCCATCGATCCTCGCTCTACCCCTTCCGCGCGCAACTCGGTGCCGCCGGATTCGGCCGCGCCAACCGGGAGTTGACCTGCGGGCCCGCGCACCCGCTCGCCGAACCGCTGCCCGCACCGGACGACGGCGCCGTGCCCGTCCCCGTCCTCAGCGCGCATCCGGCCTCGTTCACGGCCTGGGCCGACCTCGTCACCGGCGAACCAGGGGTGCGCCACACGCTGCCCGTCGTCCTCGCCGGCACCCTCGCCAAGGGCGCGCCCGCGCCGGGCCTGCGCACCCCGCGCATCGACGGCCCGCACGCCGCGGCCGCCGTCGTCGCACGCTTCCTGGGGCTCGCGAGCCCGCTGGCCCGGCACCTGGCGCTGCTGCTCGCGGTGATCCCGCTCGACTTCGACCTGATCGAGGAGCTGCGCGAGCGTGCCGTCCCCGAGGCGGGCCCCGATCACGTCGCCGAGGTCATGATGGGTGGCCTCATCGACTGGGATCACGACGGTGCGGGCCACCCCGAGTTCGCGGACGGCGTCAGGGAGTCTCTCCTCGCGACCGGGAACCGAAGCCAACTTGCCCATGCGGTGGACCTGCTGGCAGACCTGCACACCGGCCGTGGCGCGGCGGCGCCGCTGCGCGCCGCCGTCCGCGACCCCGAGCGCACGGTCCTGCCGGACACCGCATCCCCTGACCGGCCCTGGCTGCGCATCGAGCTGGCGGTGCTGCGCGCCCTGTCCGGGCCGCACGCCCGGCGCGCCGCACGGATCATGGCGGGGATCAGCGGTGGCACACCCGTCACAAGGGTGGGTGGTCCGGGTGCGAAGAGCGATATCCGGGGTCTGCATGGGGAAGGGCTGGTTCCGGACAGCACCACAGAACCAGGAGACGATGTGCCGCCGACGGCGAGGCCCGAGACAACCGAACACACTGATGCTGGGAAGGCTGACACGACCATGGACCTCAAGGCTCCCGAACACCGCTTCGTCCGGAGCGGCCAGCCGAAGATCATGGGGAATGTCCCGCCCAAGAATCCCAACTTCACGGGACGCGAGATCCTCCTGGAAGCCGTCGAGGAGCAGTTGAGGCAGAAGGAGACGGCCGCCGTCCTGCCGCACGCGCTGCACGGCATGGGTGGCGTCGGCAAGTCACAGATCGCGATCGAGTACGTGTACCGGCACAGCACCGAGTACAACGTGATCTGGTGGGTCCCCTCGGAACGCGAGTCCCTGATCCTCGCCTCCCTCGCCGAACTGGCCGGCCGCCTCGGCCTGAACACCGGCCCGCAGGCCAACACCGCGGTGCCGGCGGTCCAGGAAGCGCTGCGCTCCGGAAAGCCGTACGAGAACTGGCTGTTGATCTTCGACAACGCGGAGGACATCGACGCCGTCCGCTCGTACTTCCCCAGCGGTGGCCCCGGCAAGATCATCGTCACCTCGCGCAACCGGGACTGGGAGCGGGTCGCCACACCGCTCAGCGTCGACGTCTTCGAACGCGAGGAGTCCATCGCCCTGCTCCAGCGCCGGGCCCCCGACCTCAGTTCCGAGGACGCCTTCAGGCTGGCCAAGGCCCTCGGTGACCTGCCGCTCGCCATCGAGCAGGCCGGAGCCTGGCACGCCGCCACCGGCATGCCAGTCGCGGAACACCTCGAACTCCTCGCCCGGCGCCGTCTGGAGATCCTCGACCTCGACCCGAACCCGGACTATCCGGTGCCGGTGGCGGCGGCCTGGAACCTCTCGCTCGACCGGCTGGCGGAGGACCACCCCGCCGCCCGGCAACTCCTGGAGATCTGCTCCCTGATGGCGCCCGAGCCGATTCCGCTCAATCTGCTGCGCGGCGGCCGGAACGTCGAGATCAGCCCCGAACTCGACCCGGTCCTGCGCGACCCGGTGCTGCTCGCCCGCGCCACCCGCGAGCTCAGCAAGTTCTCGCTGATCCGCCTCGACCACAAGCGCGGCACGCTCCAGATGCACCGACTGATGCAGAACGTGCTGGCGACCGGCCTCGACGAGGCCGCCGAGGCCAGGATGCGCAAGGCCGCCCACCAGCTCCTCGCGACGGCCAAGCCGGGCGAGGGCGCCTCCCCCGAACTGTGGCCGACCTACCAGGCGCTGCTGCCGCACGTACAGGCGTCGGGCGCGGTCCGCAGCTCCGACCCGTGGGTGCGCGACTTCATCTACGACGTCGTGTACTTCCTCTACTACTGGGGCGCTCACGAGACGTCGATGAGCATGGCCCGGGAGGCCTGGACGGCCTGGCAGGCCCAGTCGGGCGACGACGACATCCTGGTGATCAGGATGGCCAAGTTCCTGGCGCTCATGCTGCGCAAGTTCGGCAGCCCGGAAGAGGCGATGCGGCTCAACGAGACGGCGCTCGAACGCTCCCGCGCCGGGCACGTGCCGGACGAGGAACTCATCGGCTCCATGTGGCAGATGGCGATCGCCCAGCGCTACCGGGGCGACTTCGACGAGGCCCGCGCCCTCGACGAGGAGGCGGTGGCGATGGCCCGCCGTCTCTTCGGCCCGGACGACCCGGAGACCCTGCACGCCGCACACAGCCTCGGCATCTCCCTGCGCTGCTGTGGCGCGTTCCCCGAGGCGCGTGCCATCGACGAGGAGACGGCCCGCCAGTTCGACCTGCTCTACGGCCCCACGAACGGCCTGACCCTCAACTCGCTCAACGGCCTGGCGATCGACGTCCGGGAGTCCGGTGACTACCGCGGAGCCCACATCCTCCAGGAGTCCACGTACGAGACGTACGTGAGCAACTTCGGACCCGACAACGCCGCCACGATCAAGGCCGCCCGCGAACTTGCCGTGTGCCGCCGCCGGGCCGGCGCCGTCGCCGAGGCGCGCGAGCTGACCGAGGACACGCTGGTCCGGTTCACCGAGCGCTACGGAACGGAGTACGGCGAAACGCTGGCCACCCAGATGAACGCCGTGGTCGACCGGCGCATCGGCGGCGACCTGGCACGGTCGCGCGAACTGGGCGAGAAGAACGTGGCGCGGTACCGCGCCGTGTTCGGCGAGAACCACGCGAGCACGCTGAGTTCCCTGGTCAACCTGGCGGCGACGCTGCGTGCCCAGGGCGAGGTCGATGCGGCGGAGCGACACGACGTCGAGGCCGTCGAGCAGTTCACGGCGACGGTGGGGGAGCGGCACCCGTTCACGCTGACCGCACGCCTGGGCCGGGCCAACGACCACTACGCGCGCCTCGGGTTCGCGGCGGCGCGTGCCGTCGACGAGGCCGTGCTGCCGCTGCTGACCGAGGTGGCGGGTCCTGAGCACCCGCTGACGCTGGCCTGCACCGCCAACCTCGCCCTGGACCTGCGCGGCCTCGGCGAGACCGCGCAGGCGGACCAGTTGCAGGCGGATGCGGTCGAGGGCCTCACGCGGGTCCTGGGTGCCGAGCACCCCTGGCGCATGGCGGCACAGGTGCACCAGCGCATCGAGTTCGACATCGCTCCGCTGCCGCTGTGACGGCGGGCTGATTCCAGGGCGCCGTGGGCCCCGGCCGAGTCCGGGGCCCGTGCGACGCAGTGCGCCGAGTGCGCCTGGTGTCACCGGAGTTGACGATGCATCATGCACGTACGGATGGTTTCAGGACCGGCACGGGGGCTGGACGCATGACCACGGTCGTCTTCATTCACGGTACGGGTGTCAGAGAGCCACGCTTCACGGAGCTGCACGCCCGAATCGCCTCGGGCCTCGGCGCGGTCGCACCGCACGCCCGCGTCGTCCCCTACTACTGGGGCGAGGCGCACGGGGCCACGCTCGCCGCGGGCGGCGCGAGCGTGCCCGAAGGCCCGGGCGGCACCAGCCGCGGCGTCGGCGACGAGAGCGAGGACGAAGCGGAGCAGTGGGCGCGGCTCTACGCGGATCCGCAGGCCGAGCTGGCCCTCGCGGCGGCCGGTGCGGGTGCCGCCGTGACGGCGCCCGGAGCGGAGTTCCCCGACGAACGGCCGCGCCGTCTCCTCCGCCAACTCGACGACACGGCAGCGGAGTTGGGACCGGACGTGCGGGAGCACGCGGTGGCTCTGGCCCGCTCCCCGCTGCTGCCGCCCGCGGCCGCCGCCCTCGACGCCGACGAACTGGCCCGGGTGCTCGCCCGCAGCCTGGCCGCCGCCGTCATCGGTGGCGCGCTGGAGTCCGACGCGCCCGTCCTGTGCACGGGGGACGCCCGGGACGCGGCCGTCGACCGCATCGCCGAGGCACTCGGTGCCGCACCGGCCGGAGCCGACCGGGGGCTGTTCCTGCGCACCCTCAAGAGACCGGCGATGAAAGCCGGTTCACGGATCGCCGTACGCCGCCGCAGAGCGCTGACCGACGCCGCGCACCCGGCGGCGGGCGACATCCTGCGCTACCTGGCCCGTGGTGAGGGCGTACGCAGGGGGCTGCGCGATCTGACGGCCGCGCAGCAGCCCCCCGTCGTCCTGCTGGGGCACAGCCTCGGCGGAATCATCGCCCTGGACACGCTCGTCCTCGACCCGCAGCCGGGCGTCGAACTCCTCGTCACGGTCGGCTCGCAGGGCCCCTTCCTCTACGAGACCGGCGCCCTGCCCTCCCTCGCCCACCCGGGGCCACTGCCCGCGCACGTGCCCGCGTGGCTGAACCTCTACGACGTCCGCGATCTGCTCGGCTACCGCGGCGCCCCGCTGTTCCCCGGCCGGGTCACCGACATCGCGACCGACAGCCGCCAGCCCTTCCCCGTGGCGCACAGTGCGTACTGGGACGATCCCGCCGTCTACCGGGCCGTCGCGGCCCGACTCCCATGACGTACCGGAGCGTCACCGACGTCGATCCGGCCCGGGTCACCGCGCTCGTCGTCGGCGTGGAGCACTACGCGGCAGGAGACGGCTGGCGGCTGCCGGGACCAGCCTGCGACGCGCTGCGCTTTTACGCATGGCTGCGCGAGCGCGGCGTGCCCGAGTCCAACATCCTGCTGCACCTGTCGCCGGCCGGCGACAGGCAGCCGGGGCCCGCGCACCGGCCCGCCGACCACGCCACCCTGCGCGACGCCCTCGTGCGGGAACTGAGCACCCGCCGGGGTGACGTCCTGTGGGTGTGGTGGGGCGGCCACGGCGTCCTCGACCAGGACGAGCGGGTCCGGCTCTACTGCGCCGACGCCACCGCCGACGACCGGCGCAACATCGATCTGGAGTCCGCCCGAAGACGCCTGGCCAGCGACGCCCTCGCCGGATTCGGGCACCAGACCTGGGTCGTGGACGCCTGCCAGACGTTCGACGAACGGCACGGCTTCCCGGACACCCTGCCCACCGAACACCTCCCGGCGGGCGGCCGCACCGACGTCCACGCACAGGCGCTGCTGCTCGCCGCGACCCGCGGGCAGCGCGCCGCCAACGACCCGGAGCGGCGCACCGGACTCTTCTCCGACCTGGTGCTCAAGACCTTGGACCAGACCGGCATCGGCGCCGCGCCCGACCCGGTGCCGCTCTTCGCCGGAGTGCGCGCACTGGTCGAGCGGGAGTGGGCCGCGGGCCGCACGGAGCAGCTGCCGACCCTGATCCTCAAGCGGCCGGGTCACGAGGAGACGCTGCGCCCGGCCGCGGCACGGGCCGGAAACCGCGGTGGCCTCGCGGCCCTCAACCGCGTCGTCGACGTGCTGCTCACCTACCCGCTCACCCACAGTCTCGACGAGCGCCAGACCCTGGTGCTGCTGCTCGAACCGAGGCTGACCGCGCAGATGCGGCGCAACCCGGCCGCCCGCCCCGACCTGGTCGCGATCGTGCGCGCCCACGGCAACCGGGCCGACGACCTGTGGGCCCTGTACGAGGCGGTCGCGTCCCTCGACAGCGACCCCGGGAGAGCCGCCGAACTCCGGTCGGCGATCGATGGGTTGGCGCACGACTGAGGCTCGAGGAACCGATGGTAATCGGCCAACAGCACGTTCCCGATCTTCGGCCGGGTCTGCGGGTTCCGGGACCGGGCAAGCTTCGTCATGATGGATACAGGACGGCGGCGGCATCGCGTGCCGTCGTGGGTGAAGGGGGAGCACACCTTGAAAGAGCCGGTACGCGCCGACCGTCCGGCGGACTATGTGGAGTCGGACCTGGCGGATCTCGCCGCGGTCAGTGTCGCGGAACTGCGCCGGTACCCCGCGCTCACGATCAGCCGCAGACTCCTCGACGACACCCGCCGTCCCCGCAGCAATGCGATCGGTGACAGCCCACCCCAGCCCGGTCGGGCCGAGTAGCGCGTGTCGGAATCGTACGTGGCCGGGACCGGCACACCGGCCGGAACCGCCCACTCCGCGCTGCGCATGCCCGGGGCCCTCTTCGACGAGCTGGCCGCGGGCGGTGGATCGGAGCAGGCCGTGGCCTTCCTGGCCGGGGGCGAGCGGGCCAGACGCCTGCTCCTGCTGCGGGAGTTGCTCGACCGGCTGGACGAACTCCCGGACCCCTTGGGCCCGTTGGGTGACGTCGCCAAGGTCTGGGAGGTGGTGGAGACGGCGGCCCGGCGGGCTCCGGAGGCCGCTGACGCCTTGCTCATGAGCCCGCAGTGCGGGTCCTGGATCGCCCACGCGCTGCGCCGTCTGCACGGCGCCGCGTCCGGGCCGCCGCTGTGGGCCGACGCCGGGCACCTCGCCTGCATCGCGGCCGCCGCATGCGTACGCGCCGGCGCCGATGCCGAGCTCACGGTTCCCGCGCGGGACGGAGCCGTGAGCCTGCCGACCCTGGGACTGCTCCAATTACCGGACCGCGCACCGGGGTTGAGCGCCGTGCCGATCACCGTGCGGGCGGGGCGGGTGACCGCGGGCCCGGTCACGGTCCGTCCGCTGGACGACGCGGACTCACCGGTCTGGCATCCGCTGCGCGTCCTGGCGCCCTACGCGGTGCACCTCGACGACCTCGACCCGTACCGGGACCTGGACGAACCCGTCGCCCCCGCGCGGCTGCCGGACGACGAAGTCGCCTACTGGCAGCAGGCGCTGGACGAGGCGCACGCCATCCTCCGGCGTCCGACGGGGTCCGGGACGATCGGCACGACACGGCCGGGCGACATCGCCCGGATCGTCCCATGGGGCACCGGCCGGCCGTCGGGTGCCCGCCTGAGCGCCTCCACCGGCGACGCCTTCGGCTCGATGATGGTGTCCCGGCCGCACACCGGACTCGACCTCGCCGAGTCCCTCGTGCACGAGTTCCAGCACAGTAAACTCGGCGCGCTCATCCACCTGTTCCCGCTGCTCGCCGACGACCGCGACGAGCGGTACTACGCGCCCTGGCGCGCCGACCCGCGCCATCTGCCCGGTCTGCTGCACGGCGCCTACGCGTTCACCGGCGTCACCGGATTCTGGCGGGCCCGCATCGGCGACCGCGCGGTCGACCCCGAGAACACCGCCCCGTTCCACTTCGCGCTGCGCCGCCTGCAGACCCGCCTGGTGGTGCGCACGCTCGCGACCCGCGCCGACCTCACGCCCGCCGGCCGGCGTCTGATCGGCGGGCTCACGGCCACGCTCGACCGGTGGCTGCGCGAGCCGGTGGAGCCCGGCGCGGTGGCCCGCGCCCGGACCGCGGCCGTCAGCCACCGGGTCGAGTGGCGGCTGCGGAACCTGCGGTGCGGGGCGGCCGAGCGGGACGCCCTGGTCCGGGCGTGGCGGGACGGCGGGACCGTGCCGCCGTCCCGGTCCGACCCGGTGATCGTGCCCGGGGCGTCCGCCGAACACTGGGAGGACGCACGGGCGGGGTTGCTGCTCGCACCGCGCCCGGGACCCGGTGCCGACGCCTGCCTGGCGTCGGGGGACGCGGCGCGGGCGCGGGAGCTGTACGCGGAGCGGCTGCGCACCGCTCCGGCCGACCCGCACGCCTTGGCCGGCCGGCTGCTCGCGGAGGCGGCGCTGCGGCCCTCGGTGCGAAGGGCGCTGGCCCGTCCCGAGCGGGTGGCCGCCCTGCTCGACGGTGCGCGGATCGCGGCGGGCGACGTGGCCGGGGTCGGCCGGGTGCTGGCATGGCTCGCGGGGCAGGAGCTCGCGGACCGCGACGGCAGGGTGGCGTAGTCGCCGCCTCGGCCCCGCCGGTGCCGTGTTCGACGCGGCCCGGACACCGTGACCGTGGCCGACGCACCCGCCCCCGGCGCACAGGTACTCGCGGGCGGAGCCTGTCACGAACTGTTCATACGGCACCCGGAATTCGGCGGCCCGCAGCCCCTGTTCTCCCGTTCATGACTGTGGGAGTGACACTCGACACGACCGGTACCGACCTCACCCTCGACGACGCCGTCCGGCAGGCCCGCGAGGCCCGCGCGTCCGGACTGGCGTCCCTCTGGTTCGGCCAGACCTTCGGCCACGACGCACCGACGGTCGCGGCCGTCATCGGCCGCGACGTCCCCGGGATCCAGCTGGGCACCGCCGCGCTGCCCGTCTTCGGCCGGCATCCGCTGCTCGTCTCCAGCCAGGCGCAGACCGTGCAGGCGGCCACCGGCGGCCGGTTCCACCTGGGGCTCGCCGTCGGCACGAAGCTGATCAGCGAGGGCGGACTCGGCATCCCCTTCGAGCGGCCGGTGGCCCGGCTGCGCGAGTTCCTCACCGTGCTGCGGCAGCTGCTGGAGACCGGCGAGGCCGACTTCGAGGGCGAGCTGATCACCGCCCGGACGTCGTGGCCCGCCCGGGTGCCGGGCGCCGCACCGACCGTGCCCGTCCTGGTCGCCGCCATGGGCCCGCAGGCGCTGCGGGTCAGCGGACGCCTGGCCGACGGGATCCTGCCCTACCTCGCGGGGCCGCGCGCCCTGGAGGAGCACATCGTGCCCGAGCTGCACCGGGCCGCCGAGGAGGCGGGGCGACCCGCGCCGCGCGTCGTCGCGTTCGTCCCCGGCGTCGTCACCCCGGACCCGGAACCGCTGCGCGCCCGGCTCTACGAGGACCTCGCGTTCTACGAGCAGATCCCCTCCTACGCGCGCGTCATCGAGCAGTCAGGACACCGGCACGCGGCCGACCTCGCCGTCGTCGGCGACGAGAAGGACCTCGCCGACGCGGTCCGCCGCTACCGCGACGCGGGCGCCACCGACGTGGTGGTGTCGGGCACCGAGATCGCCGGGGACGACGCCCGGTTGCGAACCTGGGAGGTGCTCGGCGAACTCGCCTGACCGCAGGGGCGTCCTTTGACTAGGCTGTGAGCCGGGGATGCGGCAGGCCACCCCTGTCGAAGCGCTTCGACGAACTTGTGGACAGGTGCCCGTCCGGCGCCATAGGGTCGGAATTCCGAACGGCCAACGGCAACCCGCCCCCGTCGAAGCGCTTCGCGATCGAGGTGTTTCGTCCCTTCGTCCCGGCTCAGGAGAACGACATGGTCACGCTCGCAGAGGTCGCCCGGCACGCCGGAGTCTCCGCCAGCACCGTGAGTTACGTCCTCAGCGGCAAGCGGTCCATCTCCGCGGCCACCCGTGAGCGCGTCGAGAACAGCGTCCGCCAGCTCGGCTACCACCCGAACGCGGGCGCGCGGGCGCTGGCCAGCAGCAAGTCGAACATCATCGCGCTGATGGTGCCGCTGCGCACCGACATGTACGTGCCGGTGATGATGGAGATAGCGATGGCCGTCGCCACCGCCGCCCGCACGCACGGCTACGACATCCTGCTGCTCACCGGCGAGGAGGGCGCCCAGGCGGTGCGCCGCATAGAGGGCAGCGCGCTCGCCGACGCCATGATCCTGATGGACGTCGAACTCGACGACGAGCGGCTGCCGTTGCTGCGCACCGCGTCCCGGCCCGCCGTCCTCATCGGGCTGCCCGCCGACACCACCGGGCTGAACTGCGTGGACCTCGACTTCGCCGCCGCCGGCGCGCTCTGCGCCCAGCACCTCGCCGACCTCGGGCACCGCGAGGTCGCCGTCATCGGTGAGGCCGCCGCCGTGTACGAGCGGCGCACCGGGTTCGCCGAGCGGACCCTGACGGGCCTGCGCGAGCGCAGCAACGAGCTGGGCCTGCGGCTGCTGCACCGCCCGTGCGAGGGCTCGTACGCCTCCGTGTCGGCAACGTTGTCGCGGATCTTCGACGAGCGCCCCGGCACCTCCGCGTTCGTGGTCCAGAACGAGGCGGCGACCGACCCGCTGCTCGCCCTGCTGCGCCAGTCGGGCCGCGCCGTCCCCGAGGACGTGTCGGTCGTCGCCGTCTGCCCCGACCAGGTCGCCGCGCACGCCTCCGTGCCGCTCACCTCGGTCGCGGTGCCCGCCCAGGAGATGGGCCGGCGCGCCGTCGAGCAGGTCATCGCGAAGATCGAGGGGCGTGGCTCGGACGAGGAAGTCGTGCTGCTCGCACCGGAGTTGACGGTCCGCGAAAGCGCGGCCCAGGCGCCCGCCGGCGTCTGAGCCGCGCGTCCGGGGGCCGCTAGCTGCTGGAGACCTTGAAGCTGTTCGTCTGGAAGTCCAGCCCGCCGGACGACGAGGTGATCTCGTAGCCGAACTGGACGTCACCGATGGTCTCGTCGCCCCACCAGCCCTTGGTGTCCTTGATCCACTTCAGGATCGGCAGGACGTTCACCGTGCCGGACGTCGAGTCCGACGTGCGCAGGAACGAATAGACCTCGTTGGCACCGTTGTTGCCCTTGTACACGGTCCAGGTGTGGCCGCCGAGGGTGAGGTTGCCCTGCGAGGTGCCGAGCGGGCCGACCGCGCCGTTGTAGTTCACCCAGAGCATGACCTCGTGGTCGTAGTCGCTGTCCCAGATGTCGTACGACGTGTTGTACGCGCCCGACGACGGCACCGTCACGTTGTAGCTGCTGGTGAGCGAGGTCAGTGAACTGAGCTTCTTGTTCACGACCTTCTTCGCGTTCGGGTAGGACTTGATGCCGCCCGTGTTCGGGTGGTCGGCCCAGACGCCCCAGTTCGACGAGGAGTTGGCCCAGATCGTCTGGGCGCCCGCGCCGGAGCCCCAGATGTTGTTGTAGAGGATGTAGCCGTCCGACGTGGTGTAGTTGCCCCACTGGTCGGACGACGACCAGACGGCCGCCTGTGCGGGGGCGGCGGCGAGGGCGAGTGCGGCGCCCGCCGCGAGGGTGGCGCCGAGGAAGGTGCGGCGTCGCGTCGACCGTACTGAAGGTGCCATGGTGTCCCTTTCCATGGTCGGTGGGGGGTACGGGGGAACTACCGCGTGCTCAGGGTGAGTTCGCGGTCCTCGCCGGCGGTCAGGCGCAGCCGCCCGTCACCGCCGGCCGGGGTCTGGAGGGAGACGTGCGCGTCGCGGTCCGGGCGCACGACGGCCGTGCAGCTGCCGCCGCCCCAGGTGAGGTCGACGCGCGCGCCGAACCGGGTGCGCAGACCGCGCACCGCGCCCCGCCGCCAGTCGGCCGGCAGCGCGGGCAGCAGCACGAGCCGGTCCTCGGCCGACTGCAGCAGCGCCTCGGCCAGCAGCGCGGGCAGGGCGTGCGCGGCGTCCGCGTTGTAGACGTCGCGGCCCGGGTAGTGCGCGCTCATGAGGGAGCGGTGGAAGTAGTCGCCGGTCAGCACCCGGTGCAGTGCCTGCCCGACCCGGGGGGCGTCGCGCAGCCGGGCCGCGATCAGCGCGTGGTGGAGGTGGCCGTGCGCGGAGTGGTTCTCGGCGCCGCGCAGCTCCAGCGCCCGGTGGGCCGCCTCCGCGAGGCCGGGGGTGTCGTACGGGTTGATCTCGTGGTGCGGCCACACCGCGTACAGATGGCTCAGGTGCCGGTGGTCGTAGCGGTCGTCGAGGCCCGGCCACGCCCACTCGGCGAGCGCCCCGTCCGCGTTGACCCGGTGGTCCGGCAGCCGGTCGGCCAGCGCGGACCAGCGGTCGCCGTCGGGACCCGGGTGCCAGGCCGCCGCGGTGCGCAGGGCGTGGCGGGCCGCGGTGATGTCCATGGCGGCGTTGAGGGTGCCCCAGCCCGCGTTCCCCGGCCGGTTCTCCGGGGAGTACGACGGCACGATCACCAGCCGGCCGTCGGGGCCGGTCCGGGTGAGGAAGTCCTCGTAGAACAGGGCGAGTTCGGCGAGTGCCGCGGCCAGCCAGGCCGGTCGCTCGCCGGTGGTCGCGGCCTGTTCCAGCAGCGGGGTGAGCAGCCAGTCGGCGCCCGCCGTCCACAGGTGCATCGGCCAGGCGCGCTGGAAGTGGTACGCGTGCCCGGACTCGCCGTCGGTGTGCGCGGGCGCCACGATGCCGCGGGCGCCGAAGACGTCCCGCGCGTTGTCCCGCCAGTCCGCCAACTGCCCCTGGACCAGCGCGCCCAGGGCCTCCGTGACCTCCGGCAGGTCGCAGGCCGCGGCCGACGCGGTCTGCAGGTTGAGGTTGGCATCGGTGGTGAACGCGCCGGACCACGCGGTGTCCCATTCGGCGGTCCACAGTCCGGTCAGCCGGGGCGGCAGCGCGCCCGACGCGCTGAGCAGGTGGTAGCGGCCCGCCGCGAACAGCCGCTCCAGAAGGGCCTGGCTGAGCGGCCGGCTCAGCAACTCGGTGCCGGTCAGGCCGCGTTCGGGCCGGGGCGCGTCCAGGTCGAAGGCGACCCGCTCGTACGCGGCCCGGTGCTCCGCCTCGTGCCGGGCGAGCAGCTCCCGGTAGGTGTCGGCGGCCCGGTCCCCGCCGTCGTCGTCGCCGTCGCCGGAATCGGCCAACAGTGCTGCCAGGTCGGCGACTTCGGCGCCCGCGTCCAGTTCCCCGAGGTGCCGGCGCACCTGGGTCAGGAGCAGCAGCCCGGCCGCGCCCGCCACCCGCAGCCCGGTGGTGCCCACCGAGGCGCGGCCGCCGTGCAGCACCGCGAGGGTCACCCCCGTGTACGCCAGATCGCTGTCCGGATAGCGGCAGCGCAGCGTCAACTGGGCGCCCTGCGGGGTGAGGACGACACTGCGGCCGACCCCGAGCCCGCCCGGCACCCCGGCCAGCCGGTGGTCGAGGGACAGCTCGCCGTCGAGCCCGGGACCGGTGACGTACTGCACGACGACGTCGTCCGCGCGCGACACGAACACCCGCGAGCGCCAGCCTCCGCACCGCGCCTCGGCCACGCCCGTCGCGAAGTCGACCGCTCGCCGGTAGCCGCGCCACACGACGCTGTCCCGGACGAACCGCACCTGGAACCCGGGATGGAAGGCCCGCACCCACTGCAGCGGCCTGCCGTCCGTGAACCGGTCGGCCGCCGTCACGTCCCCCGCCAGCAGCTGGTCCTGCAGCGTGGTGAGCCGGGCCGCCAGGGCGGGCGGGCCGGGATGCGGTCCGTCCGGGCGGACCAGCGCGTGATGGGTGACGACCACCCGGTCGTCGTGCGGGTCACCGAACGTGAGAGCGCCGTGCCGGCCGTTGCCGCTCAGGAAGCCGTCCTCCCAGCGGGTGGCCGGCGTCGTCTCCCAGGTGCCGTGCGGGTGTTCGGGCAGCACCGGGTCACCGCTCCCCGGGACGGGCCGGGGCGAGCACCGCGACGCCGAAACGGCCCAGGGCCAGCGGCCCCGACCGCGGCTCGCCCGTCAGCAGATCGCGGAAGGCGCCGGCCGGCAGGTCGACCGTCACCTCGCCCGTGCCGTGGTGCAGCAGGAACAGCAGCTCGCCACGGCGTACGGCCTCCACTCCTGCGGGGAGGCCGGACAGCGGAGGCCGTACGCCCGCCTCGGCGGCCGCGCCCGCGAGCAGCGAGCGCAGGGCCGGGGGCTCGGGGAGCGTGGAGAGGTAGTGGGCGCGGCCGCGGCGCAGCGCGGCGGGCAGTCCGTCGAGTTCGCCGCCGCGGTACACCGCGGTCACCTCGGCGTCCTCGGCCGCGGTCAGCTCCTCCGACCACAGCGTGCCGGTGAACTCGCCGCAGTCCACGGTCTCCTGGGGATCGAGCGGCCACCACTCGTGCACGGTGCGGATGCCGAACAGCTCGCGCAGCCGGGGGTCCATGCCGCCGGGGCGCACCCGGTCGTCGGTGTCCGCGACGCCGGTGAAGAACCCGCACACCAGGGTCCCGCCGCCGCGCGCGTACGCCAGGAGGTTCTCGATCGCCGCGTCCGTGAGCAGGTACAGCTGCGGCACGACCACCATCGCGTACGCCGACAGGTCGTGTTCGGGATGCGCGAAGTCGGTGGTGAGGTGGGCCTCCCACAGGGCCCGGTGCCAGGCCCGCACCACGTCCTCGTAGTCGACCTCCGTCGACGGCCGGGCCTCCTGGCTCCCCGCCCACCAGGAGTGCCAGTCGTGCAGGACGGCGACCTGGGCCGTCAGCCGAGTGCCCGTCACCTTCGGTCCCAGCGCGGCGAGTTCAGCGCCGATCCGCTTCACCTCGGCGAACGACCGGCCGTCCGGACCGGCGTGGCCGAGCATCCCCGAGTGGAACTTCTCCGCGCCCTGCCGGGACTGGCGCCACTGGAAGTAGCAGACGGCGTCGGCGCCGCGCGCCACGGACTGCAGCGACCAGAGCCGGTTCAGACCGCGCGGCTTGGGGCGGTTGACGCCCCGCCAGTTCACCGCGCCCGCCGCCTGCTCCATCACCATCCACGGGCCGCGGGCCTGGCTGCGGGTCAGGTCGGCGATCATCGCGTTGTACTGGCCGCCCAGTGGGTCCCGCGGGTCCGGATAGACGTCGACCGAGACGACGTCCTCCTGTCCGGCCCACGCCCAGCCGTCCTGGCCGATCCAGAACGGCATGAAGTTCGTGGTGACCGGCACGTGGCCGGGGGAGTGCCGGCGCACGATGTCCCGCTCGGCGACGTAGCACTCCAGGAGCGCGTCCGAGGTGAAGCGGCGGAAGTCGAGGAGCTGGGCCGGGTTGCGCAGGTACTGGGCGCGGCGCGGTGGGATCACGTCGTCCCAGGTGTCGACGTGCTGGCTCCAGAAGGCCGTGCCCCAGGCCGAGTTGAGCGCGTCCAGTGTTCCGTACCGGGTGCGCAGCCAGCCGCGGAAGGCGCGGGCCGCCTCGTCGCCGTGGTCGAAGGTGCAGTACTCGTTGTTGATGTGCCACATGCGCAGGGCCGGGTGGTGGCCGTAGCGCCGGGCGAGGTCCTCGGTGATCGCGGCGGCGTAGCGCCGGTAGGCGCTGCTGGAGTGCGCGAAGTGCTGGCGGGAACCCCACCACACGGTCCGCCCGTCCTCGTCGCGCGGCAGCGTCTCCGGGTGCAGCCGGCCCAGCCACGGCGGCGGCGACGCGGTCGGCGTGGCGAGCACGACGCCGATGCCGTGCGCGTGCAGCAGGTCCATCAGCCGGTCCAGCCACCCGAACTCCCTGACCCCCGGCCGTGGTTCGAGCCGCGCCCAGGAGAAGACGCCGAGCGTCACCGAGGTGACGCCCGCCTCCTTCATCAGCCGGACGTCCTCGGCCCACACCTCCTCGGGCCACTGCTCGGGGTTGTAGTCGCCGCCGAAGAGGAGGCGGCCGTCGGGGGCGATCATGGTGCGGCTCCGGGAACGTCAGGGGATGTGGTGCCCCGCCGCACCCGGTCCGAGGGAGCGGCACCGGGGGCGGCGGGAGTGCGGGGCGGCGGCGTCAGCCCTTGACGGCGCCGGTGAGCATGCCCTTCTTGAAGTGGCGCTGGACGAGGGGTGAGGCCACCGCGACCGGGATCAGGGCGAGGACCATGACGGCCATCTGCAGCCCGAGGGTGGAGAGTTCACCGGTGCGGACCGCCTGCTGGAGGCCGGTCGGTGTCGCGGTGTTCTTCTGGACCAGCTGGATGAGCACGTTCTGCAACGGCATCATGTCCTGGTCGGTGAGGTAGATCGAGGCGTTGAACCAGGCACTCCAGTACCCGACCGCGTAGAACAGGGAGATCACGGCGAGCACCGCCCGGGACAGCGGCATGATGATCGTCAGCAGGATCCGCAGATCGCCCGCACCGTCGATCCGGGCGGACTCCGTGAGCTCGGGGGAGATCCCCATGAAGAACCCGCGCAGCACCAGGATGTTGAAGACGCTCACCGCGCTCGGCAGGATCAGCGACAGATAGGTGTCCGTCAGCCCCAGCGACTGCACCAGCAGATACGTCGGGATGAGGCCCGCCCCGAAGAACATCGTCGCCATCAGCGCCATCAGCAGGAACCGGTGACCGAGACTGCCGGGACGCGACAGGCCGTACGCCGCGAGCACCGACACCGCCATCGAGAACACGGTGCCGACGAGCGTGACGCCCAGCGAGACGAGGATCGCCCGGCTGACCTGGCCGCCGCTGAGCAGCTCCGTGTAGTTGACGAAGGTGATGCCCTGCGGGAGCACGACGAGCCCGCCGGCCCGGTCGATCACCGGCTTCGGGGACAGGCTGGTGACGATCACGATCCACAGCGGGGCGAGCACGCCCAGGCAGCACAGGACGAGGAAGCCGCTCTTGGCGGACAGTCCCGCCCGGCTCGGAGCCTCCTCCCACACCGGTCGGGCGGGGGCCTTCAGGCTGCGGATCAGCTGTGTATTGAGGCTCACTTCTTGTACACCCCCTGCTCGCCGAGCAGATGGGCGAACTTGTTGGCGGCGAGGACGAGGCAGACGCCGATGGCGCCCTTGACCAGGCCGACAGCGGCCGCGTAACTGAAGTCGCCGTTCTGGATGCCCATGTTCCACACATAGGTGTCGAGTACTTCGCTGGCCCCCACGCCGACCGCGTCGCGCTGCAGCAGGAACTGCTCGAAGCCGACGCTCAGCGCGTCACCGACCCGCAGCACGAGCAGCAGCGCGATCACCGGGCGCAGCGCGGGCAGCGTCACGTGCCACATGCGGCGCCAGCGGCCGGCGCCGTCCATGGCGGCCGCCTCGTACAGATCGGTGGAGACGGCGGCGAGCGCGGCGAGGAAGACGATGATCCCCCAGCCGGCGTCCTTCCACACGGACTGCGCGGTGACCAGGAACTTGAACAGATCGGCGTTCGTCATCAGGTCGAAGCCGCTCCACCCGTGGTCCTCCAGGGTCTGCGCGATGATGCCCGCGCCGCCGAAGACCTGCTGGAACACGGTGACCACGAGCACCCAGGAGAAGAAGTGCGGCAGATACATGATCGCCTGCGCCACGGCCCGGACCCGGGGCCTGATCACGCTGTTGATGAGCAGCGCGAGCGCGATGGGGATCGGGAAGAACAGGACCAGCTGCAGCAGGAACAGCACGATGGTGTTCTTCACCGCGCTCCAGAAGAGCGGGTCGTCGACCATCCGCGAGAACTGCTCCACGCCGAGCCACGGACTGTGGAAGATCGCCGTGATGCCGTTGCTCGACGCGTACGGGTCGTAGTCCTGGAAGGCGACGACGTTGCCGAGCAGCGGGATGTAGTTGAAGAGCACGAGCAGCCCGATGGCGGGCAGTGTCATCAGGATGAGCGCGCGGTCGCGGCGCAGCCGGACCCGCCAGGGGACCTTGTGCGCCGCGCCCTTCTGGGGAGCCGCCTCCGGGACGAGGGCGGCCGTCGGTTCCTCGACGGCCGCCGCGGGACGCGTCCCGTCCGGCCGGCTCCCGGCCGTGAGTGACATCAGTTGCCGCTGCCGTTCTTGTCGATGAGCTTCTTGTACCAGTCGCGCAGCTTGTCGCCGCCGGAGGACTTCCAGGTGGAGATGGCCTGCTGCACGTCGGACAGCTTCTTGTTGCCGCGCACGAAGTCGATCTCCAGCTGCTCGAACTGGCTGGACAGGTTCGCGTAGCGGGTCGGCTCGACGATGTTCATGCCGTACGTCGACGTCTTCTTCATGAAGGCGCCCATCCGCTGCTCCCACTCGACCTGCTTGCGGGCGACGTCCGGGTAGTCCGGGTGCGCGAAGTAGGGGGCGGGGGCGGCCAGCATCACCCAGGCGTTGACGACCTCCTGGTTGCCCTGGTCGTTCTTGACCGGGACGCCGTCCTTGACGGTGTAGTGGGTGCCCTCGACGCCGTAGTCGACGAGCATGCGCTCCTTGGTGCCGTACGGCGCGGCCGCGAAGTTCGCGGCGGCCAGCGCGTTCTCCACCGTCTCCTTGGAGGCGCCCTTGCGGATCAGCGACCAGATGTTCGCGGGCTGGCTCGCCCACAGCTGCGGATCGCCGCCGTCGGAGCCGAAGATGTCCATGGCCTCGATCTTGAAGTCCGGGTTGGACTTGGCCTGTTCGGCCGTCTTCCCGTACCAGTGGGACATGTCCATGTTGTACATGAGGATCTTCCCGGCGGTGAACCGCTGGCCGGCGTCGCCGGAGCGGGCCTTGTCGTCGGGGTGCACGACGCCCGCGGCGAACAGCTTGCGGGTCCACTCCAGGGCTTCCAGGTACTCGGGCTGCTCGATGCGGTACGTCAGCTTGCCGTCGTCCCCGATGTGCCAGCCGAGCGTGCCCGAGGGGCGGACGCCGAAGACGTTGAAGGCGGTCCAGGACATGTCGCCGACGGCGTACACCTTGGCCTTGGCGCTGGTCGCCTCCTTCGCCCAGCTCATGAACTCGTCGGGCGACGTGGGGACCTTGTAGCCCTTCTTGTCGAAGACGTCCTTGCGGTAGTACGCGATGTTGAACGTCGCGCTCGCGGTCGGCATCGGGATGCCGCGCAGCGCGCCGCCGAAGATGCCCATCTTCCAGGAGTCCGAGGGGATCGCCGCGAGGTTCGGGTACTTCTTCACCTTGTCGCCCGCGAGGTACGGGCCGAGGTCCATGAACTTGGCGGTGACCGCGTTGGAGATCTTGCCGACCAGCTCCCAGATCGGCACGACCACCATGTCGGGTATGGAGCTGGAGGCGAGCACCGCGCCGAGCTTCTGGCCGTAGGTGTTGCCGTCCTGGTTCTGCCAGGTGACCTTGGTGCCGGCCGCCTTGTCCAGCGCCGTGTAGTAGGCGCAGTCCGCCTTCGGCGGCGAGCCCCAGAACGGTGACATGACCTTGAAGGGGGCGCCGGAGCCGAGCGGCTTCGCGACCGAGGCGGCGAGGGCCGAGAGCTCGACCTTGCCGGTGTAGCCGGCCGCGGAGCCGTTCTTCGACGCGATGTCGGGATCGGCGAACTTGCTGGCGACGAACGTCGGCAGCAACTTGTCGGCGGCCTTCCCGGAGGTGGTGCCCTCCCGGTCCTTGTTCTCCGACCCGCCGCAGGCGGTGAGCAGCGGCACGCCGCCGGCCACCGCCGCGGCGGCCACGGCGGTCGAGGCGAGGAAACTTCTCCGGCTGGGAGCGGAGGCGGAGGGCGAGTTCGGCGTCATTGCGGTAACCCTTCGGGGAACGCGTCGCATATTTGTCGAAGCGCTTCGATGTTGCAGCGAGGCTAAGGGAGCACCTCTCGCGTAACAAGACTGGTGCACAGAATTCCTGAACGCACATTCCCTGCCGCCCACTTGACACCTGCCAACCGGACTACGGAGCATCGAAGCGCTTCGAAGATTCTCCGAACCTCTCCGCCAAGGGACCCGCACGTGACCGAAAGACTCCCGTTCATCCCCGGTGTCGCAGCGGCCGACGACAAGCGCGTCGACGACCTCCTGGCCCGGCTCACCCTCGACGAGCGCATCGCCCTGCTGCACCAGTTCACGCCCGGCGTCGAGCGGCTCGGCCTCGCCGCGTTCCGCACCGGGCAGGAGGCGCTGCACGGCGTCGCCTGGATGGGCCCGGCCACCGTCTTCCCGCAGGCGGTCGGCCTCGGCGCCACCTGGAACGAGGACCTGGTCCGCCGCGTCGCCGACGCCGTCTCCGCCGAGGTCCGCGCCATGCGCGCCCGCGACGACCGCGTCGGCCTCAACGTCTGGGCACCCACGGTCAATCTGCTGCGCCACCCGCTGTGGGGCCGAAATGAGGAGGGCTACTCCGAGGACCCGTGCCTCACCGCCGCCATCGCCACCGCGTACACCCGCGGCCTGCGCGGCGACCACCCCACGTACTGGCGCACCGCCCCCGTCCTCAAGCACTGGCTCGCCCACAACAACGAGACGGACCGGGACACGACGTCCTCGTCCGTGCGCCCCCGCGTCCTGCACGAGTACGACCTCAAGGCGTTCCGCCGCCCCGTCGAGGCCGGCGCCGTCGCCGGGGTGATGCCCGCCTACAACCTGGTCAACGGCCGGCCCAACCACGTATCGCCGTACCTGCGCGAGCAGTTGAGGACCTGGACCGAGCAGGAGCTGCTGGTCTGCTCCGACGCGGGCGCACCCAGCAACCTCGTCGACTCCGAGCACTACTTCGCCACCCACGAGGAGGCCACCGCCGCCGCGCTCGTCGCGGGCGTCGACAGCTTCACCGACCACGGCACCGAGTCGTCGACGATCACCGGACGCGTCCGGCGCGCCCTCGACCAGGGGCTGCTCTCCGAGACCGACATCGACACCGCGGTCCGCCGTCAGCTCGACGTCCGGGCCCGGCTCGGCGAGTTCGCGGAGACCGACCCCTTCGACGACGTACGCGACTTCGACACCGAGGCCCACCGCGACCTCGCCGCCGAAGCCGCCGAGCAGGCGGTCGTGCTGCTCAAGAACGACGGCCTGCTGCCGCTCGCCGACGACACCCGCATCGCCCTGGTCGGCCTGCTCGCCGACGCGTGCAAGACCGACTGGTACAGCGGCACCCTCCTGCACCGCTCCACCCCGCTCGACGGGCTCCGCGAGCGGTTCGGCACGGACCGCGTCAGCTACGCCGAAGGCGTGGACCGGATCCGGCTGCGCTGCGCCGCCGGCCTGCTGCGCGTCCCCGACGCCCCGGCCGCCGACGACGCGGCACGCGGCGCCGAGGGCGCCCTCGACCCGGCGCTCCTCGCGGGCCGCACCGACCTGCCGCCGCTCACCACCGATCCCGGCCACGGCACCGAACTCGCCCTGGTCGACTGGGGGAACGGCGTGCTCACCCTGCGCGCGCCCGACGGCCGCTACCTGTCGGTCGCCGACGACGGGTACGTACGGGCGTCGGCCGACGAGCCGGGCGGCTGGGTCGTCCAGGAGACGTTCACGCTCGAACCGCACCAGGACGGGCACCTCCTCAAGCACACGGGTAGGGGCGGATACGTCTCTGTCGCCGCCGACGGCGTGAAGGTTGCCGCCCCCGACGAGAACGGCACGGTCTTCGACGTCGAGTTCGTGGAGCGCGGCGAGGACGCCGTGGCCCGCGCCGCCGCCGACGCGGACGTGGTGATCGTCGTCGCGGGCAACGACCCGCACATCAACGGCCGGGAGACCGAGGACCGCACGACCCTCGACCTGCCCCCGCACCAGGACCGCCTGTGGCGCGCGGCCAGGGCCGCCAACCCGAACACGGCCCTCGCCCTGGTCTCCGCCTATCCGTACGCCGTCCCCGACGCCCACGCCGAACTGCCCGCCCTGCTGTGGACCGCCCACGGCGGCCAGGCCGCGGGCCGCGCGCTGGCCCGGGTCCTCGCGGGCGACGTCAGCCCCGCCGGACGCCTCCCGCAGACCTGGTACGCGGCCGACGCCGACCTGCCGGACCTGCTCGACTACGACGTCGTCGGCTCCCGGCAGACGTACCTCTACTTCGAGGGCACGCCCCTGTACCCGTTCGGGCACGGCCTGTCCTACGCCTCGTTCGGCTACGCCGACCCGTCCGTGCGGCAGGGCGCCGACACGCTGGAGCTGAGCGTCACCGTCACCAACACCGGGGACCGCACGGCCGACGAGGTCCCGCAGCTGTACGTCCGGCCCGTGGGTATGCCGGTGCCGCGCCCGCGCCGCCAGCTCCTCGCGCACCGCAGGATCACCCTCGCGGCCGGCGCGTCCGAACGCGTCACGTTCACCGTGCCCGTCGCGGACCTCGGCCACTGGGACGTCGCGCGCGGCCGGTGGAGCGTCACCACGGGCACCTACGAACTCCTCGTCGGCGCCTCCTGCGAGGACATCAGGCTCACCACCACCCTGACCGTCGAGGGCGACGCACCGGCCGCCCGGCCGGTCCTGGCCGACGGGCTCGACGCGGCCGCGTACGACGAGCAGTCCGGCACCGAGATCGTCGACCGGACGAGGACCCACGGCGACGCCGTCACCGGCACCGGCGAACTCCTCTACCGGGCCTGCGACTTCGGGGCCTACGGCGTGACCGGGGTGCGCGTCGAGGCCGCGGGCGAGGGCACCGTCGAACTGGCCGACGGCTGCCGCATCGAGGTCCCCGCAACCGGTGGCCCGTACGACTACGTCACGGTGGACGCCGGTTTCACCGCCACCGGGGTGCGCGACCTGCGCGTCCGGCTCGGCGGCGACGTCCGCATCGCCCGGCTCACCTTCGTCCCGCGGGGGGTTGACGCATGAAGTTCACCGACGGTTTCTGGCTGATGCGCGAAGGGGTCGACGCGACCTACGCCACCGAGGTCCGGGAGGTCAGGGCCGACCAGGAGCGCTTCACCGCGTACGCCGCGGTCCGGCCCGTCCGCGACCGTGGCGACACCCTCAACTCGCCCCTGATCACAGTCGACTGCTTCTCGCCCGCCGAGGGCGTCATCGGCATCCGCTTCACCCACCACGCGGGCAGGCGCCGCCGCGGCCCCGACTTCGAGCTGCTGCCCACGGAAGGCGGCAGCGGCGCCCGCGTCACCCGCGACGGCACCGTCACCGAACTGACCACCGGACCGCTCACCCTGCGCCTGGACACGGCGGGGGAGTGGGGCCTGGAGATCCTCGACGCGTCGACGGGCCGACGACTGACCGCGGTCGAACGCAAGGGCACCGCCTTCGCCACCACCCCCGACGGCGCCCACCACATGGTCGCCCAGCTCGCCCTCGCCGTCGGCGAGCACATCTACGGCCTCGGCGAACGCTTCACCCCGTTCGTCAAGAACGGCCAGACCGTCGACATCTGGCAGGCCGACGGCGGCACCAGCAGCGAACTCGCCTACAAGAACGTCCCGTTCCACCTCTCCTCGCGCGGCTACGGCGTCCTCGTCAACCATCCGGGCAAGGTCAGCTACGAGATCGGCTCGGAGTCCGTCGGCCAGCTCCAGTTCAGCGTCGAGGACCAGTCGATCGAGTTCCACATCGTGGCCGGGCCCACCCCGAAGGACGTGCTGCGCCGCTACACCGCGCTCACCGGCCGTCCCGCCCTGCCGCCCGCCTGGTCGTTCGGCCTGTGGCTCACGACGTCCTTCTGCACGGAGTACGACGAGGAGACCGTCACCTCGTTCGTCGACGGCATGGCCGAACGCGCCATCCCGCTCAGCGTCTTCCACTTCGACTGCTTCTGGATGCGCGAGTACCAGTGGTCCGACTTCACCTGGGACCCGGACGTCTTCCCGGACCCGGTGGGCATGCTCACCCGCCTCAAGGCCCGCGGACTGCGGATCAGCATGTGGATCAACCCGTACATCGCCCAGAAGTCCGCCCTCTTCGACGAGGCCGCCGACCAGGGCTTCCTGGTGCGGCGGCCGAACGGCGACATCTGGCAGTGGGACCTGTGGCAGCCCGGCATGGCCCTGGTGGACTTCACCGACCCGGCCGCCCGCGACTGGTACGCGGGCAAGCTGCGCGGACTGCTCGACCAGGGCGTCGACAGCTTCAAGACCGACTTCGGCGAGCGCGTGCCCACCGACGTGGTCTGGCACGACGGCTCCGACCCGGAGCGCATGCACAACTACTACACGCACCTCTACAACCGCACCGTCTTCGAACTCCTGGAGAAGGAGCGCGGCAGCGGCGAGGCTCTCGTCTTCGCCCGCTCGGCGACCGCCGGCGGGCAGCAGTTCCCGGTGCACTGGGGCGGCGACTGCTTCGCCTCGTTCACGGCGATGGCCGAGTCGCTGCGCGGCGGCCTGTCCCTCTCGCTGTCCGGGTTCGGCTTCTGGTCGCACGACATCGGCGGCTTCGAGGGCACCCCCGACCCGGCGGTCTTCAAACGCTGGCTCGCCTTCGGTCTGCTCTCCTCGCACAGCCGGCTGCACGGCAACGTCTCCTACCGCGTCCCGTGGGAGTTCGGCGAGGAAGCGGTCGACGTGGCACGGCAGTTCACGCTCCTCAAGCACCGTCTCATGCCGTACCTGTACGGTGCCGCGGTCGAGGCGCACCGCACCGGCGTCCCGGTGATGCGGCCGATGCTGCTCGACTTCCCCGACGACCCGACGTGCCGCACCCTCGACCGCCAGTACCTGCTCGGCCCCGACCTGCTCGTGGCCCCGGTCTTCACGGAGGACGGCGACGTCGAGTTCTACCTCCCCGAGGGGACGTGGACGCAGCTGCTCACCGGGGAGCGGGTGCAGGGCCCCTGCTGGCGCCGCGAGACGCACGGCTTCGACAGCCTGCCGCTGTACGTGCGGCCGGGCGCGGTGCTGCCGCTGGGCGCGGACGACCGGCGCCCTGACGGCGATTGGCCGGACGGGCTCACCCTCCTGGTCACGCCGGACGCGGCCGATGTGACGGTGACGGTGCCGGACCACGACGGCACCCCCGGCGCCACGTACCGGGTGCGCCGGGACGGGGCGGACGGGGGGCTGTCGGTCGAGGTGGCGGGGACGGAACTCCTTTACGAGGTGAGGGAGTTGTAGCGGTCGGGTACGGGCGTGCAGTCGTACCGGTCGAAGTGGACCGTGCCGGACGCGGCATACATGCCGATGACGCGTCCGGTGAACCCGCCGGCCACCTCGGTCGACAGATAGCGGCCGTCGAGGGTGCCGAGCGCGGTGAAGGCGCCGTCCGGCTCCTCGACCCCGAACGTGAGGGTGTCCGGGCCGGTGCGGGCGTCCCGCGGCTCCTCGGTCGCGGTGATGTCGACGCCGAGGGTCAGCGGCCCCGCGCCCGGCCGGGGCAGCGAGGCCAGCACGGTGCGCAGCGGGCCGATCCGGGCGAGCACCCGCACCTCCCCGGCGTCCGCCTCGATCTCGTAGTGGTGGGACTCGTCGAGCCGCACGGCGAGTCCGCCGCGCCCTCGCGCCGGGTCGACACCGACCCGCACCCGGCACGACAGGTCCTGCTGGCGCCGGCCGACGAACACGACGTCGGGGGCGTCGAGCGACTCCCCGGCGGCGCGCAGCGTCAGCCACCCCGGACGCTCCTTCGTGGTGCAGTGCTCGGGGGAGCGGTGGCGCGGCGAGATCCAGCAGTGGCCGAGGACGGAGTCCTCGAAGTCGTCGGAGAACGGCGCGGCGGGCGTCCGCTCGCCACTGGTCAGCGGGCCGACGACCGGCCAGTCGTCCTCCCACGTCACCGGAGCGAGGAACGTCTCCCGGCCGAGCACGTGCCACCCCGGGGTGCCGCCGCCCGGCCGGACGCCGAGCAGCACCAGCCACCAGGAGCCGTCGGGTGCTTGCACCAGATCGGCGTGGCCGGTGTTCTGGACGGGGTCGTCCGTGGAGCGGTGGCTCAGCACCGGGTTGGCCGGGCACGGCTCGAAGGGGCCTTCGGGCGTGCGGGCGCGGGCGACCGAGACGCCGTGCCCGCGCTCGGTGCCGCCCTCCGCGATGAGCAGGTACCAGTAGGCGCCGATCCGGTACAGGTGCGGTGCCTCCGGGGCCTTGGCGCCGGGCGTGCCCGACCAGAGGCGGCGGGGCGGGCCGGACGTCTCGCCGGTGGCCGGGTCGATGCGCACCTGCGACACCCCGGCGACCGTGCACCAGCAGGTGCCGTCCTCGTCCCAGGCGAGGTCCGGGTCGATGCCCGGGACGCCGGGCAGGGGGACCGGGTCCGACCAGGGGCCCGCCGGGTCGGTGGCGGTGACGATCAGGTTCCCGCCACCGCCCACGACGGTGACGATCAGCCAGAACCGGCCGTCGTGGTGGCGCAGCGTCGGGGCGTAGACCCCGGCCGACGAGGGCGAGTCCACGGGCAGCCGCAACTGGCCCGGCCGGTCGAGGACGTTGCCGATCTGCGTCCAGTGGACGAGGTCGCGACTGTGGAAGAGCGGCACCCCCGGCACGTACTCGAAGCTGGAGCACGCGAGGTAGTAGTCGTCGCCCACCCGGCAGACGCTCGGGTCGGGATGGAAGCCGGGGATCACCGGGGTGACGGGAGTGACAGGGAGTCCGCCTGACATGCAGGTACCTCTCCGTGGAGTCGTGGTTTCGAAGTGGTTTCGAAGCGCTTCGATCATGGAGAGGCTAGTCAGCGCCGCGAGGTCACGACAAGGCTTGAGCGGCAGGCCAGTTGAACCATTTCCGCCCCGCTTCGATCAATCGATGCGCTTCGAATGCGACCTGGCCCGCACCCCGGGTGTTCCTCCACTCCAGGATTAAGTAAGGTGAGCCTTACCTAATCTTGCAGTGGAGGAGTTGGAGTGAGCATGGCCGCCGCCCCAGACACACACCCGGAGCCCACCGACGCCGAGCGCGCGCGGACGGTCCTCGCCGCCGCTGATTCCCTGTCGCTCACCACGACCGTCGGCGACCACCGGATCGACTGCGTCGCCCTGCACGCCGTCGACGCCGCGTCCCGGCTCGTGCTGCTCGACCCCGCGGACCCGCACCTCACCGAACAGCTCGCCGGCGCCCCCGGCTCCGGGCTCGCCGCCTACGCGGAGTTCACCGACGTGGCCCCCGTCGCCGTGCGCGACCGGGTCAGGGCCCGCCTCACCCTCAGCGGCCGCCTCACCACCGCGGGGCCCGGCACCCTCGTCTTCCGGCCCGCGCGCGCCGCGTTCTCCGACGACGACACGGTGCGCTCCCTCGACGCGGCCGCCCTCGCCGCCGCGGCCCCCGACCCGCTGACCGCCCGCGAACCGGAACTCCTCGGCCACCTCGACACCGGCCACGCCGACGTCCTCGTCCAGCTCGCCGACCTCTACGGCCCCGACGGCCTCACCGGCGTCGAACGGGTCCGCCCCGTACGGATCGACCGCAAGGGCCTCGTGCTGCGGCTGGAGCGCGCGGCAGGTCACGACGACGTACGCGTCCCGTTCTTCACCGAGGCGCGGGGCCCGCACGACGTGGGTCACCGCATCCAGGAACTCCTCGACCCCGCCCACATCCACCACTGAGGAGTCGTCATGTCGCGCGGAAACCTCACCCCCACCCGGGTCAAGCCCGAGACGACGGCGCCCCTGCGGCTGCACGTCCTGCGGCGCACCCGCCTCTCGCCGCACTTCGTGCGGGTCACCCTCGGCGGCGGCGACCTCGACCGCTTCCGGCCGATGGGCCACGACCAGTGGTTCCGGCTGTTCCTGCCCGCGCCGGGGGGCAGCGCCGACTCCCTCGACCGGGTCCCCGACCGCCTGACGACCCTCAGCTACCTGAAACTCCTCACCGCCCCCAAGGGCGACCGGCCCGTCCTGCGCAACTACACCGTGCGCGCCCACCGCCCCGACGGACCCGAAGGCCCGGAGCTGGACGTCGACTTCGTGCTGCACGACCACGCCGAAGCGGCCGCGCCGGGCCCCGCCGCGTCCTGGGCGCAGGGCTGCGCGCCCGGTGACGCCGTCGTCCTCGTCGACGAGGGCATCGGCTTCAACCCACCCGACGGCGTCCGCCGCGTCGCTCTCGCCGCCGACGAGTCCGGCCTCCCCGCCCTCGCCGGCGTGCTCGCCTCACTGCCCGACGACACCACCGGCACCGCCGTCGCCGAGGTCCCCACGCCCGAGGACCGCCAGGACCTCACGGCGCCGCCCGGCGTCGAGATCGTCTGGGTCGAGCGCGGCGCCACGGGCCCCGCCGTCCCCGGCGCGGCCGCCCTGGAGCGGGCCCGCCGACTGCCGCTGCCCGACGGGCCGTTCTACGGCTGGGTGGTCGGCGAATCGGGCCTCGCCACCGGACTGCGCCGCCACTGGGTGGAACAGGGCGTGCCCAAGGACCACATCACGTTCTGCGGCTACTGGAAGGCGGGCCCCGCCCGCTAGGACCAGGAAGGGCTCACCGCTCCAGCTCCCGGTGGGCGCTCTCCGGGAGCCGCAGGTACACGGCCGACGACACGAGGCAGAGCGCGGCGACGTACCAGGGGAACAGTCCGCTGTGCCCGATCTCCTTGAAGAGGGTCCCCATGTACGGGGCCGTGCCGCCGAACAGCGCCACCGTCAGCGAGTACGGGAACCCGATCCCGGCCGCCCGCACCCGCGCCGGGAACACCTCGGCGTTGACCGCGGCGGAGATCGACGTGAAGCCCGTCAGCAGCACCATGCCGCCGCACTGCACGAGCAGCAGCGAGAGGACCGAGCCGGACAGCGAGTGCAGCAACGGCACGCTCAGCAGGGCGAACCCGAGCCCGAAGAAGAGCAGCAGCGGCTTGCGTCCGAACCGGTCGGAGAGCAGTCCGCCGACCGGCTGGAGCAGCGCGAAGAAGCCGAGCGAGACGGTGCCGACGAGCAGTGCGTCGGACTTGTCGATGCCGGTGTTCAGCTCCGCGTACGTCGGCAGGTAGGACGTCCACGTGTAGTAGGCGAGCGTGCCGCCCGCCGTGATGCCGCCGATGAGGAGCGACTGCCGGGGGTACTGGCGCAGCGCGTCGAAGAGGCCGGGCCGGTGGTGGTCCGCGGACCGCGTCTCCTGCGCGCCCTGCCGGATCCAGAACCCGACCAGGCTCAGCAGCGCACCGGCGAGGAACGGTATGCGCCATCCCCACCCGTCCATCTGTCCGTCGCTGAGCATGCTCACCAGGAGCGCGGACACGCCCGAGGCGATCAGCTGGCCGATGGACGTCGACACGTACTGGAAGGACGAGAACAGACCGCGCCGGCCCGGGCCCGCCGACTCCACGAGGAACGTCGTCGACGCCGCGAACTCGCCGCCCACGGACAGTCCTTGGAGCAGCCGGGCCAGCACCAGGACCACCGGCGCGAGCACGCCCACGGCGGCGTACGTCGGGGTGAGCCCGACCAGCAGGCTGCTGCCGCCCATCAGCAGGATGGTCACCGTCAGCGCGGCACGCCTGCCGTGCCGGTCGGCGACCGCCCCCATCAGCAGCCCGCCCACCGGCCGCATGAAGAAGCCGACCGCGAAGACGGCGAAGGTGGACAGCAGCGGGACGAGCGAGTTGTCGGCGCTCTGCGGGAAGACCTCGCCCGCGATGTACGTGGCGAGGAAGGTGTAGGCGTACCAGTCGTACCACTCCACGGCGTTGCCGACGGACGCGGCGA
>NZ_JAMOLN010000121.1 GCF_024448165.1 Streptomyces longispororuber
GTTGACGTCGACGTCGGAGGGCTGCTCGATCGCGAAGGCGACGGCCCGTGCGATCGCGGCCGGCGGGATCGCGATGTCCCGCAGTGCCACGAGCGCGGCAGGGACCTCTTCCTGCGGTGACGGGACGGCGAAGTCCGTCGCCGTCACCCCGGGCAGGACCGTGGTCACCCGCACCTGGGGGCCGGCCTCCTGGCGCAGTCCCTCACAGATGGCCCGCACCGCGAACTTCGTCCCCGCGTAGACGGCCATCGACGGCACCACGCGGTACGCCGCCGTGGACGCGGTCGTCACGAAGTGCCCGTACCCCTGCGCCCGGAAGACCGGGAGCGCCGCGCCGATCCCGTGCAGCACGCCCTTGATGTTGACGTCGACCATCTCGTCCCACCGGTCGGTGTGCAGCGCGTCGAGGGGCGAGACGGTGGCCACGCCCGCGTTCCCGACCAGCACGTCGAGCCGGCCGAACCGGTCGACCGCGAGCCCGACGAGGGCCTTCATGTCGTCGGGCCGCGTCACGTCCGTGCGCAGCGGCACGGCCTCGCCACCCGCCTTCTCGATCCGCGCGGCCAGCGCTTCGAGCCGGTCCGTGCGCCGCGCCCCCAGCACGAGGCGCGCACCGCGCTCGGCGAGCGAGAGTGCGATCGCCTCGCCGATCCCGCTGCTCGCACCGGTGATCGCCACGACCTTGCCGTTGATGCCGGACATGCCCATCGTCCTCAGTCCCTGCTGGTTCGCTGTTCTCACGGATCGAGTGTGCGACCGGCTTAATCTGGTATCCAGAGCCGACTTATTCTGGAATCAAAGGTGGTAGTCACCATGCCGGACGCGCAGGAGAGACGTCAGGAGCTCGGGGCCTTCCTGCGCAGCCGACGGGAGCGGATCACGCCGCGCGAGGCGGGGCTCCCGCCGACGGGGCGCCGCCGCACGTCGGCCTGCGGCGGGAGGAGCTGGCGCTGCTCGCGGGGATGAGCGCGACCTGGTACACGTACCTCGAACAGGGCCGCGACATCCGCCCGTCGGACCAGGTGCTCCAGGCGCTCGCGACCGCCCTGCGGCTCGGGCCGCACGAGTGCGACCACCTCTTCCGGCTCGCCGGACGCGCTCCGGCGGGCGAGGCCGCGGCGGCCGAGGCGCTCGCTCCGGAGGTGGCCGCCGTCCCGCACCTGCTGCAGCCGCACCCCGCGTACCTCATCGACGGCACGTACGACGTGCTGAGCCACAACCCGGCCACCGAGGACGTCTTCCCCGGCCTCGTCACCGACGGGGGACGGCCGCCCAACTTCGTCCGGTGGACCTTCCTGACGCCCGAGGCGCGCGAGGTCCTGGTGGACTGGGAGCCGGAGGCCCGCGGGCTGCTCGCACGGGTGCGGACCCTGGCCGGCGGGCATCCGGGGGACCCTTGCTACGGGCGGCTCGTCGAGGAGCTGAAGGACGGCTGCGCCGAGGTGCGGGCGTGGTGGCCGCGGTTCGAGGTGGAGGCGCGCCGAGGCGGGCACAAGCGGCTGCGGGTGCGCGGGCGGGGCGTGGTCACGTACGCGTACACGGCGTTCCACACGGCAGGACGGCCCGAGCAGACCTTGGTGATCTACGCCGAGCAGGACGGTTCGTAGCGGCCCCGCCGGCAGGAGTGTGTATACGGCATGCATATACTTTCCGTATGCATCTATCCTCGGTGTCCGTGGCACCCGCCGACGTCTCCGAGGCCCGCCGCATCGAAAGCGCCGCCCGCGGACTGCTGCGAGGGATCGGGCACCTGACCCAAGCCCTTTTCAGGGCAGGGGAGTTCGGACTCACCCGCAGCCAGGTCGCACTGCTCGACGCACTGGAGGCGGGACCGAGCCGGGTCACCGCGCTCGCCGCCCGCACCGGGATGGCGCAGCCCCGGGTCACCGTCCTCCTGCAGAAACTGGCGGAGGCCGGACTCGTCGAGCGGCAGCGCTGCGCCGACGACCGGCGCGCCGTCCACACGTCCCTCACCCCCGCCGGGCGCGAACTGCTCGAACGCGGACGGCAGTTGATGGCCACGTCCCTGCTCGACGCGCTCGACGGCGGCATCGAGGACTCGGAGCGCGCGGTCTCCACCGCGCGGGATGCGATCGCCACCCTTGTGAACGCCATCGAATCGGAGGCCAGTTGACCACCCCGGGCACACTGCCGGACACATCAGCCACGAGCGGCACCGCACCCGGCACGGACCTCGCGCCGCACCGGGTCGCCGGACCGCGCAGATGGTGGGACCGGGTGCTCGCGGCCGACCCCGGACTCGGTCAACTCCAGGCCGGATGGCGCTCGTTGGTCGCCATGGTGACCTCGCTCGCCGTGGGCTACTGGATGGCGGGCGCACTGGACCTCCCACCCATGATCGGCATGATGGTCGCCGGGATGATGGGCCTGATGAGCGCGTTCGCCGTCGCCGAGAACACCTGGGACCGGCTCGCCCGCGCCATCCTGTGGATGCCGTTCCCGTACACCGCCGTGCTGTGGCTGTGCGCGTCGCTGAACGGGCGGCGGGTGCCCCAGATGGTCCTGATGATCGCGGCGCTCGCCCTCACCTTCCTCCTCGCCAGGTTCGGGCCGATGGCCCTGATCACCGGCATGATGCTGTTCAACGGCCTGATGGTCGGCATGCTCGCGGGCATCCCGGCCGCGCTCGTCGGCAAGGCGTTCGCCGTCGCCCTCGTCTCCGCCGCCGCGGTCCTCGCCACCCGGCTGCTGCTCTGCCACCCCATGCCGCGCGAGGACCTGCTGCGCACCCAGCGCGCCTTCGTCGTCGAGGCGCGACGGGTGGCCGACGCCGCCGTCGACGCGCTCGACCCGGACACGGACCGCGACCGCGCCGTGCGCCGCATGAGCCGCTCCCTGCGCCGCCTCAACACCACCACGGTGACCATCGACGGGCGCCTCGCCCAGCCCGAGGTCGCCGCCGACCCGGCCGCCGCCGAACTCCTCCACCGGCACCTCTTCGACGCCGAACTCGCCCTGCGCGGCATCGGCCAGGCCGTCCAGGACCTCACCCGCCGCCCCGTCCCCGAAGAACTCCGCGAGGCACTCGCCGTCGGCCTGGTGCTCGCCCGCGACACCCCGCTCGGCCGCGCCGACGGCCTGCACCCCGCCGCCCGGCACGTCCAGGAACGCGCCGGGGCGATCCTGCGCGACCCGGCCGCACCCGCCGACGACGTCGAGGCGGCCGTCCTCGCCCGCCGCGTCGGACACCTCCTGGACTCCCTGGCCGACGCCCTGTACAGCTGGCTGACCCTCGGCCGGCGCGCCGCCGCCGACCCGGCCGGCGTTCCCTTCCTGCCGACCGTCGCCCTTGAGAACAACCGGCTGCCCGGCTCGGCCGGCCCCACCCGCCGGGTGCTCGCCGCCGACACGGAGACCGGCTGGCGCCGCGTCATCCCCTTCGTCCGCGTCCCCGCGCACGCCGCGGTGGCCGCCGCGATCGTCTGCCCCGTCGCCGACGCCATCGACCCGCACCGCTTCTACTGGGGCCTGGTCGGCGTCATGATCACGCTGTTCGGCACCAACACCACCCACGAACGGTTGCGCAAGTTCGGCCACCGCATGGTCGGCACCGCCGTCGGCGCGGTCCTCGGCCTCGTCGTCCTGCACCTGACCGGCCGCGACCACGTGTACGCGACCCTCACCGTCATCGTCCTCGGACTCTCCTTCGGCGCCTGGGGCATGCAGCGCGCCTACGCCTGCTGGGTGACCGGCCTCGTCGTCGCCCTCGTCCAGCTGTACGCCCTGACCACGCCCGACAGCGCCATGGACCACCTCCTCGGCGAGCGGCTCCTGGACAACGGCATCGGCATACTCGTCGCCACCGCCTGCGCCGCGCTGATCTTCCCGCTGTCCCGCCGCACCGTCGTCAAGGAGGCCGAGCGCGGCTACGTCGTCGCGCTCGCCCAGGTCGTCCAGCAGGTCGAGGAGCGCTGGGCCGGGCCGGAGACCCCGGTGCGGCTGCGCGGCGCGGCCCGCGCCGTGGACGCCGCACTCCTCCAAGTGCGCAGCGTCGCCCGCCCGTTGGTACGGATGCCCGTCGGCGTCCGGGGCCCGGCAGCCGAGCACCGGGTGGCCCTCCTGGCGACGGCCACCGGACACGCCCGCGCGCTCGCCGCGGCCGCCGACATCGACGTCGACCTCGCCCCGCGCCTCGCCGACCGCGCCCGCCTCGTCACCCAGACGCTCGTCGCGTCCCTCAAGGAACTCGACCGGTTCTTCGCCACCGGGGAACCGGAGGGCGCCTGGCGACGGACCGGCCCGCTGATCCGTGAGCTGGAGGCGGAACTGGCCCCCGCCCCCGAGGGGGAGCGCGCCCGCCGGCTGCGGACCGCGCTGCGCGAACTCGACGCCCTCGACGAGGCCCTCGCCGCCTACGCCGAGCAGTCCGGCCTCCCGGTCGCCGCGCCCGGCCGCACCGCACCGCCCCCGGCCTCGCCGATGCAGCGCAGGACCCGCGCCCTGATCGCGGCCTGGGACGAACCGCACCACCGGCCGCCCCGCCCGGCGTTCCCGGGAACGGCGCGCGTGACCGGCTCGGTGGAGTGCGCCGCACACCCCACGGGCTGCCCCGCCTGGGTCACCCTGATCAGCGCCCGGGGCAAGCGCCTCGCCAAGTCACCTGTCACACACGGCAGCTACCTGCTGGAGGGGCTGCCCGCAGGCACCCACACCCTGGTGGTCTCCGCCTCCCGGCACGCGCCGCGCGCCGAACTCGTCGCCGTCGAGCGGCCGTCGGGCACGGTGCGGCACGACGTCCTGCTGAGGGACGAGGCGCGCTAGCCGAAGTACGCCGTCGGCGGCGTGCCCAGGGCGCGGTGGAACATCGCCGTGAACGCGCTCGGGGTGGCGTAGCCGACGGCGCCCGCCACCGCGGTGACCGGGGTGCCGCGAGCGAGCAGCGTCACCGCGTGCAGCAGCCTGGCCTGCTGCACCCAGTGGGCCAGGCTCAGACCGGTCGCGGCGGCGAACCGGCGCTGCAGACTGCGGGTGCTGAGGTGGGCGTGCGCGGCCGCACGCCCGGTCGTCCAGCGCTCCTGCGGGTCCCGCCGGATCGCCGCGCACAGGTCCGCGAGGTCGGCGTCGGCCGGGACCGGCAGGTGCAGCGCGGGAACCGGTCGCGGGACGAGCTCGTGCAGCAGCAGGTCCATCAGGACGCCGTCGCGGCCGTCGAGGTCGTAGTGGACGGGCAGCCGCGTCGCCTCGTCGATGAGTTCGCGCAGCAGTGGTGACACGGACACCACCGTCGGCACCCCGGGCAGCCGCGCCGACGCGTCACGGGCGATGTAGAGCGTGCGCATGGCGACGGCTCCGGCGCAGGTCATGGCGTGCGTGAGCCCCGGCGGGAGCCAGACGCCGCGGGTGGCTGGGGCCACCCAGACACCGTGGTCCGTGGCGACCGTGATGGCGCCGGTGGTGCCGTAGATCAGCTGGGCCCGCCGATGGCGGTGGGGCGGGATGTGGTGACCGTCGGGCAGATCGCGGGCCATCGCGGCCAGCGGCCTCGGCACGTCCTGGTAGTCGTCCCGGTCCTCGCTCTTGCCGTACATGGCGCACTCTCGACAGATGTTGGCTCGACCGCGAAAGTATGCCACCGGGCGGCGACCTACCGTCGCCTCATGTGAACGCGACCCACCTCGCCCCGCGGGGGCCCCGAACCACCCGCACCCCCACCCTGCTCCTCGCCGTCACCTGCGCGGTGACCGCCGCCAACGTGTATCTGTGCCAGCCGCTGCTCGGCCCGGTCGCCGCGTCCCTCGGCACCCGGCCGGACGTCCTCGGCGCCGTGCCCACCGCCACCCAGCTGGGATACGCGGCGGGCATTCTGCTGATCGTCCCGGCCGGCGACAGTCACGACCGGCGGCGGCTGATCCTCGGCCTGGGCACGGCCTGCGCGGTGGCGCTCGTGGCCTGCGCCGTAGCGCCGACCGCCGGGTGGCTGACCGTGGCGAGCCTCGCCGTCGGCGTCTGCTCGCCGGTGCCCCAGCTCGTCACGCCGCTCGCCGTGGCCCTCTCCGCGGGGGACGGCGGCCGGACCGTCGGCGTCGTCCAGGGCGGCCTGCTCGTCGGCGTCCTTGCCTCCCGCGCCTACGCCGGGAGCCTCGCCGACCTCGCCGGGTGGCGCTGCGTCTACGCCGGATCCGCCCTGCTCACCCTGGTGCTCGTGGCGGTACTGGCCCGCACGCTGCCCTTGGCCCCCTCGGCCGCCCGCGGCTCGTACGGTACGGCGCTCGCCTCGCTGCCCCGGCTGGCCCGGCATCCACTGGTGGCCAGGACCGTGCTCTCCGGGGCTCTCGTCGGAATCGCGTTCGGCGCCTTCTGGACCGCTCTGACGTTCCTGCTGACGGATACGTACGGGATGGGGGCGACGGCGGTCGGACTCTTCGGGCTGGTCGCCGCGGTCAGCGCGCTCGCCTCGCCGTACGCGGGGCGGGCCGTGCGGCGCATGGGCCGGCGCGGCGCGACCGCCGCCCTCGCGGCCCTGGTCGTCCTGGGCTGGCTGGTGATGCTGCCCGGCGGCAGCTCGCTGACCGCGCTCGTCGTCGGGGTCGTCGTCCTCGACGTCGGCGTGTGGGGCGGTCAAGTCGTGTGCCAGACCGTCCTGTTCACGCTCGACCCCGCCGTGCACAGCCGGCTGAACACGCTCTACTTCACCTTGCGGTTCGCCGGGATCGCGCTCGGGTCGGCGATCGGCGCGGCGGCCTGGGGTGCGGGCGGCTGGACCGCCATCGCGGTCACGGGAGCGGGTGCCGCGGCGGCCGGACTCGTCGTCGGCGTGCTGCCGGGGCGTGCGGCCGGGGGAGCGCCGGGCAGCCGGGCCTCGGGTCCCACGCCGAACGACGGACTGTAGCCGCGCACGGAGCCGTCGCGGGTGGCCAGTTCGATGGCATAGCCCCCGCCCTCCGGGAGGGGCGGCAGCACGGTCGCCGTCTCGCCCGACGGGGCGTCGCCGAGCTTGGCGGCGAGCTGGACCACACGGGCCCTCCCGCCCCGCACGAGCCACATGTCGACCTCCTGGCCGGTGGAGTTCTGCCAGGTCACGAACACCGTGCCACCGGCCTGGTGGACGGATCCCGCGGCCGGGGCGGTCACGGACAGGCCGGGATCCGGCCCGGCGGCGGGCGCGAACGCGAGCAGCGGGGCGGCGGCCAGGGCGAGCAGGGGGGACAGGAATCCGGTGCGGCGCATGCGACGACCTCGTTCCGGAGGGGACGGGCGGACAGGAGAAGCCCTCCCACCCCGGCAAGATCAAGAAAGGGATTCCGGGGCAGGCCCACCCCATGGGGTACGACCCTGTCCCCGAAGCGGCGGGCTCGACAGGACAGGCCGGGCGCGGGCGCGCATGCTCGCGCCCGCGCGTCCGCGCGCCCGGGATCCGCCGGGCGCTCAGCCGAGCCCGGGGACCACGAACGCCAGCCACACCAGGGCGGGTGCCACGACCACCACCCCCGCCCCGTAGACCATCAACTGGCGGAAGAAGCGCTCCCGGTCCGCGTCCTGCGCGTGCTCCGCGTTCGCCAGGACCAGCGCGCCGTTCGTGGAGAACGGGCTCACGTCGACCACCGTCGCGGAGACCGCCAGCGCCGCCACCATGCCCACCGCGCCGACCTCGCCCGCCGCGAGGAACGGCACGGCGAGCGGGATGAGCGCGCCCATGATGCCGACGGACGAGGCGAACGCCGAGACGATCGCGCCGATGTAGCACAGGAGCAGCGCGGCCAGCAGCGGGACGCCGATGTCGCTCACGGCCTCGCCCGCCCACTTGATGGTGCCCATCTCGTCGAGGACGCCGACGTAGGTGAGGACGCCGCAGATCAGGAACACCGTGGACCAGGAGATCTCCGCGACGGCCGTCCTGCTGGTGGCGGGCCAGACGATGCTCAGCACCACCGCGATCGTGATCGCCGTCAGGCCCACGTCGAGGTCGAACAGGAGGGCACCGGCGACCAGGGCGACCAGGCCGGTGAGCGTCGCGGCGATCGGCACGTCGAGGCGCGGGGCGGGGCCGGGAGCCGGGACGCCGGAGCCCGCTGCCGCCGGTTCCGCCGGTCCCTCCGCTTCCTCGGGCGCATCGGCGGAGCCGCCGCCGACGGTCGCCGCCACGGGCTGTGCGGCCCGGGCCGGAACGCGGCCGCGGCGCATCAGGACCGCGTAGACGATGCCCGCGATGACGGTGTTCACGACGAGGCTCGCCAGGAAGAGCATGCCCTCGTTGCCCGGCAGGTGTTCGCGGTCGACGATGCTGTTCACCGTGGAGCCGTACACGCTCGTCGGCGAGAAGCCGCCGGCCTGGGCGCCGTGCACCACCATGATGCCCATCAGGAGCGGACTGATCCCGTACTGGGCGGCGAACCCGAGCGCGAGCGGTGCCACGATGGCGACCGCGCCGGGGCTGACCGCGCCGATCGCGGTGAGCGCGGCCGTGACGGCGAACATCACCCACGGGATGAGTCCGACCCGGCCGCCCACCAGCCGGACCGAGGCGTGCACCAGCCACTCGGTCGTGCCGTTGGCGCGGGCGATGGCGAACAGGTACGTGACCCCGGCGAGGACCACGAACAGGTCCCCGGGGAATCCGGCGAACACGGCGTCGGCGTCGAGATCGGCGGCGAGCCCGCCGACGGCGAAGGCCGCGGCGAACGCCAGGGCGCCCATGTTGACGGAGCGGGTGGTGGCGATCACGAAGATCACCGCGAGAACGAGGATCGACAACAGCTCTGCGGACACGGGCGACTCCAGGAGGGAACGGGTCAATTGGCCGAGTGGCTCAGCCAATTGGGAGTGGCCCGGCCAATTTCCCCGGGTCCGGTCACCCTGTCAATGACTTGCACACGGGCATCTCGCGCCACGGGCGCAGCATGGGAGGATCGCCCGATGATGATCGAGTACGTGCGTTTCCAGTCGCTTGCGCCCGATGAACACGGCCGTTTCAAGGGGGTGTTCGGACTCGTCAACAACCTGGGCCGGGCCGGTGCGCTCACCGCGGAGCAGGAGGAGTTCCGGCGGGTGAACAACGCCTGGTACGACGCCGCGTACACCGATCCGTCCACGGTCGACGCCACCGTGTACGACCCGGCGGTCAACCCCGGCGCCGCCGCCTGGTTCAAGCCCACCGCCACGCATCTCTTCGAGCGGCTCGACGGTTACCTGGAGATCCTCGAGGCGCACGGCGTCGCCGTGCGCCAGGTCAGGTCCGTGGACCCGGGCCGCGTGGTCTACGAGGACGACGTGCAGATCGTCGTCGTGCCCCACGTCGGCTGACCGGCCCGCCGGTCAGACCCGCGCCGAGTCGCGCAGCAGCGCCAGGGTGGTGTCCAGCGCGGCCTCCAGGTGGGAGATCCGGCCGGTCGACATGAGGATGACCACGCCGCCCTGCACGGCGGCGATCAGCGCCGCCGCGGTGCGGTCCGCGTCCAGTGCCGGGTCGATCTCGCCGCGCCGCTGCATGGTCTCGACGCCGGTCCGCAGGGCCGCCTGCCAGCGGTCGAGCAGCCGGGCGGTGAGCTCCTGGGCAGCGGGCGTGGCACGGCCCAGTTCGGTGATCAGGACGCCCAGCGGGCAGTGGACGCCCTGCTGTTCGTAGCGCCGCACCACGACGTCCCGCCACTTCTGCCAGTCCGCCCATCCGTCGAGCCGGCCCAGGTGCGGCTGCTGGTCCGCCAGGACCTGGTCGGCCTCGGCGGCGGCGACGGCCAGGATCAGCTCCTCCTTGCCGCCGGGGAAGTAGTGGAAGATCTGGCTCTTGCTCGTCGACGTACGGGCCCGGACGTCGTCCAGCGTGGTCCCGGCCGCGCCCCGCTCCCGGATCTCGGCGGCGGCCCCGTCGATGATGCGGCGCCGCGTCTGCGCCCCCTTGGCGGTGAGCCTGGGCCCGGCCGGTCCGGCTGGTGACATGTGAGGTCCTCTCCGTGGACGCCTGGCGCTGCGTAAACCGATCATTCTTCGCACACTGGTCGGTAGAGAAGGTGCCACACGGAAAATTCTCCGGCCGGGGGGCCGGGACGTGTGAGTGGGCGCAGGCTGGATACGTGACGGGCGCGGCAGTGAGTCGAGGTGACACCGAATGACCGAACGGAGTGACGAGGCGGCCATGGGTGACGAGGTCTACCAGCCCGGCGACCCGGACGCACATGAGGACGAGGGCATCCTCGACGTCGAGGACACCCTCAACGACCGGGGCGTCGACCCCTACGACGAGGGGTGGTCGCCGCCGGAGCGCCCGCTGGGCGTCGAGCACACGGGCGTCACGGCGGCGGAGCGGATGGCGGGGGAGACCCTCGACGAGCGGCTGTCGGAGGAACGCCCCGACTCCGTCCTCGAGGAACTGGAGGCCCTGGAGTCCGACGACGGCGACGGGGACGACGGCATCGGCGACTGGCGCGACGGCGACGGCGAACCCCTCGACGACGAGGTGGGGGCCCGGCGGGCGGGCCGGCTGCTGGCCCCGGACGAGGGCGCCCACGAGGACGCCGAGAAGGACATGCTCGCCGAGGACGTCGGCCTCGACGGGGGCGCGGCGTCGGCCGAGGAGGCCGCCGTGCACGTGGTGGACGAGGAGGACCCCGGCTTCACGGGGTGACGGGCGGCGTCAGTGCCCCATCGCGGTGGCCGTCAGCATCAGAGCGACCGCGACGAAGGCCGTGACCAGAGCGATCACCGGCGGGCCGAGCGCGACGTCGTCCGTCGCCATCCGGCGCGCCGTGACGCCTATGCAGACCACACTGAGCCCGCCCAGAGCCATCGCGACGTAGATGAGCACGACACGTCCTCCGTATTCCGACTCCGGCGCGTCCGGGAGTTCCGGGCCCATCGTCGCGTGGCGGGCGGCCGGGCGCACCCGGGGACGGATCAGACCGCGGTCAGCCCGCCGTCGACGGTGAGCGTGGCGCCGTGGATGTGGGTCGCGTCGTCACCGGCGAGGAAGGCCACGGCGGCGGCGACCTCCTCGGCCCGGCCCGCCCGGCCCGCGGGCGTCCGGTCCAGGACGGGCTGGATGTGATCCATCAGCAGCACCGTCTTGTCCGTCACCGTCGGCCCCGGCGCCACGGTGTTGACGCGGACGCCCCGCGGACCGTACTCGGCCGCCCAGGACGCCGTGAGCGAGTGCACGGTCGCCTTCGTCGCGCTGTACAGGGCGGAGTGTGCGGCGCCGCGCAGACCGTTGACCGAGCCCAGGTTCACGATGGCGCCGCCGCCCCGCGCCGCCATCCCCGGCGCGACGAGGCCGGTCAGCAGGAAGGCCGCCTTCACGTTCACCGCCAGCGCGCCGTCGATGAGCTCCTCCGCGACGTCGGCGGTGGGGCTCGGCGTGATCAGCATCGCCGCGTTGTTGACCAGGATGTCCACCGGGCCCGCCGCCTCGGCGAGCGCCCGGACGCCGGCGCCGTCCGCGAGGTCGGCGCGGACGAACCGGGCCCGGCCGCCCGCCGCCGCGATGGCGTCGACGACGTCCCGGCCGCGCTCCGCGCTGCGCCCGCTGACGATCACCATCGCCCCGCGTGCGGCGAGGGTCCGGGCGATGGCGGCGCCGATGCCGTCCGTCGACCCGGTGACCAGGGCCGTGCGGCCCGCGAGAGGGGTTCCCGTACGCGTGTCCGTGTGCGCGTCGATGTCGGTGTCCGTACGCGTGTGCATGTGCGTGCCCGTGCTGTCCATGTGCTGCTCCGTCGTTCGTGGGAGACCGTGGAGGCAAAGGTCGCACCGACAAAATGGACCGGCAAGTCCAGAAAGTGCGACGCCCCGCCACGACCGAAGAGGTTGTCCATGCTGATCGATCTGAAGGGCCGCACGGCACTCGTCACCGGATCCACCCAGGGCATCGGGGCGGCGATCGTCACCGGCCTCGCCCGGGCGGGAGCACGGGTCGGCGTGAACGGACGCTCCGCGGAGCGGGTGGAACGGAGCATCGCGCGCCTGACCGCCGAGACGCCCGGCGCCGACCTCGTCCCGGTCGTCGCGGACGTCGCCACCGAGGACGGTGCGCGGCAGGCCGGCGAGGCCCTCCCCGAGGTCGACCTCCTCGTCAACAACCTCGGCGTCTTCGGCTCCGCCGAACCCCTGGAGATCAGCGACGCCGAGTGGCGGCGCTACTTCGAGGTCAACGTCCTCGCCGGGGTCCGGCTGACCCGCAGGTACCTGCCCGGCATGATGGAACGCGGCTGGGGACGCGTGCAGTTCATCGCCAGCGACTCGGCGATCGTCGTACCGGCCGAGATGATCCACTACGGCATGTCGAAGACGGCCCTGCTGTCCGTCAGCCGCGGATTCGCCAAGCGCGCCGCGGGCACCGGCGTCACCGTGAACTCGGTCCTGGCGGGCCCCACGCACACCGGCGGCGTCGAGGACTTCGTGTACGAACTCGTCGACCGGGACCTGCCGTGGGACGAGGCACAGCGCGCCTTCATGCGCGAGTACCGCCCGCAGTCCCTGCTGCAACGCCTCATCGAACCCGAGGAGATCGCCAACATGGTGGTCTACCTCGGGTCGGACCAGGCGTCGGCGACGACCGGGGGCGCACTGCGCGTCGATGGCGGATACGTGGATTCGATCCTGCCGTGAGCGGTGCCACGGGCGGACCGGGGGTACAACGGACGGCATGGACAATCGCACCTGGCTGACGCTCGCAGCCCTGGCCGCGCTCGCCATGCTGGTGGTGACCGGGGTGCTCCTGGTGCGCGTGGTCAAGGCGCGCAGACTGCTGCTCGACGCGGGCATCCCGCTGCGCAGCAAGGCCCTGTTCTGGGTCGCCGTGCTCTACACGATCTCGCCGGTCGACCTGCTGCCCGACCCCGTCTACCTGGACGACATCGGGCTGCTCCTGGTCGCCCTGAAGGTGCTGCACGCGGCGGCGCGGCGCGAAGGGATCGAGCCCGACAAGCCCTAGCCCGGGCCGCTAGCCCCGGCTGAAGGGGAGCTTCGCGGTGAGCCAGGTGACGAGGGCTCCGGGGTTGCGGCTCTGGGTCCACAGGCGGCCCGGGCCGGTGAACTCGAAGACGAGGCCCTCGCCGGACTTCAGCGTCTGCATCAGCCCGCGCGTCACCTTGCGCGTCGTGTACGTGACGTCGTCGCCGAACGCGACCAGGTGGCCCGAGTCCAGGACGAACCGCTCGTCCGGCTTCAACTCGACCTCGTCCAGGGCCCCGTAGCACGCGGCGACCACCTGGCCCCGGCCCTCGGCGCGGACCAGGAAGCCGCCCTCGCCGCCGGCCAGGTTCTTGAACCCGCCCCACTTCGTCTCCAGCTCGACGCCGTCCGACGAGCAGAGCCACGCGCCGCGCGCCAGGTTCACGGCGCCGTCGACCGGGACGGCCGTCACGTCGCCGGGCAGCTGCGCGGCGAGGTCCACCCAGCCGCCGTCGGCGTCCGCCGTGAACCGGGTGACGAACAGCGACTCGCCCCCCATCACGCTGCGCTTGAGCCCCTTCATCAGCCCGCCCTCGGCCTTCGCCTCCACGGCGATGCCGCCGGACGTCGCCATCATGGCCCCGGACTCGGCCCGGACGGTCTCCCCGGCGGTCAGGTGCACCCGGGCCACCGCGAACGAGGGATTGTGTCGTACGTCGATCTCCATGCCTCCGAGGCTACGAAGCGCCGGCCGTGCGCCGCCTCGGCCGAAAGTCGCGAGCCCGTCGACCATCGGCTGTTCCGGGCGCACCGGACGGACCGGACGGACCGGACGGACCGGACGGGCGAGCGGTCCGGTGCCGTCAGGCGCGGAAATGGGCCCGCCGCCGCAGTTCCGCCAGGCTGCCGTGGAACACGCTCTCGCCCCCACCGCCGCCCCGCACCGGCCGCTCGGCCGAGTACTGCCAGAACAGCCAGTCGTCCCGGCGCGGCGCGGTCCCCTCCGGGTCGAAGTCGGGCAGCCAGCGCGGGTACGGGGCGAGGGCGGTCGTGCCGTGCAACTGGTCGCGGACGTAGGCGTCCCTGACGTAGACGATCGGAGGCTCACCCGTCGCGTCCTGCACGGTCCGCAGGAAGGCGAGCACCTCCGGCACCTTCGGTTCGGGTGTCGCGAAGGCCGCCTCCAGGTCGAGGACCGGCGGCAGTTCACCCCGGCCGGTCCCCGTGTAGCCGACCGCCTTCGCCTGCCGGAGGAAGTGGCGGGCCTGCGCGGCGCCGCCCGCGTCGGTGCGGAAGAAGTGGTACAGGCCGGTGATCAGCCCCGCCGAGCGGGCGCCGACGAGCTGGTCGCGCAGCGCCGGGCTGACGAAGTGGGTGCCTTCGGTGGCCTTGATCATGGCGAACTGCTGGGCCGCACCGAGTGCCTCCCAGTCGTTGTCGCGGCTGTAGGAGGACACGTCGGTGCCGTGCACGGGGAAGGCGGCCGCGGACGCCCTGCCCCCGCGGCCGTCGCCGCCGGAACCGGACCCCGCGGCGGCGAGCAGGTACCCGGCCACCGCGGCGCCGCCGGTGACGACGACGGCGAGCAGCACGAGGGCGGCCCGCAGCCGAAGGTTCGTCCGTGGCCGTGCGGGGCCGTCGGCAGCGAGCGTCCGCTCCAGGCGGTCGAGGGCCCGGTCCTCCTCCTGGTTGACGGCATGAACCCGGCGCAGCCCCGCCGTGATGCCGTCGGTGTCGGGGGCGATGGTCCGGGGCAGTGCCGGGGCCGGTCCTTCCGCGTCGTGCGCCGGGGCCCGGTCCGGCACGGCGCCGTGCAGGGCCCGCACCTGTCGGTCCAGGCCCGTGATCCGGGTGCGCAACCGGGCGGCGACCCGCTCGATCCGGTCCAGGCGGACCCGGGCCAGGGACAGCTCGTCGCGGGCATGCGCGTGCTGGCGCTCCGCACGCGTCAGCGCCGCGCCCGCCGGGACGCCGTCCGCCGTCGTCCGCTCGCCCGGCACGGCCAGTTCGTCGATCTGGCGCTTGAGGTGGTTCACGAGGTGCAGCAGGAGCAGGACGAGCTGCTGCGACCGGCTGCGGGCGCGCTCCAGCTCCGCCTGCGCCTCCAGCGCCCGGGTCAGCCGCTCGTACACGTCCACCAGCGCGGCCGGGTCGCCGGGCCCTGGTGCGACGGGAACAGGTTGCCGCGCCGCCCGCAGGAGCGCGAGGGCACGCTCCCGGCAGACGACGCGGTCCCGGGGGTGCGGGCACGTCGCCCGCACCAGCCGCACCACGAAGTCCTCGCGGGGCACCTTGCCGCCCAGATACACGCCGAGCTGCGAGGTCGAGTAGCCGACCGGTCCCGACAGCTGGGCGTACGTCAGACCGCTGCGGTGCACCAACGACCGCAGATACGTGGCCAGTTCCTCGGCCTGGGGCGTCTCGGCCCGCACCGGGGCGGGGGAGCGGCCCCCTCGGCGACGGGGTTCAGGGCCGGTGCCGGACATCCGCACCACCCCTCCGCGCGGCCGCCCCGTCCGGCGCCGTGCGGGACAACCCCGGGGTTGTCCCGACCTCACCAGGGCGGACGCGGCACCGGCGGGCAGGACAACTCCCCGCCTGGCACAGTCCGTCGTCGTCGCCCCGGCCACCACCGGGATCCCCGCCACCGGAGACGTACATGATCGTGCCCCTGTCCCTGCCGTCCCGCGGCCCGGGTGCCGGAGCGGCGCCCCGTGCGCTGCTCGTCGCCCTGACCGTGCCGGCCCTGTTCCTGACGACGGCCGCCACGCTGCCCGCGCTCGTCGTGCTGCCCTTCGTGCCCGGCGGAGTCGCCCGGGCCGTCCGCCTGACGTCCGCGCTGACCGCCTTCGCCACGGCGCTGCTCGCGCACAGCCGGGACACGGAGCGGTGACGCCGCGGGTGCCGTGCCCAACGAAGGGCCGGGGGCCGGGACATGGTCGTACCGGGGGCGCGGGGAGGCGCCCGGTGTGCGTCAGGGGCGGGGAATCCCGTTGAGAACGCGCCGCCGCTCGGCGAGAGTCTGCGGCATGGAGTTCTTCTGCTACCACCGCGACCGGCCCGGCTCCCTCCCGCTGCGCGAGGAGCTGACCGAGGCGCACTGGTCCTACATGGACGGGTACGCCGAGCAGCTCGTCGCGCGCGGCCCGACGTTCGCCGCCGACGGCGAGACCCTCACCGGCAGCGTGCACATCGTCGACGTGCCCGATGCGGCGGCCGCGCGGGCGTTCGCGTTCGACGAGCCCAGCTATCAGGCCGGTGCGTACCGGGACGTGCTGGTGCGGCGGTGGCGCAACGAACTGGGGCGCACCATGTGGGAGTTCGCGGGCGGGCGCACGGGCGGCAATCGCTATCTCGTGCTCGGGCTCGGTGAGCGGGGCGGCGACGAGCAGGCCGTGCCGGCGCCGTCCGACCGGGACGACCTGATCGCGTTCGGGCCGTTGCTGTCCGACGACGGGGCGACGTGGGTGGGGACGGCGGCGCTGGTGCGGGCCCCCGATGCGGAGGCGGCTCGCGCCGTGCTCTGCGGGGACCGGTATGCCGTGGTCGAGGTGCACGACTGGGAGTTCGGCGGCCGTCGCTGAGGTGTGGTCCGGTGCGGGTCGGGTGTGGCTTGCCTGTGGGTGTTCGCCGGGTGCGGGCGCGTCGTGGCGTCTCGCGCAGTTCCCCGCGCCCCTGAGAGGCGCACTTCGTGCGCCGTCTCCAGGGGCGCGGGGAACTGCGCGAGACGCCCCACCGGACCCGCGGTCGGCGATGCTCCGGAATGTCCCCTACCGCAGCCGATATCCGGACAACCCGCCACGTGAAGACCCCGCGAAACTTCTGTGTTCGCTCGTCCCGCCCCCAGCCGGAGACCACCCGACTGACCCGCCGCTTCACCGACCCCTCACACCACATTCCGAACGCACGGCCCAGCGGTGACTCCTGCCCGGCCACGGCCGGTTGACGTACCGCGCCGCACGCGTTCGATTGACGGGACCACATCGGTACCGCACTGTCGCCGGGGTCACAGCTGGAGTCGCGCCGCCACGTGCTGGCGGCGCCCGGTTCAGGGGGAAACCATCACTCGGCACAGACCTTTCCGTAGTCCTGTCCGCAGCGCGCTGCTCACGCTCTCCGCGCTGCTCGCGACCACCGCGCTCACCGTCGCCGCCCTGCCGGGCACGGCCCTCGCGGCCACGCCCGACGAGGACCGCAGCAACCAAGTGACCTACCAGGGGCGCACGTTCACCGTGCCCGAGTCCTGGGACGTCGTCGACCTCGACAAGGCGCCGGACAGCTGCGTCCGCTTCGACCGGCACGCCGTCTACCTCGGCACGCCCGGCGCGCAACAGAATTGTCCGGCCAAGGAGTTGGGCCGTACCGAGGCGCTCCTCGTGGAGCCGGTCAAGGGCGCGGACGCCCACCGCGCGGCGCACGTCACCGAGAACCGCACCGCGAAGACCTACCGGGCGGACGCCGCGGGTATCACCGTCACCGCCGTCTACGGACGCGACAAGGACGCGGTCCAGGACGTGCTGCGCAGCGCGGACCTGCCGGTCGACGACGCGAGCCCGGCCCCGAGCGCGCGGCCCGGGCCGTCGATCCAGGCCGTGCCGAAGGACGCCACGTCCTTCCAGGGCAAGGGCTTCGACAAGTGCGAGGCGCCCTCCACCCAGCAGATGAACGCCTGGCAGGAGTCGTCCCCGTACAGCGCCGTCGGCGTCTACATCGGCGGTGTGAACGCGGGCTGCCCGCCGGACTTCGACGCGGCGTGGGTGCAGACGCAGTACGACAACGGCTGGCGGTTCTTCCCGATCTACGTCGGCCCGCAGGCCGAACGCAGTGCCGGCAGTTGCGACGAGGACTGCGAGGTGATCACCGACCCGCAGGCGCAGGGCGCGGCATCGGCACGGGACGCGGTCGCCCAGGCGCAGGGTCTCGGCTTCGGCGAGGGCTCGGTCCTCTACTACAACATGGAGCACTACGCGCGGGGCGGCGCGGTCACCGGCCGGGTCCTGGACTTCCTGGAGTCGTGGACCACGACCGTCCACGAACTCGGTTACGTCTCCGGTGTCTACGGGAGCGTGTCCTCGCTGATCGTCGACCTCGTGGCCCAGGACGGCACCGGCTACACCCAGCCCGACGTCGTCGACTTCGCCCGCTGGGTCGCCCCGGGCGGCGAGGCGGGCGAGCCGCCGGCCGACACCGCCGACCCGCAGATCCCGGACCACCTGTGGGCGGACCACCAGCGCATCCGGCAGTACTCCGGTGACGTCTCGGAGACGTACGGCGGCGTGCGGATGGCCATCGACGCCGATCTGCTGGACGTGGGCGAGGGCGTGGTGCAGCCGCCGCAGCAGAAGGACACCGCGCTCGCCTACACCGGGACGAAGACCGTCTCCAACGGCTCGCCCGCGGAGCTGTCCGCCACGCTCACCGAGAAGGACGGCGGCGCCCCCGTGGCCGACCGCGAGGTCTCCTTCGCGCTGGGCACTGGGGACGCGGCGCAGACCTGCAAGGGGAAGTCCGACGCGAAGGGCGTGGCGACCTGCACCGTCCCCTCGGTGGAGCAGCCGCTCACGGCCGACGCCACCGTGCCGGTCACCGCGGCGTTCGCCGGCGACGACGCGTACAAGGCGTCGGAGGCGGCCGCCGAGCTGAAGCTCCAGTACGTGACCGGACGGGCCTACGGCCTCTACGGCAAGGTGTCCGTCCTCGGTCTGCCGGTCGTCACCGGGCCGACCCCGGACACGGGGCAGGTCCGCACGGCGGGCGCGGGCCGCACGGCGCCGCCCTGCACGCAGAGCGTCAGCGCGCTCGTCCTGTCCGCCGACGCCCTGTGCGCCGACGTCACCACGCGGACGGGACCGAGCGGCGCCACGGCGACCGCGACCGTCGCCAAGGCCCGCGTCGGTCTCGCCGGGCTCCCGGTCGTCGAGCTGTCCGGCGTCACCTCGTCGGCGCAGAGCAGTTGCTCGGCGACGAAGGGCAGTACGGACCTGACGCTGAAGATCGCGGGCGCGCCTGTCGAGATCGGGGACGCGCCGAACGTCACCGTGGACCTCGGCGCCGGCGCCAAGCTCGTCGTCAACGAGCAGATCGCGAGCGGTGACGGCCTCACCGTCAACGCGGTGCACCTGACCGCGCTGGCCGGCGCCGTGGACATCGTGGTCGCCTCCAGCGCCTCGGCGGCGCACAACTGCGGCTGACCGCAGGGCAGTACGGTGTCCCGGCCGTCGTCGACGGCCGGGACACCGGCACGTGGCCCGCTCAGACCGTCGCCTCCCGGGCGTCGGCCACCCGCGCCCCGGCCACCGACCGCTCACCGAGCTCCTCGGTGGGGACCCGGTGCGTCTCGCGCGCCGTGAGCGCGGCGACGACCGGCGGCAGGCACAGCGCCGCCGTGAACAGGGCGACCGCGAACCAGTCGGCACCGTCGGGACCCGCGATCTGCGCCGCGAACGTCACCGCGAACCCGGCCACGGCGAAACCGATCTGCGTGCCGATCGCCATGCCCGAGAGGCGGACCCGCGTCGGGAACATCTCGCCGTAGAAGGCGGGCCACACCGCGTTCGCCGCGCTGTAGACGACGCCGAAGGCGAGGATGCCGAGCGTGAACGTGAGCGCGTACGAGCCCGTGGAGATCGCCCACAGGTACCCGAACATGAGCAGCGCGCTGCCCGCGGCGCCGACGAGGTAGACGGGGCGGCGTCCGATGCGGTCCGCCAGCCGGGCCCAGAGCGGGATCGTGCCGAGCGCGACCAGGTTGGCGAGGGCGCCCACCCACAGCATGGCCGAGCGGTCCATGCCCACCGCGTCGCTCGTCGCGTACGACAGCGCCCACACGGTGAAGATGGTGCTGACCGACGCGACGAGCGCGCCCGCGATCACCCGCAGCACGTCCGCCCAGTGGTCCCGCAGCAGCACGGCGAGCGGGAGCCGCGCCACGCCGCCGGAGGCGTGGGTCTGCCGGGAGAACTCCGGCGTCTCGTGCAGCGTGCGCCGGATGACGTAGCCGACGACGGCGACGACGACGCTCAGCCAGAACGGGATCCGCCAGCCCCAGGACAGGAGTTGGTCCTCGGGGAGGGCCGCGATCGGCAGGAAGACGAGCGTGGCCAGGAGCTGTCCCGCCTGGGTGCCGCTGAGCGTGAAACTGGTGAAGTAGGCGCGGCGGTGCGCCGGTGCGTGCTCCAGGGTCATCGATCCGGCGCTGGCCTGCTCGCCGGCCGCCGAGATGCCCTGCAGCACCCGGCAGAGCACGAGCAGGAGCGGCGCGAGGCCGCCGACCTGGGCGCGGGTGGGCAGGCAGCCGATGAGGAACGTCGACAACCCCATCAGGACCAGCGTGAACACCATGATCTTGCGGCGGCCGAGGCGGTCGCCGACGTGGCCGAGGAAGAACGCGCCGACCGGCCGGGCGGCGTAGGCCACGCCGAACGTGGCGAGCGAGAGCAGCGTGGCGTTCGCCGGGTCCGACTCGTCGAAGAACACCTTCGGGAAGACGAGGGCGGCGGCGCTGCCGTAGATGAAGAAGTCGTAGTACTCCAGGGCGCTGCCGATCCAGGCGGCGAGCGCCGCTTTGCGCGGCTGGCCCTGCGGGGCGCGGGGCGGTGCGGCGGGGACGGACACACGGGCTCCTTCGGGGGGACGAGAAGGGGAGAGGTGCCGGGGCCCTGTGGGGTGAGCGGGTCGGCTGGGCCGGAAGCGCATCCGGCTAATTAACCCACTGGATAGTTAGTAGTGGGTGGCTACGGATGTTGCGCCGGTGTTACCCGCCTGTCAAGGGGTCGTGCCGCAGGAAAGCCGGAGGGGCGGGGTGCGGGCTACTCCGCCGGACGCCCGGCGGTGAGGTAGGCGATGACCATGTCGCCGAGCATCGTCCGGTAGTGCTCGCGGCGGTCGGCGGCCGTCAGGTCGCGGCCGAACAGGGCGCCGAACGTGTGCCGGTTGGAGACCCGGAAGAAGCAGAACGAGCTGATCATCGCGTGCAGGTCCACCGCGTCCACGTCCGCGGTGAAGAGCCCTTCGGCGCGGCCCGCCTCCAGGATCCGGTGGATCACGTCGATGGCCGGCGAGTTGAGGGAGCTGAGCGTCTCGGACGCGGTGATGTGCTCGGCGTCGTGGATGTTCTCGATGCTGACCAGCCGGATGAAGTCCGGGTGCGCCTCGTGGTGGTCGAAGGTCAGCCCGGCGAGCCGGCGGATCGCGGCGACCGGGTCGAGGTGCTCGACGTCCAGATCCCGCTCGGCGTGCCGGATCACCGCGTAGCTGCGCTCCAGGACGGCCGTGAACAGCTGCTCCTTGCCGCCGAAGTAGTAGTAGATCATCCGCTTCGTGGTGCGGGTGCGGGCGGCGATCTCGTCGACCCGGGCGCCGGTGTACCCGGCGCGGGCGAACTCCTCCGTGGCGACCGCGAGGATCTCGGCCTTCGTGCGGGCCGCGTCGCGGATGCGGCCCTCGCGTCGCGCCGGCTCTTCGACAGTGGTCATGGGGATCCTTCGGGCGGATGGACGGCTGGCCTGTGCTGTTCCTGGCGATTGTAGAAGCCGGGCCTGCGCACCGTTGTGGCCGTCACCCCTTCCCAGGGGCGGGCCCGGCTTGATATGAGTAACGAACCAGTTCGTACATTAAGTGTTCCCGCTCGTCCGGCCAGGAGGTCCCCGTGCCGCAGGACTCGTATCTCGTCGGCCTGATCGGAGCCGGTATCGGCCCCTCGCTCAGCCCCGCCCTCCACCAGCGCGAGGCCGACCGGCAGGGCCTGCGGTACCTGTACCGGCTGCTCGACCTCGACACCCTCGGCGAACGCCCCGAGGCGGTCGGCGCCCTGCTGCGCGCCGCCCGCGCGACCGGCTTCGACGGCCTGAACATCACCCACCCCTGCAAGCAGCTCGTCATCGAGCACCTCGACGGACTGTCCCCGCAGGCCGCGGCGCTCGGCGCGGTCAACACCGTGGTCCTCGAGGACGGCCGCGCCGTCGGCCACAACACCGACGTCACCGGCTTCGCCGCCTCCTTCGCCCGCGGCCTGCCCGAGGCCCGCATGGAGCGCGTCGTGCAGCTCGGCGCCGGGGGAGCGGGCGCCGCCGTCGCGCACGCCGTCCTCACTCTGGGCGCGGGCCGCGTCACCCTCGTCGACGCGCTGCCCGAGCGGGCCGCCGAGCTGGCCGCCTCGCTCGACCGGCACTTCGGCGCCGGCCGGGCGGTGCCCGCGCCGCCGGACACGCTCGCCAAGCACCTCGCCGATGCCGACGGCATCGTGCACGCCACCCCGACCGGCATGGCCGCCCACCCCGGACTGCCGTTCCCCGCACGGCTGCTGCACCCCGGCCTGTGGGTCGCCGAGGTCGTCTACCGGCCGCTGGAGACCGAGCTCGTCCGCACCGCCCGCGCGCTCGGCTGCGCCGTCCTCGACGGCGGCGGCATGGCCGTCTTCCAGGCCGCCGACGCCTTCCGGCTCTTCACCGGACGCGAGCCCGACCCCGCCCGGATGCTCGCCCACTTCGCCGAACTCACCGTCGCCGACGGCGCGGTGGCAGGCGCGAGCTGACCCGATCGGCCACCCTCGCCGTCACGCACCACCCGCCCCGCACCGAAGGAGCCCGCCGTGCGCACCTCCATCGCCACCGTCTCGCTCAGCGGATCGCTCACCGAGAAGCTCACCGCCGCCGCCCGCGCCGGGTTCGACGGCGTCGAGATCTTCGAGAACGACCTGCTGGCCAGCCCCCTCGCGCCCGAGGAGATCCGCTCCCTCTGCGCCGACCTCGGGCTCACCGTCGACCTGTACCAGCCGATGCGCGACATCGAGGGCGTACCCGCCGACGAGTTCGCCCGCAACCTGCGCCGCGCCGAGCACAAGTTCCGCGTCATGCAGCGCCTCGGCGCCGACACGGTCCTGGTCTGCTCCAGCGTCTCGCCGCTCGCCGAGGACGACGACGCGCTCGCCGCGTACCAGCTGCGCCGACTCGCCGAGCGGGCCGCCGACTTCGGCATCCGCGTCGCCTACGAGGCGCTCGCCTGGGGCCGCCACGTCAACACCTACGACCACGCCTGGCGCATCGTCGAGGCCGCCGACCACCCCGCGCTCGGCACCTGCCTCGACAGCTTCCACATCCTCGCCCGGGGCAGTGACCCCAAGGGCATCGAGGACATCCCCGGCGACAAGGTCTTCTTCCTCCAGCTCGCCGACGCGCCGCTGCTCTCCATGGACGTCCTGCGCTGGAGCCGCCACCACCGCGTCTTCCCCGGCCAGGGCGACCTCGACGTCGCCGGGCTCCTCGGACACGTGCTGCGCACCGGATACCGAGGGCCGTTGTCCCTGGAGGTGTTCAACGACGTGTTCCGGCAGGCGGAGGCCGGACCCGCCGCCGTCGACGCGCTGCGCTCCCTGCTCGTCCTCCAGGAAGCCGTGGGCGAGGGCGAGCTGCCCCGCCCCGTCGTGCCCACCGGCGTCGCCTTCACCGAACTCGTCACCCCCGACGTCGAACCCGCCGCCGCCCTCCTCGCCGCACTCGGCTTCACCCGCACCGGCCGCCATCGCGGCAAACCCGTCGACCTGTGGGAGCAGGGCGCCGCCCGCGTCCTCCTCAACACCGGGCCGGCCGCCCGCCGCGACGGCACCGTCCTCGCCGCCGTCGGCCTGGAGTCGCCCGACCCCGCCGGCGCCGCCCGCCGCGCCGAGGCCCTGCTCGCCCCGGTGCTGCCCCGCCGCCGCACCACCGGCGACGTCCTCCTCGACGCGGTGGCCGCCCCCAACGGCACCGAACTCTTCTTCTGCGCCACCGACCGCCCCGGACTCCCCAGCTGGACCGCCGACTTCGAGCCCACCGGCGAACAGGCCGGACCGGCCGGCATCAGCGGCATCGACCACCTCGCCCTCACCCAGCCCTGGCACCAGTTCGACGAGGCGGCCCTCTTCCACCGCGGCGTCCTCGGCCTCGACGCCCGCGGCAGCGTCGACGTCGCCGACCCGTACGGACTGCGCCGCAGTCGCGCCTTCGCCACCGCCGACGGCGCCGTCCGCGTGGCCCTCGGCGTCGGGCCGGGACCCGGCGACGAGCACACCCACGCCCAGCACATCGCCCTCGCCACCGACGACGTCGTCACCGCGGCCCGCCGCTTCCGCGCCGCCGGCGGACAGCTGCTGCCGGTGCCGGGCAACTACTACGACGACCTCGCCGCCCGCCACTCGTTCGCGCCGGGCGAGCTGGAGACGTACCGGGAACTCGGCATCCTCTACGACCGCGACGCCCACGGCACCTTCCGCCACTGCTACACGCACACCCTCGGCCGGGTCTTCTTCGAACTCGCCCAGCGCGACGACGGATACCGGGGGTACGGCGCGCAGAACGCCCCCGTGCGGCTCGCCGCGCAGCACGGATCCGGTTCCGTGGCCGCACGCTGACGGAAGGTCACGGAATCGCTTCGACTCATCGGCGGCTCAGAAACCACGCTTACGCTCGTAACCCGACAGGCCCGAACACCGGGGCGCGGGTTCGGGGGGTGGGGAGAGCGATGACCAAGGTGAGGTTCCGGGCGGGCCGGGCGCTGTCCGCGCTGCCCTACGGCGTGATGGGACTGGTCGGGATCGCCGAGCTGGCGACGCCGACCGGGTTCGGTCTGCTGCCCCTGATGTCGCTCGGCCCGGCGTTCGCGGGCCTCGTCGGCAGCAAGCGGCGCACCGCGCGGATCGGCATGGTCGCCGTCCTGCTGTGCGTGCTGCTCGCCGCGTACGACGGCACGCTGGGCAAGCGGCGCGTGTACATCGCCGCGATCAGCGTCGCCGGGGTCACCGCCGCCGGTCTCGCCGCGGTCGCGATGCGGGAGCGCAGGGACGCCGAGCTCGCCTCCGTCCGCTCGATCGCGGAGGTCGCCCAGCGGGTCCTGCTGCGACCGGTGCCCCGGGTGGCCGGACAGCTGCGGGTCGCCGTCTCGTACACGTCGGCCGTGGCGCAGGCCAGGATCGGCGGCGACCTGTACGAAGTGGTGGCCTCGGCCGGTGGCACCCGGGCCATCATCGGCGACGTCCAGGGCAAGGGACTGGAGGCGGTGGAGACCGCGGCCCTGGTGCTCGGGGCCTTCCGGGAGGCCGCGCACGACGAGCCCGAACTCGCCGGTCTGGGGCGGCGGCTGGGCCGGGCGGTGGACCGGGAGCTGCAGGGCGAGAAGTTCGTGACGGCGCTGCTCGTCGAGGTGGCGCCGGGCGGGCACGAGGTGACGTTCCTCAACTTCGGCCACCCCGCACCCCTCCTGGTGCGCGCCGACGGGACCACGGCCTTCCCCGAGCCCCGGCAGTACGCGCTGCCGCTGGGCCTCGGACTGCACGGCGGCGAGGACCCCTCCCCGTACACGGTCGCCTTCGTGCCCGGCGACCAGCTGCTCCTCTACACGGACGGCGTCAGCGAGGCGCGGGACGGCACGGGCGACTTCTACCCGCTGGCCGACCGGGTGGCCCTGCTCAAGGACCCGGATCCGGACGCGGCCCTGGAAGGGCTGCGCACGGACCTCGTGGACCACGCCGCGGGCCCGCTGCACGACGACGCGGCGATGCTGCTGCTGCGCCACCGGGAGGACTGACCCGCCGCCCCCGCCGGCCGTTAGCCGCTCCGCCGCGCGATGTCCTCCAGCTCGGCGCGGTACGCCGCCCACTCCTGCGGGTCCCGCGACGGCAGGGAGCCGTTGTCCTCCCGGTAGCCCACCGCGCCGTCGAGGCCCTCGCGCAGGATGTCGGCGTGCCCCGCGTGGCGCTGCGTGTCGGACAGCACCCGCACCAGGAGGTGGTGGAACGTCGCCTCGTTCCGGCCCTCGGGCCACCACGGCACGGTGCCGACCGTGTCGAGCGCGAGCGCGTCGATCGCCGCGTCGGAGTGGGTCCAGGCCCGCCGGTAGCCCGCCACGATCTGCTCGCGGGTCTCGTCGGCGGTGGCGTACATGTCCTTCTCCGGATCGATCGACGACTCCCCGTGCGGGCGGCCGAACGTGTCGCAGAAGTAGCCGAGTTCGACGGCGGTCAGATGCTTCAGCAGGCCCAGCAGATTCGTCCCCGTCGGCGTCAGCGGACGCCGCACGTCGTAGTCGGAGAGCCCGTCGAGCTTCCACAGGAGGGCGTCGCGCGCGTCCTGCAGATAGCGGCGCAGATCGGCCTTGTGCCGGGCCTCGCCCGTTCCGAGATCATTCATGGGGGCAGTCTGCCGTCCGCGTCCGCATGGCGGCACCGCGGGTGCGCGGCGGGTGCGGGCGAGCCCCCGATGGGTTTCGATGGACGGGTGCGACACGAGCAGCAGCGCAGCGCGGACGACCCCCTGACCGGCCTCCTCGACCGGATCCGTGGGAGCCTCAGCGATCTCGACGACGGCGAGCCCGCCTCGTACATCCCCGAGCTCGGCCGCGTCGACCCGGCCCTGTTCGGACTGAGCCTGTGCGCCCTGGACGGGCAGGTCTACGGCAGTGGCGACACCACGGCGCCGTTCACCGTGCAGTCGGTGTCCAAGCCGTTCGTCTTCGCGCTCGCGCTCGCCGACCGCGGCCTGGAGCACGTGCTCGCCCGGGTCGGCGCCGAACCGAGCGGCGAGGCGTTCAACTCCATCCGGCTGGAGCCGGGCACCGGACGCCCGCCCAACCCGATGGTCAACGCCGGTGCCATCGTGACCAGTTCGCTCGTCGCGGGGGACACCCCCGACGCCCGCTTCACCCGCATCCTCGACGGCCTCGGCGCCTTCGCGGGCCGCCCGCTCACCGTCGACGAGGCCGTGTACACCTCGGAGTGCGCCACCGGCGACCGCAACCGCGCCCTCGCCTACCTCATGCACAACGCCGGCTCCCTCACCGGCGACGTGGAGGAACAGCTCGGCGTCTACTTCCGGCAGTGCTCCGTCCTCGTCACCTGCGACGACCTCGCCGTCATGCACGCGACCCTGGCGGGCGGCGGTGTCAACCCGGTCACCGGCGAACGCGTCGTCGCCCCGCGCCACGCCCAGCACGTCCTCGCCGTCATGGCGACGTGCGGCATGTACGACGCGTCCGGGCAGTGGATGCTCCAGGTCGGCATGCCCGCCAAGAGCGGGGTCTCCGGCGCGATCGGGGTCGCCCTGCCCGGCCAGTTCGGCATCGGCGTGTTCAGCCCGCCGCTGGAGGAGAAGGGCAACAGCGTGCGCGGCATCGCCGCCTGTCACCTGCTCTCCGACCAGTTCGGACTGCACCTGATGCGCGCCACCGTCCCCCAGCGCAGACCGCTGCCGCCCCGCTCCCTGCATCCGTCCCCGCTGCGCTCGCTGCGCCATCGCCCGCGCGACCAGCGCGCCGCCCTCGACGCCCACCCGGACCGGATCCGCGTGCACGTCCTCCAGGGCGACCTGGACTTCGCCACCGCCGAGCAGACCCTGCGGGCCGCCCGTGAACTGGCGCCCGCCGTCGGCTGGTTCGCCCTCGACCTCACCCGCGTCGGCCGCATCGAACCCGTCGCCGCCGACCTGCTGCGCGCCCTCGGTGAGGACCTGCGCGCCCGCTCCGTGCGCATGGTGCTCGCCGACCCCGACGAACGGCAGGCCATGGCCCGCACCACCGACGAGTTCCCCGACCTCGGCCGCGCCCTGGAGACCTGCGAGGACGACCTCCTCACCGACCTGGGGCTCGACCCGGACGCCCCGGTCCCGCTCGCCGACTGCGACCTGTTCGGCCGCGCCGACGCCGCCCTGCGCAGCGCCCTGTCCGAGGCCTTCGACACGCTGCGGCTGACCGCCGGGCAGACCGTCGGCCAGCCGGCCGAGCGGCTGCGGGAGCGGATCGTCCTCTGGTACGTCGAGTTGGGCCGCCTCGCGGTCTGCGCGGACGCCGTCCCCGCCGACGCGGTCGTCGTGCGGCGCGCCTGGTCGGCGGGCCCGGGCGCGGCTCTCACTCCGGCCGACTTCCCGCCCCGCTTCACCCGTCAGGTCCTTGCCGAACGCGACACGGTGTGCCGCACCCTCACCGCGGAGGGCCTGGCCCGGCTGCGGAAGAGCGTGCCGGAAGCCGTGGCGGTCCTGGAGCGGGCGCCGCTGGAGGGGGCCGAGACGGTGGACCGGGCGGACGGGGTCTGAGCGGGCGGGGGCTCGACCGGCGGAGTGCGGGTCACCGTCCGTTCGCGGAGAAGTGCTGGTAGTCCGGGTGCGCCCAGCGCGCTCCCCACGCCCAGCCGACCCGGCGCATCGCCGTGGTGACCGCGTCCCCGGCCCGCAGCATGCCAGGGGCGCGGCGGCGCCGGTCCAGGTACCGGACCCCGGCCGCCGGATGGACCCGGCCCCGGCGGTCGACGTACGGGTTCTCCAGCGTGTTGACGTCGAGCGCGTCGCCGTACGAGTGCTGCGAGCGGACTCCTGAATTCCCGGTCACAGCACGGCAGTTGAAGGCCGACGTGTTGTCGTCGGCCATCGCGGCGGGATCGCTGCCGCCGTACGCGGCCATGGTGCGCATCCGCCGGATCGGGAACCGTGCGGCGAACGCCTTGCCCAGTACGTACACGACGTCGTGGACGGCCCGCTCGTGCACGACCAGCTCACCCCGGTGGACCCGGTGGTCGAACCCCCAGTGGGTGAGCCGGACCAGCCGCAGGCGGCGCGGCCCCACCGGGCACCCGGCGCGCCAGCTGCGGCCGAGCCGCGCCGCGGTGACCTTGCTGACCTGGTACGTGAACCGGGGCGGCGCTACGGACGGTGCGGGGGCGGCGTGGGCCGGCAGGACGCCCGCGGCCAGGGCGAGGGCCGTCGAGGCCACGGCGAGACGGAGGCGAGGAGGCACCGGGTCACCGTAGAAGGCGCGGGCCGGACGGCCGGTGGGAAACGCCGGGCGTTGGTGCGTACGGGGTCGCTGCCCCGGCCCGTCACGAGCTGCGGCGGCGCCGCCGGGCCGCGACCGCCTGCGGGTCGATCTCCGGGTGGGACCAGCGCCCGGCCAGCGCCAGGGACTCGGCGCGGCCGTCGCTGACGTGGTCCAGCGCGAGAGCGGCCGCCCGGTCCGCGTCGCCGGCCGCGATCGCCGCGTACAGCTCCTCGTGCTCGGCGCACTGACGGGCCGGATCGCGCTGCGCGGTCAGCCGGAACAGCCAGTGCGTGCGCGCTTCCAGGGGCCGCATCATGCTCGTCAGGAGCGGGTTCGCGGTGAGTTCCACGATGTCCGTGTGGAAGCCCGCGTTCGCGGCGGCGATCGCGGCCCTGTCCTGGTCCCGGGTCGCGGCGCGCGCGGCGTCGAGACGGGCCCGCAGCCGGGCGAGCCCTGCCGCGTCCGACCGCTCGGCGGCGAGCCGCGCGGCCAGTGACTCCAGCGACTCCCGTACGTCGAACAGATCGCGGACGTCGGCCGGGGTGAACGGCGCGACCAGTGCGCCCCGGTGCGGCACGAGCAGCACCAGGCCGTCCGCCTCCAGACGGCGCAGTGCCTCGCGCAGCGGGATCCGGGAGACGTCGAGCTCCGCGGCGAGATCGCGCTCCACCAGCCGTTCGCCCGGCTGGAGTTCGGCCTCCAGGATGCGCCGCCGCAGCGTGTCGTACGCACGGTCGCGCAGCGAGCCGCGCGCCGCGCCCGCCGGCTGTGCCGCTGTCACCAAGGGTTTCCTCCGATCGGATGCCGCTCTCACAGTAAGCGGCCCGGACGGGGCGGAGCGCACTGCTAACCGGCCGCTAACACGCGGGCAACACAGGGCTCCCAGACTGAGGGCGCGTAACGGTATACCACTAGCGGGCCCGCGGGCCCCTCCCTCTGGAGGCATCTCAGTGGCACACACCCCTCCCCGGCGCGCGGGCGCCGTCGCGGCCGGACTCGGACTCGTCCTGCTCACCGGGTGCGGCGGCGCGTCCTCGGCGCAGACCGGCGCCGCGGACTCCGGCGACCTCAAGGTCGGCGTCCTGTTCCCCGGTTCGCTCTCCGACGACGGGTTCATGGAGTCGGCGTACCGCGGATACCAGCGGGCGGCGCGGGAGCACCGGGGCAAGGTCGCGTTCAGCAAGGTCGAACAGGTCCAGGCCGCCGACTACGAGCAGGCCCTCGTCCGCTTCGCCACCACCTCCGACCTCGTCGTCTCGCTCGGCGGGCAGACCGACGCCGATGTCCGCAAGGTCGCCGCCCGCTTCCCGAAGGTGAAGTTCGCCGAGATCGGCGGCCCGGCCGACGCCCGCCCGACGGCGAACCTCGCGCTGTACGACCCGCAGCAGGCCCAGGCCGCGTTCCTGTCCGGCGCGGCCGCCGCGCTGCTGTCGGAGAAGAACACGGTCGGCTTCGTCGGCGGCGCCGAACTGCCCGCCATCGTCAACGCGGCCAAGGAGTTCGAGCGCGGCGCCAAGGCGGCCGACCCCGAGGTGAAGGTTCTCGCGCCGAGCTACGTCGGCGACTTCAACGACGCCGCCAAGGCCAAGCAGTCCGCCCTCGCGAACTATGGCGCCGGAGCCGACGTCCTCGGCCAGATCCTCAACCTCGGCCACAAGGGCGTCGCCCAGGCCGCGCACAGCCGCGGCACCACCCTCATCGGCGGCCCGATCGCCCACGAGTGCGGCACCGACAAGGCGTACGCCGGATACGTGGAGACCGACATCGGCGCGGAGATCGAGTACGCCACCGACCGACTGGTGAAGGGCAGTTGGACAGCGGAGGCCGTCCACTTCGGCCTCGCCTCCGACGCGCCGCACAACGACCTCGTGCTGTGCGGCACGGCGGACCCGGCCGTGACGAAGCAGCTCGACGACCTGAAGGCGAAGCTCGCGTCCGGGAAGATCACGACCCGATGACGGCGGCACCCGCACTGGCGATCACCGGACTCACCAAGTCCTACGGCGGCGTACGGGCGTTGGACGGCGTCGACCTCGTCGTCGACGCCGGCACCGTGCACTGCGTCCTCGGTGAGAACGGCGCGGGCAAGTCCACCCTGTGCCACGCCGTCGGCGGCTCGCTCACCCCGGACACGGGCACCCTGCGCCTGTACGGCGAGGAGTACGCGCCGCGCCGCCCCGCCGACGCCCTCGCCGCCGGGGTCGCGATGGTGCACCAGCACTTCAGCCTCGTCGGCACCCTCACCGTCGGCGAGAACCTGCGCCTGCTGCGCCTGCCCGGCCTCGCCCGCCGGGTCGCGCAGGTGCGGGACGAGTACGGGCTCGACCTCGAACTCGACGCGGTGGTGAGCGAGTTGCCGGTCGGCGTGCGGCAGCGCGTCGAGATCGTGAAGGCGCTGCTGCGCGCACCCCGGCTGCTCGTCCTCGACGAACCGACCGGTGTCCTCGGCCCCGCCGAGACCGACGCGCTGCTCGCGACGTGCCGCCGGATCGCCGATGCCGGACACGCCGTCGTCCTCGTCACGCACAAGCTCGGCGAGGCCGCGCGGGCGGGCGACGCGGCGACCGTCCTGCGCGGCGGCCGGGTCGCGGGCGGCGGACGCCTCGCCGAACTGCCCGCCGAACGCCTCGTCCCGCTGATGATCGGCCGCGCCGCCGAGACGCTCGACGCGTCGCTGGCGGGCGCGGTCGGACTGGGCGCCCCCGCGCCCGCAGCTCAGGACACCCGCACCGCGCCCACCGGTTCCGCCCTGCGCCTGCACGACATCACGGTCCTGCGTCCCGACGGCACCCGTGCCCTGGACGGCATCGGCCTCGACGTCCGGCTCGGCGAGATCGTCGGCATCGCCGGGGTCGAGGGCAACGGCCAGAGCGAACTGATGGCCGTGCTCGGCGGGTCCCGTACGCCGGAGCGGGGCGCGGTGGAGATCGGCGGCCGGGACCTGACCGGGGCCGGGCCCGCGGCCCGCACCCGCGCCGGACTCGGCGTGGTGCCCGAGGACCGGCACCACGAGGGCTGTGTCCCGCAGCTGTCCGTCGCGGAGAACCTGCACCTCGGCCGCCTCGCCCGGTTCCGCAGGATGGGCGTCTTCCTGGACCGGCGCGCCCTGGCCCGGGCCACGGCCGACGTCCTCACCGACCACGCCGTGCGCGCCGAAGGCCCCGACGCCCCGATGGCGTCCCTGTCCGGCGGCAACCAGCAGAAGGTCGTCCTGGCACGGGAGCTGGCGCTCGATCCGCTGGTCTGCCTCGCCGCCGCGCAACCCACGCGCGGTCTCGACATCGGTGCCGTGGACGCCGTGCACACCCGCATCCGCGACGCCGCCGCACGCGGTGCCGGTGTGCTCGTCGTCTCCGCCGAACTCGACGAACTCCTCGCCCTGTGCGACCGGGTCCTCGTCGCCTACCGGGGCCGCCTGCTCGGCCCCGTCCACCCCCGCGATCCCGCTGCGCGGGAGCGGATCGGGCAGCTGATGGTGGGCGCCGAGCCGATCGGGACCGAGCCGACCGGGACCCAGTCGACCGGGGCCGAGCCCACCGGGACTCAGCCGGCCGTGACCCAGCCGGTCGGCGTCGACTCGGCCTG
>NZ_JAMOLN010000122.1 GCF_024448165.1 Streptomyces longispororuber
GCCATCGCGGAGCGGCTGGCGGCCGAGGACCCGCGGTTCGCCGCCGCCCTGCGGCACGGCCGGCCGCGCCCGCCGCGCGAGTACGACCACCGTTGGGCCTGGACCGCCGTGACGCTCGGCCTGGTGGCCCTCGGCGTCGGCGTCGTCACCTCGCACGGCATGGTCATCGCCGCGGCGCTGGTCGCGACGGGCGCGGCCTGCCATCTCTTCGACCGGCCCCGCTGACCTGATCGGTCAGCCGTGCCGGGCGGGTTGCAGTCCGGCGTAGACCCCGCCCCTGGACAGGAGTTCACGGTGCGTGCCGCTCTCCACGATCCGGCCGCCGTCCATGACCACGATCCGGTCGGCGCCCTGGATGGTCGAGAGCCGGTGCGCCACGACGAACACGGTGCGGCCGTGCACCAGGCGCGCGAGGGCTTCCTGGACGAGGGCCTCGGAGCGGTTGTCGAGGGCCGACGTCGCCTCGTCGAGGACGAGGACGCGCGGGTCGCGGATCAGGGCGCGGGCGATGGCCAGGCGCTGCTTCTGGCCGCCGGACAGCCGGGCGCCGCGCTCGCCGACGACGGTGTCGAGGCCGTCGGGCAGCCGCTCCACGAACTCCAGCGCGTTGGCGTCGCGCAGGGCCTGCTGGAGCGTCCGCTCGTCGGTGTCACGCAGGCCGTACGTCACGTTGTCGCGGATGCTGCCCTCGAACAGGATCGACTCCTGCGGCACCACGGACAGGAACCGGCGGTAGCTGCGCAGGTCGAGGGTGGCCATGTCGACGCCGTCGAGGAGGATGCGGCCGGTCGTCGGGCGGATGAAGCCGATCAGCAGGTTCAGGACGGTCGACTTGCCCGCGCCGGACGCGCCGACGAGCGCGATCGTCTCGCCGGGGCTCGCGGAGAGGGTGAACGCGTCGACGGCCGGGGCCTCGTCGCCGTACGCGAAGCCGACGTGCCGGAAGTCGATGCGGCCGCGCACCTGCTCCACGTCGGCCTTGCCCGCGTTGCTCTCCAGGTCGGGGGCCTGGAGCACCTCGCCGGCCGAGCGCACCGACTCGAGGCCCTTGCTGATGACCGGGGCCAGGCCGAGCAGCGTCGTCACGGAGCTGGTCAGGACGGTGAAGAAGGAGCTGAGCATGACGACGTCGCCGGCCGTCACCGGCAGCCAGCCGTGGTAGGCGACGAGGGCGGAGCCGGTGAGGCAGAGCACGCCGAGGACGTTGAGCATGACCCAGGCCGCCGAGTTGAAGCGGCCGTTCATGGTGTCCAGGCGCAGGCCCGCGGCGAACACCTGGCGCAGGGAGCCGTCGACGCGGCCGAGCGCGGTGCGTTCCAGGCCGTGGGCGCGGGTGATGGGGATGAGGGTGGTCATCTCGCCGACCCGGGAGGAGAGGTGCTCCACCTCGCGGCGGAAGTGTTCGTTGTGGCTGCGCAACCGGCCTCGTAGCCGCATCACGAGGAAGCCCGCGGCGGGGACCACGACGAGGAACACCGGCAGGAACTCGGGGGTGCGCAGGCCGATCACGACGAGGCCGCCGGTGAGCGTGACCACGGCGCCCAGGCCCATGTCGGAGCTCTGCTGCACCATCTGCTCGACGGACTCCACGTCCCGGACGACCTTGGCCTGCAGCACGCTGGAGCTGACGCGGGCGTGGTAGCCGATGGAGAGCTGCTGCATGCGCCGGCACAGGGCGGAGCGCAGGGTCGTGCCCATGCGGCGGATGCTGCCGCCGAGGAGGCGTACGTACCACTGGTGGAGCGGGTAGTTGATCACGAGGATGAAGAGCAGGACGCCGGTGGCCTGCCACAGGCGGTTCTGGGAGCCGTGCTGGACGACGACATCGAGGACGGTCGCCGTGATCAGGGGCAGGAGCCAGATCGGGCTGTGCTTGACGACGAAGACGGCCGCGGCGAGCAGGAGTTTGCCGCGGTCGGGGCGGAAGAGGTGGAGGAGGGTCCGGATGGGGTGCTCACCGCGGTAGCGGTGGTCCAGATGGTCGGGCACCGAGGGCTGCATGCCTAGATCCCATCCCATCCACCCCACTGGAGAAAGCGCTTTCTCCCACATCGGCGGGAACCCGCCGCCGCCATCCGGACGTTGAATCAGCGGGAGCCGGGGCACCCCCAAAGCAAGACTGTGACAACCCATAAACCATCCTTATGAGCTCATAGACCGAACCCGGCTACGAACTAAGGCTTGCCTTACTTTAAGATTCCCTTCGAGCACTTCTTGGATCACTCGAAGGGAACCTGTACATGCCTCGCCCCCTGAGGGTCGCCATCGTCGGAGCCGGCCCCGCCGGCATCTACGCCGCCGACGCGCTGCTCAAGTCCGACGCGGCCACCGACCCGGGTGTGTCCATCGACCTCTTCGAGCGCATGCCGGCCCCCTTCGGCCTGATCCGCTACGGCGTCGCGCCCGACCACCCGCGCATCAAGGGCATCGTCACCGCCCTGCACCAGGTCCTCGACAAGCCGCAGATCCGGCTCTTCGGCAACGTCGACTACCCCCGCGACATCGACCTCGACGACCTGCGCGCCTTCTACGACGCCGTCGTCTTCTCCACCGGCGCCACCGCCGACCGCGCACTCGGCATCCCGGGCATCGACCTGGACGGCTCGTACGGCGCGGCGGACTTCGTCTCCTGGTACGACGGCCACCCCGACGTCCCCCGGACCTGGCCGCTGGAGGCGGAGAAGGTCGCCGTCCTCGGCGTCGGCAACGTCGCGCTCGACGTGGCCCGCATCCTCGCGAAGACCGCGGACGAACTGCTGCCGACCGAGATCCCAGCCAACGTCCACGACGGACTCAAGGCCAACAAGGCCCTGGAGGTCCACGTCTTCGGCCGTCGCGGCCCCGCGCAGGCCAAGTTCAGCCCGATGGAGCTGCGCGAGCTGGACCACTCGCCGAACATCGAGGTCATCGTCAACCCCGAGGACATCGACTACGACGAGGGCTCGATCGCGACCCGGCGCAGCAACAAGCAGGCCGACATGGTCGCCAAGACGCTGGAGAACTGGGCGATCCGCGACGAGGGCACCCGCCCGCACAAGCTGTTCCTGCACTTCTTCGAGTCGCCCACCGAGATCCTCGGCGAGGACGGCCGCGTCGTCGGCCTGCGCACGGAGCGCACCGAGCTGGACGGCACCGGCAACGTCAAGGGCACCGGCGCCCACACGGACTGGGACGTCACCGCGGTCTACCGCGCGGTCGGCTACCTCTCCGACGAGCTGCCCAAGCTCCCCTGGGACATCGCCTCCGGGACCGTGCCGGACGAGGGCGGCCGGGTGATCCAGGAGAACGGCGAGCACCTGCCGTCCACGTACGTCACCGGCTGGATCCGGCGCGGCCCGGTGGGCCTCATCGGCCACACCAAGGGCGACGCCAACGAGACGGTGGCCAACCTCCTGGCGGACCACGCCGAGGGCCGGCTGCTCGCCCCCACCTCGCCCGCGCCCGAGGCCGTCGAGGAGTTCCTCGGCGAGCGCGGCGTCCGCTACACGACGTGGGACGGCTGGTACCGGCTCGACGCCGCCGAGAAGGCGCTCGGTGAGCCCCAGGGCCGCGAGCGCGTCAAGATCGTCGAGCGGGAGGACATGCTCAAGGCCAGCGGCGCCTGAGCACCACCCCGTGGCAGCGGCAGGGCCGGCCGGCTTCCGAGGAAGCCGGCCGGCCCTGCCGCTGTGTCGTCAGGCGATCGCCCGGGTCAGCCGTGCGACGTTGGCCCGCACGTCGCCCTTGGTGAGGTCGCTGCCGATGCTCACCGTGAAGGCACCGGCCGCCAGCCATTCGGCGGCGTTGTCCACCGTGACGCCGCCCGTCGCCATGATGCGGGCGCCGGGCAGCACCGCCAGTACGGACGTCAGGTAGGCGATGCCGCCGACGTGGGCGGGGAACAGCTTGGCCACGCCGCGGTCCGCGGCGACCCGCAGCTCGCTCGGCGTCAGACCGCCCTCGACCAGGAGCCGGCCGGCCGCGTCCGCCACGGGACGCACCTCGGGCACCTGGAACGGACTGACGAGGAAGTGCGCTCCGGCCGCCAGGGCCCGCTCGGCGATGTCCGGCGAGGTGACGGTGCCCAGGCCGAGCGTCACCTCGGGGACGTCCCGCGACCAGGTCTCCACCAGCTTCTCCCAGCCCGGTGTGGTGGCGGTGAACTCGAAGGCCGTGATGCCGCAGTCGACGAGGGTGCGGGCCAGGGCGTCGGCGCTGTCGGCGTCGGCCGCGCGGACGGTCGGGGTGACGCGGGCCTGCCGCAGCCGCTCGACGACCCGGGCGACGGCGGGCGCGGGGCCGGTCATGCGGGGTCCGCGATGCGGGCGAGGGCGTCGAGCGTGGACTCCGCGTCGGCGCCGCGGGCGCGCAGCACGATGGCGTCGCCGCAGCGGATGTTGAGCGTCATCAGCGACAGCACGCTGCGCGCGGGGACCTCCCGCCCGTCCTCCAGGGCGACGGTGACGTCGGCCGTGCTGCGGGCCGCGGTCTGGGCGAACGCGGCGGCGGGGCGGGCGTGCAGGCCCGCCTCCTCGGTGACCACCAGGCGGCGTTCGATCACGGTCATCGGGTTCCTTCCTCCAGGAGCGCGGTCAGACGTGCCACCAACTGCTCCTCCTCGTCCGGCTTCATGGGGCGCGGGTCGATGAGCAGGCGGCCCGTGGCGGCCTGGTGGTCCCTCAGGTGGACGCCGGACGCGGCGAGTTCGGCGGCGAGCCGGGTGGCGTCACGGCCCGCTGCGGCCGGGTCGACGGTCAGTTCGGTGCGGTGGATGGCGCGGCCCGCCTCGTCGCCGACCACGCGGGTCGTGAGGCCGGGCAGGGCGGACAGCCGGTCCGCGAGCTTCGCCATGCGCGCACGGTGGTCGCCGGTCGGCTCCGTCCCGTAGTCGCGCAGGGCCTGGACGAGGCCGAACAGGGTCTCCTTGCCGACCTTCATCGGGCGGGCGATGCCGCCGTACTGGGCGCGGCAGGCCGCCATGTACCGGGCGCTGCCGCAGATCATTCCGGAGGTGGGGCCGCCGACGGCCTTGCCGCCGCTGTAGATCACCAGGTCGGCGCCGGTGCCGGGCCAGCGCCGCAGGTCCTCCTCGGCCGCCGCGTCGACGATGACCGGGACGCCGTGCGCCCGGCCTGCCTCGACGGTCTCGGCGAGGGAGACCATGCCCTTCTGGACGGCGTGGTGCGACTGGACGTACAGCAGGGCCGCCGTGCGGGGGCCGATCGCCCCCGTCAGGTGGTCCCGGGAGACCTTGTTGGCGGAGCCGGCCTCGACCGGGCGGCCGCCGCCGAGGGCGATCATCTGGCGCACGGGCGCACCGAAGTGGACGGAGTGGCCGCGCGGCAGGATCACCTCGCAGGGTGCGTCGCCGGCGTCGGGCAGGGCTTCGATCCTGGCCAGGTCGGTGCCCGCGACGACGGCGGCGACCGCGATGGCGATGCCGGCGGCGGCGCCGGTGGTGGGGCAGCCGTCCTCGGTACCGGTGGCCCGGGCGATCTCCCGGCCCACCGCCGTGATCAGGTCGTCCATGACGACGTGGTGGCGGGCGGCCTCGCCCATGGCGGCGACGACCGCGTCGCTGAGGACGCTGCCGCCGAGCGCGGTCATCTTGCCGCTGGCGTTGACGGCCGGTGGCACGCCGAGGTCCGTGTGGAGTGGGTGCACGCTGCTGCTTCCTTGAACTCTGTCTGCCGGGAGGTCCGGGAGGTCACTTGCCGGGGATGGGGAAGAAGAGGCCGGCGAGCATCGCGCCGATGATGGCGCCGCCGGTGAGCGGCTTCTGCCACTTGTAGAAGAGGGCGGCGCCGATGGTGGAGCCGAGCCCGACGGGCAGGGAGGCGGTGGCGGCGGAGATGATGACGAGCGGGCCGAGATAGCGTCCGGCCGAGTTGCCCGCGCCCATCATCACGTCGGCGCCGAAGGTGGAGGTGCCGCCGGTGGAGTTCACGGTGGCGCGGCGGATGACGAGGATCGCGACGCCGATGAGCGCGCCGAGCACCGCGCCGACCGGGATCGCCAGCCAGAAGTGCTGGAGCGGGGCCGTGAATCCGGCGGCGAGCAGCATCGCGGGGATGCCGATGCCGACGCCGGTCTGCAGGGAGCCGCCGATGTCGAGGATGCCGACCATGGGACCCTCGATGACGCGGGCGAACAGGAAGCCCGCGCCGAACGCGGCGGCCGCGCCGTAACTGCCGCCCTCCATACCGGCCTTGAGCATGGAGGCGACGGCGACCTCGTTGAACACCCCGGTGTGGTAGACGTAGTAGAGGTGCGTGCCGGTGAAGATCCCGGCGGCCAGGCAGGCCACGAAGACAGGGAAGGCCCACTCGGAGAGCCAGAAGCTGCCTTCGCCCGGCACCTTGGTGAGGAAGCCGCCCGGGGTTCTGGTGGCGGAGTTCTGTGCGGGGATGCCGCCCGCGGCGGCGGGCGCGGACGTCGATGAGTCGGTCATGTCGGGGCCTGCCTCACTGGGGCTTGGTGCCGGTCGCGTCGTGGAACTGCAGGAGCCAGTGCGGGATGTCGACCTTCAGCTGCTGGAGCAGGGTGATGTCCGCCCCGCGCAGGAAGGTGCTGGCCGCGAACAGGATGATCACCGCGCCGGCCAGGGACTTGGTGACCTTCGTCCAGCCGAGGTCGTCGACGCCCTTGCCGATGACGATGCCGAGCACGATGCCGGGCACGGCGTTGCCCATCACGAGGTGGCCGAGGCCGCCGAGGATGGTGCCCCAGGCTCCGGTGCGCCGGCCCGCGTCGACGGCGGCCATCCAGAAGATGATCGGCATCACGGGGTTGATCAGCCACTCCGACGCCGGTCCGAGGACCTTGGCGGCGACGTCCTGGAGGGAGTGCGGGATGGACGCCGCGGTGGTGTTGAGCAGCGTGATCAGGACCATTCCGACGACGGTGCCGGTGAGGGCCATCCGGCGCGGGTTGTGCAGTGTCTCCGCGAGGTTCCGGTTCTTGATCATCGCGGCCGACGCGGTCCAGTGCGGCACGATCCGGTGGTCGACGTCACCGGTGAGGGCGCCGGTGCCGACCGCGCTCGACCAGGCGTTGAAGAGGAAGCCCAGGCCGAAGGAGAAGTGGGCGACGGGGTCGTTCTGGCAGGCGTTCAGTTCGCCGAGGGTCCGGAAGGCGCCCATGCCCTGGACCTTCGGGGCGTGGAACATCCGGGCGACGCCCGCGCTCGCGCCGAAGCCGATGAGGCCGCCGATGACGAGCGACTCCAGGAGGACGGTGAGGGTGTCGTTCATCGGGTCACCTCATGTGCAGGGCGTGCTGGAGCGGCGAGAGCCGTTCCTCACGCACCGCGAAGTCGAGGGCGTCCAGGTCGAGGGAGGCCACCTGCACGTCGATGCGCAGGGTGATCTCGAAGCGCTGCCGGGTGCGCGGGAAGAACAGTCCGAGGAACCGTTCGGTCCAGCGGTGCTCGACCGCCGAGACGACCTCCAGGTCCAGCGGCTCGACGCGGAAGCTGACGCCGTCGGTGCGCTTGCCGACCGCGGACTGGACCTGGCCGATGGCGGTGGCGAAGGCCTTCTCGCGGGTGGGCCCGGCGCCGGTCAGGCGCAGGGTGTGGCGGGACTGCTTCACGAGGCCTCCTTGGCGAGCTTCTTGAGGAGCGCCTCGGTGACCTTGAAGCCCAGTTCCTCGCTGTCGAGGAAGCCGAACCCGAGGACGGTGCGGCCCTGTTCGACGGCGGTGACGCCGGCCTGCGCGGACCGCATGCCGAACTCGATGTCGTGGCCGTACTTGGCCTTGGCGGTGACGGCTCCCGCACCGCCGCTGCCGCAGAACGAGATGCCGAGAACGGCGCCTTCCGCGGCCATCACGTCGCCCACCTTCATGTCGGCGCCGGGTCCGGGGATGAGGACGGGCTCGCCGCCCGCGGCGCGTACGCCGTCGGCGACGGCCTGCCCCTTGCCGAGCCGGTGTCCGATCACGATCTTGACTGTCATGGCGGTGCTCCCTGGTGTGTCGGTCATGCCTGCGGGGTGGACTGCTGGGCGATCTGGGCCGCTGTCTCGAAATGCAGGGCGAGCAGCAGGACTTCGGTGCGGTGCGCGTGGAATCCGTGGGGCGCGCAGTAGGTGTCGATGAGAGTGCGGACGGCGTCCATCCGGCCGGGGGCCGTCTCGGCGGCGAGCTGGTCGTCGAGGGCGTCGAGGTGCTCGGCGGTGCGGACCCTGCGGACGAAGGCGAGCGCGTGCACGGCGAGGGCGAGGGCGCGGGTGTCGTCGAAGACGATGCCGCTGGTCCCGGCGTACTCCCGGGTGAGCGGCAGGAAGGCCGCGAGCTCCGCCCGGTCCGTGTCGGTGACGGGGTGTCCGGTGTCCCGGACGGCGTCCGCGAGTCGCTCGATCAGGGGGTCGTTCATGCGCGGCCTTTCGGTGGTTCGGTGCGGATCTCGGGCGGGTCACCGCTCAGCTGGGTGCGACCGGGGCGCCCGCGCGCAGGGTCGTGACGGCTTCGAGCGGGGTGGCGCAGGTGCGGGTGACGCCTTCGGAGTCGGTCAGCGTCACCGCCGTGTCCGCCGTCCGCAGCAGCGTCAGATCGGCCGCGGAGCCCGGTCGCAGCGTCCCCAGCTCGCCGTCGAGGCCGAGGACCCGGGCGGCGTGCAGGGTGGCGCACCGGATCACCTGCTGCGGGGTGAGTCCGAGGGCGAGCAGCTTGTTCAGGGTGGTGACGAGGGAGTGCACGGGCCCTGTGGTGTTCCGGGCGTGCAGATCGGTGCTGATCGTGTACGGGGTGAAGCCCGCGGCGAGGGCCCGTTCTGCGGTGGTGAAGGAGAGGCTGGCGCTGCCGTGCCCGATGTCGAGCCGGACGCCGCGCTCGACGGCGGCGCGGGCCTCGGGCTCGCTGCCGAGGAGGCCGCCCGGCTTGCCGTGGAAGGCGTGCGTGACGACGTCGCCCGCGCCGAGCAGGTCGAGGACGTCTCCGAGCCGCGGCGGCTCGTTGCCGACGTGCACCATGACGGGCCGTCCGACGCGGGCGGCGACCCGCTTGGCGGCGCGGAGCGGGGCGAGGCCACTGTCGCCGAGCACCGACGAGCTCATCCGGACCTTGATGCCGCGGACCTGGTCGGGGTGGTCGCGGAGCACCTTCTCGGTGGCTGCCTCGTCGATGTCGTCGGGGCCGCGCGACAGTTCCCGGCGGCCGTGGACGAGGCCGTGCCGGGAGATGTTGAGCCAGCTCAGCACGCGCGTGGCTGCCGGGCGGACAACGTTGTCCGAAAAGTCCGTCCAGTGGTCGCTGCCGCAACTGCCCGCGTCCACGACGGTGGTGACGCCCTGGTGCACGCCGATGTCGTCCGCCGGGACGCCCAGGTAGGTGCGGGGCGCGTACACGTGGGTGTGGAGGTCGATGAGGCCCGGGGCGACCAGGAGTCCGCCGGCGTCGAGGTGGCGGTGGCCGTCGAGCGTGCCGGGGGTGCCGACCGCCGCGATCCGGCCGTCGTGGACGGCGAGGTCACCGGGTTCGGGGCCGTCCCGCAGCGGATCGGCCAGCAGCCCGCCCGTGACGACGAGATCGAATCGTTGCGGGTGAGCGGAGGGGGATCCCTGTACAGCCATGGACGGCCGCCTTTCCCGAGCGTGAGAGTGGTGCCTGGAGCGACCGGCGCGCGGGGCAGGGCTGGCGCCCGTGGCCGGATGAGGTGATCACGCTCCGCAGAGCGTTCCGTAGAGTAGAATGGCGTTCCGCTGAGCGGATCGATTGGCAACATAGCCCGCTACTCGTCGGAGGGTCAATGGAAGTGAGCAAGCCCGCGAATTCCGTCGCGAAGGCGCTCCGGGTGCTGCATGCCGTGGCCCGCGTGGACGGGCCGCACCGGCTGGGCGACATCGCGGAGCGCGCCGGCGTCTCCAAGGCCACCACCCACCGGGTCCTCGCCACGCTGGTCGAGGAGGGCTACGTGGCCGCGGACGGCGAGGGCCGGTACGGCAGCGGTGTGCAACTGCGCTCCCTCGCGGCCCAGGTGCTCGCCGACGACGCGGTCGGGATCGACGCCGTGCTGCGCGCGCTGCAGCAGCGGCTCGGGCAGGCCGTCCACCTGGCGGTGCTCAGCGGCGACCACGCCACGTACACGCACAAGGTCGATCCGGGCCACGCGTACCGCATCGCCACCGATGTCGGCACGCCCCTCCCCCTGCACGCGACGGCGGCCGGCAAGGCACTGCTCGCGCACCTCCCGCCCGACGAGGCCTCGGACGTCCTGGACCGCACGGGGCTGCCCGCGCGCACGGCCCGCACCCACACCGACCGGACGGCGCTCGTCGCGGAGTTGGCGGCCATCCGCGCCCAGGGGTACGCCACCGACTACGAGGAAGGGGACGAGGCGATCTGCTCGCTCGCCGCGCCCGTGCTCGACGCCGACGGCACACCGGTGGGCGCCGTGTCCGTCTCGTCCCTCACCTTCCTCGTCACGGAGGAGCAGCTGTCGGCGTTCGCCCCGGCCGTGAAGCAGGCCGCGCAGGACGTCTCGCGCAGGCTGTGAGCCCGGCACCGGCCCGGTCCGCGCCGTCGTGGCGGTGCCCCGTCGCATAGGCTCGTACCCACGATGAACAGCAACGATCCGTCCCTGCCCCCGCCCAAGGCCGACAAGGCGACGGTGCGTCGGCACAACCTCAGTCTCGTGCTGCGCACCGTCCACGACGAGGGCGAGGCGACCCGGGCGGGGGTCGCCGGACGGGTCGGACTCACCCGGGCCGCGGTGTCCTCGCTCGTCGACCAGCTGCTCACCGAGGGCTTCCTCACCGAGTGGGGCAAGACGTTCAGCGGGCAGGCGGGCCGCCCCGGCACCGCGCTGAAGGTCGCACGCACCGGACTCGCGGGTCTCGGCGTGGAGATCAACATCGACTACGTCACCGTGTGCGTGGTCGACCTCGCGGGCACCGACCGCGTCCGGCTCGTGGAGCGGATGGACAACCGGGGCACGGCGCCGACGGCCGTGCTGTCGCAGGCCGCACGGATCGCCGCCCGCGCCATGGAGTCCGCCGCGGAGCAGGAACTGCGCCCGGTGGCCGCCGAGTTGGCGCTGCCCGGCCTGGTGTCGGGCGGCGCGGTGCGACAGGCGCCGAACCTCGGGTGGAACCGGGTGGCGGTCGAGGGACTGTTCGCGCAGGCCCTCAGCGCGCTGCGGCCGAACCGGCGGGCCCTGCCGGTCAGCGCCGACAACGAGGCGAACCTGGCGGCGATGGCCGAGCTCTGGTTCGGCGACGCGCACAACGGCGGCCGGGTGAACAGCTTCATCTATCTGACCGGCGAGATCGGCATCGGCGGGGCACTGGTCCTGGGCGGCCGGCTGCTGCGCGGCGCCCACGGGTTCGCGGGCGAGATCGGGCACATGGTGGTCGAGCCGGACGGCCCCGAGTGTCGGTGCGGGGCGCGCGGCTGTCTGGAGCAGTACGCGGGGCAGGCCGCCCTGCTGCGGGCCGCGGGGCTCGACGAGGCGTCGGGAGCCGCCGGGGTGGCGGAGCTGGAGACGCGGGCGCGGGCCGGCGAACCGGCGGCGGTCGCCGCGCTGGACGACGCGGGGCGGCTGCTCGGCCGGGTGCTGTCCGGCGCCGTGAACCTGATCGACCCCGACGCGGTGATGCTCGGCGGCGTGTTCCGGCCACTGATGCCCTGGCTCGCCCCCGCCGCGGACGCGGAGCTGACCGCGCGGGTGGTGTCGGGTCTGTGGGCGCCGGGCAGCGGCCGGTTGCGCGCCTCGTCGTCGTCGGGCGACGCGGCGCGCGGCGCCGCCGCCCGGGTGGTCCGCGAGGTCCTGGCGGACCCCGCGGCGTACGCGGAGCGCGGGACGGACTGAGCCGTCCCGCGCCGCGGCGGTCACCTGCGGTGCGCCGCGATCAGCCGCCGGTACCAGTGGTAGCTGTCCTTCGGGGTGCGCCGAAGGGTGTCGTAGTCGACGCGGACGATGCCGAACCGCTTCGCGTAGCCCAGCGCCCACTCGAAGTTGTCGAGGAGCGACCAGACGTAGTAGCCGCGCACGTCGACGCCCGCGTCCATGGCGGCGCGCAGCGCGGTGAGGTGGTCGTGCAGGTAGGTGACGCGGTCGGTGTCGTGGACCGCGCCGTCGGCGGTGACCTCGTCGTGCTCGGCGGTGCCGTTCTCGGTGATGTGGACGGGCGGCAGGGCGTCGCCGTAGCGGTCCTTGAGCCCGGTGAGCAGCTGGGTGAACGTCTCCGGGACGACCGGCCAGTTCATGGAGTTGCGCCGCACGTCGGCCCAGGGACGCTCCGCGTACCGGTTGTCGGTGGCGACGCGGAGCGCCGGGTCGGCCTCGCGGTGCGGGGCGTCGGCGACGAGGGTGGGCCGGTAGTAGTTGACGCCGAGGAAGTCCAGCGGCTGCGCGATCAGTTCCAGGTCGCCGTCGCGGCGGAAGTCCTGGCGAGTGATCAGCTCGCCCCAGGTGTCCTCCTCCGAGTCCGGGTAGCGGCCGGCCAGGATCGGGTCGGTCCACACCAGGTTGTGCTGGGTGTCGGCGCGCAGGGCGGCGGCCCGGTCGGCCGCCGAGTCGGTGGCCGGCACGTTGAAGTCGGGGTTGAGGGTGATGCCCACCTCGCGCACCCCGGCGGCGCGCAGCGCCTTGACGGCGAGGCCGTGGCCGACGAGCAGGTGGTGCGCGGCGGCCAGGGCGCCGGTGCCCTCCTGCGCGCCGGGCGCGTGCCGGCCCACGGAGTAGCCGAGGAAGGCGCTGCACCAGGGCTCGTTGAGGGTGATCCAGCGCGGGACGCGGTCGCCGAGGTGCTCGGCGACGATCGCCGTGTACTCGGCGAACCGCTCGGCGGTCTCGCGCACCCGCCAGCCGCCCTTGTCCTCCAATGCCTGGGGCAGGTCCCAGTGGTAGAGGGTGGCGGCGGGCTCGATGCCCGCCTCCAGGAGCTCGTCGACGAGCCGCGAGTAGAAGTCGAGGCCCTTCTGGTTCGCGGGCCCCTGCCCCGTCGGCTGGACGCGCGGCCAGGCGATCGAGAAGCGGTACGACTCCACGCCGAGGCCGCGCAGGAGCGCCACGTCCTCGGGGTAGCGGTGGTAGTGGTCGCAGGCCACGTCGCCGGTGTCGCCGCCGTCCGTGCGGCCGGGCGTGTGGCTGTAGGTGTCCCAGATGGAGGGGCCGCGGCCGTCCTCGTTCGCGGCTCCCTCGATCTGGTAGGAAGCGGTGGCCGCGCCGAACACGAAGCCTTCGGGGAATACGGGCAAGTCACGCATGAAAAGCCTTACTTGACGGATCCGCCGGTGATGCCGGCGGCGATGTACTTCTGGGCGAGGACGAGCAGCACGGCCGCCGGGATCGCCGACAGGACGGACGCGGCCATGACCGAGCCCCAGTCGCCGACGTGGGCGCCGATGTACTGGTAGATGCCGAGTGTGACGGGCTTGACGTCGTCGGTGGTGTTCAGCGTCAGCGCGAACATGAAGTCGCTCCACGCGTACAGGAACGAGAACAGCCCGGCCGTGATCAGCGAGTTACGGCTCATCGGCAGCACGACCTGGACGAACGTGCGCACCTTGCTCGCGCCGTCGACCTCCGCCGCCTCGATGACCTCCTTGGGGATGGCCACCATGAACGACCGCATCAGGACGATGGCGAAGGGGATGCCGAGCGAGGCGTCGGCGAGCATCAGGCCGAAGTAGGAGTTGACCAGGCCGAGGTCGACGTACGCGCTGTAGAGGGCGTTGGCGATGACGATGCCGGGGACCATCTGCGTGATGAGGGTGCCGAAGACGATGGACTTGGTGCCGGGCAGCCGGAACTGCGCGAGTCCGTACGCGGCGGGTGCGGCGATCGCCAGACAGATGACGACGGCGCCGAGCGCGACGGCGAGCGACGTCAGGAGGTGGCCGCCCTGCTCGCTGATGGCCGAGGTGAAGCCGGACAGGTCCAGCGAGTGCGGTACGGGCGAGACTTCGAGGAGTCCCGACTCGGGCTGCAGCGCCGTGTTGATCATCCAGTACAGCGGGAACAGCATCACGCACAGGATGACGACGCCCGCCACGGTGGCGCCCCAGCGGCGCTTGGGCGCGGTGGTCGCGGTGGCCTCGGAGACGGTTGCCATGCCGGTCACTTCCCCTCGGAGCGGTTGGCCCGCAGGTAGAACACCGCGAAGACGGCGGATATGAGGATGAGGACGTTGCCGACGACGGCGCCCGCACCGAAGTCCAGCTGCACGAAGGAGTTCTGGTAGGTGAGCGTGCCGAGCGTCTGCGTGGAGTCGGCGGGCCCGCCGTCGGTCAGGGCGAGGATCAGGTCGAGGATCTTGACCGTCGACATGAAGCCGAGCACGAGCACGACGGTGATCACCGGCTTGAGCAGCGGCAGCGTGATGGAGCGGAAGGTCCGCCAGGCGGAGGCGCCGTCCAGGGACGCGGCCTCGTACAGCTCCTTGGGGATCTCCTGGAGCCCGCCGTAGAGGATGACCATGTTGAACGGGATGCCGATCCAGATGTTCACCAGGATCACCGAGAACAGGGCCATGCCGGGGCTGGTCAGCCACGGGGTGTGGCCGCCGAGGCCGAGCGTGTCGGCGAAGGAGTTGAGGACGCCGGTGTCCTGGTCCAGGATGCGCCGCCAGACGATGCCGGAGACGACCATCGGGACGAGCCAGGGCAGCAGGATCAGCGAGCGCAGGAACCCGTTGAGCGGGAACTTCTTCGTGAAGAAGACGGCGAGCGCGAGGCCGATGCCGAACTGCCCGACGAGCGAGCCGATCGTGAAGACGATGGTGTGCCACAGCGCCTTGCCGAAGAGGTCGTCGTGGAAGACCTTGCTCCAGTTGTCGGTGCCGTTGAAGGGGGACTTGCCGTCGAAGAAGGTGGACGGCGAGAAGTCCTGGAAGCTCATCACGACGTTGCGGACGAGCGGGTAGCCGAAGAACAACAGCATGAAGACGACGGCGGGGGCGATGAAGCCCCACTGCGAGAGCCTGCGGCGGCGTCGGGTGTCGCGCTGTTTCGCGGGGGCGGCGGGCGCCGTGGGGGTGGCCGAGGCCGTGGTGGTCGACATGTTCGTGAGTCCCCTCAGTTCCCGCTCGTGGCGCGGGCCTGCGCCTTCTTCAGCGCGGCGGCGCTGTCCTGACCGGTGAGCGCGGACTGGAAGGCGCTCTGCAGGGCCAGCGACACGGACGACCATCCGGCTCCGACCTTCGCGGTGCGCGAGCGCGCGGTGGCCACCTGGTCGGCGAGCGCGTCGAGTTCGGGGACCTCCTTGCGCCAGATCGCGGCGGCCTTCTCGTTGGCGGGCACCATCCAGCTGTTGCGGGCGTAGGAAATCTGCTCCTTCTCGCTGGCCATGCACTGCACGATCTTGGCGGCGGTCTTCTCGCGGGCCGTGTCACCGGTGTCGGGGACGGTGAGGATGGCGCCGCCGAGCGGGCCGACCGACTTGTCCCCCGTCTTCGGGACCGGGATCTGCGCGATGCCCCAGTGCAGGTTCTTCTTGGTGTTGAGGGTCTCCACCTGCCACGGACCGTTGATCATCATAGCGGCGTTCCCGGCCATGAACTGGTCGTTGACGTCGGCCTGCGTCCAGTTCACCGTCGACTTGGACAGGGAGCCGTCCTTGAGGAGGCCCTTCCAGTAGTCGAGCGCCTCGGCGACGTTCTTCGTGGCGAGGTTCGTCTCGTCGCCGCCGTTGGACCACATGAACGGCGTGAACTGGAAGACGCCGTCCTCGGCACCGCCCGCGCTGAGCGCGATGCCGTACTGCTTGCCCCGGGTGAGCTTCTTCGCTGTCTCCTGCATCTCGGCCCAGGTGGTGGGGACCGGGAGGCCGGCCTTCTTCAGGACGTCCTTGTTGTAGAAGAGGGCGAGGGTGTTCACCGTGCGCGCGGCGCCGTAGTACGTGCCCTTGTACGAGCCGAAGTCGACGATGCCCTGGGGAATGTCCTGGGTGGACAGGCCGAGGGTGCGCAGGTCGACGAGGCCGCCGGCCTCGGCGAACGTCGGCATCTCGGAGGCGTCGAACTGGATGACGTCGGGGAGCGACTTCGACGACGCCATGCGCAGCGACTTCGTCATGACCTGCGATGCGGGGACGCTCTGCTGCTCGATGGTGACGTCCAGCTGCGCGCTGCACCGCTTGAGGGTGGCCGCGTCCCAGCCGTGGTACGAGTCGTCGGTCGAGGAGTTGAGGACGGTGAAGACGTCGGGGTCGCGCTGCTGGCCGCAGCCCGCGAGGGCACTGGCGGCGAGGATCGCGGAGACAACGGTGAGCGGGGCCACGGCCCGTCGGGCCCGTCGGCCGGAGCGCCGGCGCCTGGCGCGCGCCGCGTCCGGAGGGGGAACTGCTGTCACGGTGGTTGCCCTTGCCTGGGAGGGGGGACCGGCCCCGACGGGACGCCCGTGTCCCGTCGGGGTGTTCGCGTCTGGCCCGGTACGGCTCCGGTCTGCACCGTACGGGCCGGTTCGCGAAGGGGTCGTCAGCGGACGCCGAGCAGGTGGTCCATGGCGAGCTGGTCGAGGCGCTCGAAGGCCATCGAGCGCTCGGCGGCGGCGGTCACGTCGAAGTCCTCGAACGCGGACCGGTCCGCGAGGAGTCCGGCGAGGCCGTCGGCAGCGGTGGGCTGCGCCAGCTCATCGAGCCGGGAGTCGCGCAGGGCCTGCTGCACCTCGGGGTCGGCGCGGAAGGCGGCCGCACGCTCCTTGAGGATCAGGTAGTTGCGCATGCAGTTCTTCGCGGACTCCCACACGCCGTCGAAGCCGTCGGTGCGCACCGGCTTGAAGTCGAAGTGGCGGGGGCCCTCGTAGCCGGCGGACTCCAGCAGGTCGACGAGCCAGAAGGCCTGGCGCACGTCGCCGGCGCCGAAGCGGAAGTCCTGGTCGTACTTGATGCCGGTCTGGCCATTGAGGTCGATGTGGTAGAGCTTGCCCGCCCACAGGGCCTGCGCGATGCCGTGCGGGAAGTTGAGGCCCGCCATCTGCTCGTGGCCCACCTCGGGGTTGACGCCCACGAGTTCGGGGCGCTCCAGGCGCTCGATGAACGCGAGGGCGTGGCCGATGGTCGGCAGGAGGATGTCGCCGCGGGGCTCGTTCGGCTTGGGCTCGATGGCGAAGCGCAGGTCGTAGCCCTGCTCCGTCACGTAGTCGCCGAGGAGGTCGAAGGCCTCCTTCATGCGGTCCAGCGCGTCCCTGACGTCCTTGGCGCCACCGGACTCGGCACCCTCGCGGCCGCCCCAGGCGACGTACGTGGTGGCACCCAGCTCGACCGCCAGGTCGATGTTGCGGATGGTCTTGCGCAGCGCGAAGCGGCGCACGTCACGGTCGTTGGCGGTGAAGCCGCCGTCCTTGAAGACCGGGTGCGTGAACAGGTTCGTGGTCGCCATCGGCACGACGAGACCGGTCTCGTCGAGGGCGGCACGGAACCGCTTGACGATGGCCTCGCGCTCGCTGTCGGAGGCACCGAAGGGGATCAGGTCGTCGTCGTGGAACGTGACGCCGTGCGCGCCGAGTTCGGCCAGGCGGCGCACCGACTCGACGGGGTCGAGGGCGGGGCGGGTGGCGTCGCCGAACGGGTCGTTGCCCCGCCAGCCGACGGTCCACAGACCGAAGGTGAACTTGTCGTCGGGAGTGGGAGTGAAGCGTTCGGACATGGTGCGACCCTTTGCTGCTGCGTGCTCTGCGCGCCGACCCGGCGTCCACCGGGCGGTTTGTTTTCTGACATGACTAATACGCCAAGAAGCGTCGAAGCGCTAGACCCCCTGACCCAGATCACCCCGGGCTCACCCCCAATCACCTGCGGTTAAGCGAATCGAAGCGCTTCAACTCATCGACCCCTCGGAACCCTTGCTCTTTTGTTTTCTGTACGATCAAATGGCGTCGGCAGATGTTTTGCCTTCAAGATCGCAAGTAAGTGGAGAGGCGCCATGCCACCGTCATCACCGCCGGCCTCCGTCGTGATCGGGGTGGACAGTTCGACGCAGTCCACGAAGGCGGCCGTCACGGACGCCACCACCGGACGCCTCCTCGCCGTCGGCCGCGCCCCGCACCTGGTCACCGGCCGGCACGGAGCCCGCGAGACGGAACCCGGCCTGTGGTGGTCGGCCCTGTGCGACGCGGTCGCGGCCGGTCTCAAGGAGGCCGACGTCTCCCCCGCGGCCGTCACCGGCATCGCCGTCGCCGGACAGCAGCACGGACTCGTCGTGCTCGACGCGGCGGGCCGTCCGCTGCGGCCCGCGATGCTGTGGAACGACACCCGCGCCGCCCCGCAGGCCGCCGCCCTCACCGAGCGGCTCGGCGGCCCGGCCGCCTGGCTGGAGCGCACCGGCTCCGTCCCGGTCGCCTCCATGACCGCCGCGAAGTGGCAGTGGCTGCGCGAGCACGAACCGGCCCGCCCGGTGGCCGCCGTGCGCCTGCCCCACGACTTCCTCACCGAGCGGCTCTGCGGCGTCGCGGTGACCGACCCCGGTGACGCCTCCGGCACCTGCTGGTACTCCACGGCCACGGGCAGGTACGACCCGGAGATCCTCGACCTCATCGGCCTCGCCCCCGAGCTGCTGCCCGCGCTCGCCCCGGGCGGCGGGTCCCGCGCGGGCTCGCTCACCGCGCAGGCCGCCGAGCGGCTCGGCCTCCCGGAGGGCATCGCCGTGGCCGTCGGCACCGGCGACAACATGGCCGCCGCGGTCGGCCTCGGACTCGGCGGCGCCGGGCTCCTCGACCACCCCGTGCTCAGCCTCGGCACCTCCGGCACCGCGTTCGCCGCGACCCGCACCCGGCCCGCGTCGGCCGCGCTCGCCGGGTTCGCCGCGACCGACGGCACGTTCCTCCCGCTGGCCTGCACGCTCAACTGCACCCTTGCCGTCGACCGGATCGCCACGCTGCTCGGCCTGGACCGCGAGGACGCCGAGCCCGGCGGCGGCGCCGTGCTCCTGCCCTACCTCGACGGCGAGCGCACCCCTGACCTGCCGCACGCGGCCGGGCTGCTCACCGGCCTGCGGCACGCCACGACCGGCCGGCAGATCCTCGGCGCCGGCTACGAGGGCGCCGTGTTCACGCTGCTGCGGGCCCTCGACGAACTGCTGCGCTCCTGCGGCCTCGACCCGGACGACGCCGACGTCGCGGCCCGGCCGGTCCGGCTGATCGGCGGCGGCGCCAGGGGCCGGGTCTGGGCGGACACCGTGCGCCGGCTGTCCGGCCGTCCCGTCCTGGTGCCCGAGGCCGACGAGCTGGTGGCGCTCGGCGCCGCCGCGCTGGCCGCCGGCGCCGTCACCGGCCGTGACCCCGTGGCCGTCGCCACCGACTGGGACACCGGCCGCGGCACACTGCTGCCCGCCGTCCCCCGCGACCTGCCCACCTGGCACCGCCTGTCCGACGTCCTGGACCGGGCGACGCCGGCCCTGCTGACCTGAACCACCTCTGCTCCCCTGGGAAGATCATGAAGTTCACCGACGGCTTCTGGCTGATGCGTGACGGGGTCCAGGCCTCGTACGCCACCGAGGTCCGCGACGTCCGCACGGACGCCGACCGCTTCACCGCGTACGCCGCCGTCAAGCGCGTCGAGCGCCGCGGCGACACCCTCAACTCCCCACTCCTGACGACCGACTGCTTCTCCCCCGCCGAGGGCGTCATCGGCGTCCGCACCACGCATCTGGCGGGCCGCCGCGCGGTGGGACCCGACTTCGCGCTGCCCGGCTCCGACGCATCGACCGGCCGGGTGCGCCGGGACGGCGACGTCGTCGAGCTGACGAGCGGCGCCCTGTCGGTCCGCCTCGACACGGCCGCCCCCTGGACGCTCTCCTTCCGCGACGCGGACGGCCGTGAGGTCACGTCGGCCGGCCGCAAGGGCACCGCCTTCTTCGCCACCGGCGACGGCGCCCATCACATGGCCGGGCAGCTGACCCTCGGGGTCGGCGAGCAGGTCTACGGCCTCGGCGAGCGCTTCACCCCGTTCGTCAGGAACGGCCAGGTCGTCGACATGTGGCAGGCCGACGGCGGTACCAGCAGCGAACAGGCCTACAAGAACGTCCCGTTCAGCCTGCACGTCTCCCCCGCCGGCGCGTACGGCGTGTTCGTCAAGCACCCGGGGAAGGTCTCGTACGAGATCGGCTCCGAGTCGGTGGGCCAGATGCAGTTCAGCGTCGAGGACCAGACGCTGGAGTACTACGTCGTCGCGGGCCCGACCCCGAAGGACGTGCTGCGCCGCTACACCGCGCTCACCGGCCGCCCGGCCCTGCCGCCCGCCTGGTCGTTCGGCCTGTGGCTGACGACGTCGTTCACCACGCAGTACGACGAGGAGACGGTGACCTCGTTCGTCGACGGGATGGCCGAGCGGGACATCCCGCTGAGCGTCTTCCACTTCGACTGCTTCTGGATGCGCGAGTACCAGTGGTCCGACTTCACCTGGGACCCCGACGTCTTCCCCGACCCGGTCGGCATGCTGGCCCGGCTCAAGGAGCGGGGCCTGCGGATCTCCGTCTGGATCAACCCGTACATCGCCCAGAAGTCCGCCCTGTTCGACGAGGCCGCCGAGTTGGGCTACCTCGTGCGGCGGCCGAACGGCGACATCTGGCAGTGGGACCTGTGGCAGGCGGGCATGGGGCTCGTCGACTTCACGAACCCCGACGCGAGCGCCTGGTTCCAGTCGAAGCTGAAGGTTCTGCTCGACCAGGGCGTCGACTGCTTCAAGACGGACTTCGGCGAGCGCATCCCGACCGACGTGGTCTGGCACGACGGCTCCGACCCGGAGCGTATGCACAACTACTACACGCAGCTGTACAACCAGGTCGTCTTCGAACTGCTCCAGAAGGAGCGGGGCCTCGGCGAGGCGGTCCTGTTCGCGCGGTCCGCGACCGCGGGCGGTCAGCAGTTCCCGGTGCACTGGGGCGGCGACTGCTGGTCGTCGTTCGGCGCGATGGCGGAGTCGCTGCGCGGCGGGCTCTCCCTCTCCCTGTCCGGCTTCGGCTTCTGGTCGCACGACATCGGCGGCTTCGAGGGCACCCCCGACCCGGCGGTCTTCAAGCGCTGGCTCGCCTTCGGCCTGCTCTCCTCGCACAGCCGCCTGCACGGGTCGAGCTCGTACCGCGTGCCGTGGGAGTTCGGTGACGAGGCCGTCGACGTGGCCCGCACGTTCACCAAGCTCAAGCACCGGCTGATGCCGTACCTGTACGGCGCCGCCGCCGAGGCGCACCGGGCCGGTGTGCCGCTGATGCGCCCGATGCTCCTGGAGTTCCCCGCGGACCCGACGGCGCGCGCCCTGGACCGCCAGTACATGCTCGGCCCCGACGTCCTGGTGGCGCCGGTCTTCTCCGCCGACGGCGACGTGGAGTTCTATCTGCCGGAAGGCACCTGGACGCACCTGCTGACCGGCGAGAAGGTGCAGGGCCCGGCCTGGCGCCGCGAGACGCACGGCTTCGACAGCCTGCCGCTGTACGTGCGGCCCGGCGCAGTGCTGCCGCTCGGCGCCGACGAGCAGCGACCGGACGGCGACTGGACCGACGGCCTCACCCTGCTCGTCACGCCCGACGCCCAGGACGTGACCGTCACCGTCCCCGACCACCACGGCAGTACCGCGGCCACCTACCGGGTGACCCGCGACGCGGCCTCCGGTGCGGTGACAGCGTCCACGGAAGGGGCGGCTCCCACGCTCACCGAGCTGTGACGCGGCGGGCCCCTCCCCGGTGGAGGGGCCCGTCCGCCGGCCCGGTGGAACCCGTCCGCCCCGACGACCGGTCCGGCTCGGAGCGGGACGCGTCGGCTCAGGCGTGGCGGGAACCCCGTGCGCCCCGCACGGCGTCCCCGTCTTCGTACGCACGTCACCGCACGAAGGCCGAGCAGAGCATGGCGCACGACGGACACCGGACGGACCGAAGCGGCGCGATCGCCGGGACACTGGGTCTGCGGGGCGCTCCGTACCGGTTCGCGCTCCTCGTCTCCGCCGTGACCGCCGTGGCCGGCTGCGGGATCGTGGCCGCCGGATTCGCGGGCACCTGGGGCGCCTTCGACGACGTCCGGGACTACGCGGACCGCAACATCGCCAACGAAGACTCCTACGTGGCGTACGCCGACGGCGGCATGGAGCCGTTGCTGAAGGCCGGCGCCGTGGTGGCGGTGGCGCTGCTCCTGCTGGGGCTCCTGGTCGTCGCCGTGCTGCACGCCGCGTACGCCGTCGCCGACGCCCGCGCCCGGCGGGGCGAAGGGAACCTGGGCACGGGCGAGCTGTGGCGGCGGACCCGGCGGCGGCTGCCCGCCGCCGTCGCGACGAACGCGCTGACCGGACTGGTCATGGGCGCCGTGGTGCTGGCGGGCCTCATCCTGTTCGCGTTCGTGGACGGGGGCCTGGTGCCCGGTGTCGAGCCGACGCCGCTGCACGGCACCGCGAGCCCGCAGTACGCGCTGCTGGGCTGGGTGCTGCCGATCGCCATCTGGTGCGCGGTGCCGCTGCTGCACTCCCGTCTGTCGCTGGCCACCGCCGAGGCGGTCCTCGAGCACCGCTCCCCGTTCGTGGCGCTGTACCGCTCCTGGGTGCTGACGCGGCGCGCGCGGCGGCGCACCGTCGGCACGGGTGCGCTGGCCGGAGCGGCCGCCGTGCTCGTCGTCTGGCTCGGCCGGTACGCGGCGGAGCCGCTCTCCCACCCGGTCGGCCTCGGCATGCTGTGGCTCAGCGACGACAACGTGTGGATGACCGGCGTACTCGTGCTGATCCTGCCCACCGCGGTGGCCCTTCTGCTGCTGCCTCCGCTGGTCATGCCGCTGACGTGCGCCTCCTCGGCCCGGCTCCACGGGGAGCTGCGGGCCGAGGAGGACGCGGTGCGGGCGGCCGCGGACGCGTGATCAGTCCGCCCGTCGGCTCAGCCGCCCCGGCCACCACGCCACCCGCCCCATGTCGTACACGAGCGCGGGCACGAGCAGGGACCGGACGACGAGGGTGTCGAGCAGCACGCCGAACGCCACGATGAAGGCGATCTGCACCAGGAACGCCAGCGGGATGACGCCGAGGGCGGCGAACGTGGCCGCCAGCACGACACCCGCCGAGGTGATCACACCGCCCGTGGCGACGAGCGCCCGCAGGATGCCGTCCCGGACACCGTGCTGCAGGGACTCCTCCCGGGCCCGCGACATCAGGAAGATGTTGTAGTCGACGCCCAGGGCCACGAGGAAGACGAACCCGTACAGCGGCACGGACGCGTCGGTGCCCGTGAAGCCCAGGACGTGCTCGAAGACCAGCGACGAAATCCCCAGCGTGGCAAGGAAGTTGAGGGCCACGGTGGCGACCAGGAGCACGGGCAGCAGCACGGAGCGCAGCAGCCCGATCAGGATCAGCAGGATGATGGCGAGGACGACGGGCACGATGAGCGCGCGGTCGCGTTCGGCCGTGTGCTGGGTGTCGTACTGCTGCGCGGTGTAACCGCCGACGAGGGTGTCCGCGCCGTCGATCGGGTGCAGCGCCGTACGCAGCCGGGCGACCGTCTCCTTTGCCGCGTCGCTGTCCGCCGTGTCCCGCAGCGTGACATCGATCCTGACCCTGCCGTCCACGACGCGGGCCGGTCCGTCGCCCGGCCGGCCGCTCTCGGTGACCGGGACCGCGTCGGCCACGCCCTTCACCTGGGACGCCCGGCTGGTCACCGTCTTCTCGTGGGCCGCGTCGGCGATGACGACGGCCGGATTGCCGGAGCCGCCGGGGAAGTGCTCGGCGAGGGTGGCCTGTGCGGCGACGGACGGCGCGTCGTTGACGAAGATCTCGTCGAGCGGGACGCCCTTCGAGCTGAGGCCCGGGGCGAACGCGGCGCAGGCCAGGAGGCCGGCCAGGGCGACGGCCCAGATCCTGCGCGGCGCCTTCTCCACGGCGCGGGCGACCCGGCGCCACACGCCGTGGCCGCCGCCCGCCGCTTCCGCGGGACGCGGGCGGGCCGGCCAGTACGCGGCGTTGCCGAGCAGCACCAGGACGGCGGGCAGGAACGTGAGGGTGCTGAGCACGGCGCACACGATGCCGATGGCGCCGACGGGACCGAGGGCCCGGTTGTTGGTGAGGTCGCTGAGCAGCAGCGCGAGGAGCCCGAGGGCGACGGTCGCGGCGCTGGCCACGACGGCTCCGGCGGACCGCCGCAGGGCCGCCCTCGCCGCCGCGAACCGGTCCGCACCGCCCGCGAGTTCTTCGCGGAAGCGGGCGGTGAGCAGCAGTGCGTAGTCGGTGGCCGCGCCGATCACCAGGATCGAGAGGATGCCCTGCACCTGTCCGTCGACCCGGACGATGTCGTGGTCCGCCAGGACGTACACGACGGCGCAGGCGACACCGAGGGCGAAGACGGCTCCGATGATGATCACGAAGGGCAGCAGCACGCTGCGGTAGACGAGCAGCAGGATCACCAGAACGGTGATCAGGGCCACGCCGAGCAGCAGTCCGTCGATGCCCGCGAAGGCGCCGGACAGATCCGCCTGGCTGGCCGCGGGGCCGGCCACGGCGGCCGTGGCGCCGCCGAGCGCGGCCGCCTTCTCCTCCACCCGGTCGAGCGTCGGGGCGAGCTCGTCACCGAGGTCGGGCCGGAGTTGGACCACCCCTTGGAGCGCCTTCTTGTCGTCCGAGGGAATGGCCGGGGACACCTGGCCCACGACACCCGGCGTGCCGCGCAGCGCGGCCAGCAGTCGGGTGGCCTCGGCCTGTTGGGCGGCGGTGAGGGGACCGGCGTCGTCCGCGGTCCAGACGACGATCGCCGGAAGCGTCTCGTCCTGCTGGAAGGCGCGCTGCGCCTCGATCACCCGGGTCGACTCCGCGCTGCGGGGCAGGAAGGCGGCCTGGTCGTTGGTCGCCACCTCGCCGAGCCGTCCGGCGTACGGGCCGAGCGTGCCGCCGACGGCGAGCCAGACGATGAGCAGGAGAAGAGGCACCAGCCAGCGGGTGCCTCGTGCGGGGCGGGACATGGGGCTCCAGAGGTGAGGAGTCACGGCAGGACGGAGTCAGGACGGGGAGAAGTCAGGTCGGAGTCAGGCCCAGAAGACTCAATGAGAAAGTATCTCAATGATTGAGTTATATCGTGGCGTGGTCGCCCCGGGCACAGAGGGTCCGTGGATCGCGGATCCTCCGTGCCGAGCCGGTCGTACCCCTGTTTCCGCCCGACCCCGCCCCGCGGATGCGGCCGGTCCGGATTCAGACGCGCGGGGTGCGGATCGTCGCGAGTTCCCCGTTGAGCGCGCCCAGGAACCGCAGCACCACGGCCAGTTCGTCCTCGCTGAAGCCGCCGCGCACGTGCTCCGTGGCCTCGGCCAGGGGCTGGAAGTAGGTCCGGGCCGCGGCCTGGGCGCCGGGCACGTAGTGGAGGTGGACCACGCGCCGGTCGCTGCTCTCGCGCACCCGGCTGATGTGTCCCGCACGCTCCAGCCGGTCCACGCAGGCGCTCACCGCGCCGGAGGTCAGGCCCAGGTGGTCGCGCAGCCGGCTCGGCGTGAGGGGTTCCTCCGCGTCGAGGATGGCGGCGAGCGCCTGGACGTCGGTGGTGTGCAGTTCCTGTCCCGCGGCGAAACCGTGCACGAGACGGTTCATCTCCCCGTTCATGCGCCGCAGTTGGACGGCGAGCGCGCGCAGGTCCGGATGGGACACGGGCGCGGCGCCGCCGCTCCCGTGCGTGTACTCCGTGGTCTTGTCGTCGTCCGGTTCGGCCCTGTTCACCGCACCACCCTATAGGCGGGTCACCAGGGCCGCGGGCTCAGCCGAACTCGTCGAACGGAGTGACGCGGCGGTAGGCGGACCGGGCGTGCAGCAGGCGCCCGATGGCGGTGCCCGCGACGGTGGCGAGCAGCAGGCAGGCCATCCATCCGGGATCGCGGTGCCCGGCCCAGGAGAGCTCGCCGGTCGGTTCGGTGCCGAGCACGTTCAGGCACACCCAGCACAGGGCGGCGGTCCCCGGGGCGGCCACGAAACGGCCGCGCAGGCCGAGGGCCGCGGCGAGCAGCGAGAGCGTCATGAGGGCGAGGCCCGTGCGGTCGAGCACGCCCAGGACGTCGAGGAGTGCCACCAGCACGAACGCGCTCCCGTAGGCGACCGTCCAGGTCAGGGGCGTCGCCCACGGCTCAGGGACCTGCCGGGCGCCACGACCGATCAAGCGCCACTCCACCATCTCCGACTCCCTCCCGCGCACCGCGCGCCCCGGGCGTCGGCCCGCCCCGCGTCCGTCCGCCCCGGCGAAGAACGCTACCCCGCCGGGGTGGAGGGCGCGGAGACACCCCTGGCGATGAGGGCCGGCCGGCGCGCACGGTCATCAGCACCGGCGGGGCGCGAGCGGCCGACGCCCGGCGTCACTCCGACGAGTGACGGGCGGCGGGCGCCGACAGCAGCCCGTTGAGTTCGCCGAAGTCGACGGCGTCCGCGAGCGGGGCGTAGCCGCCGGTGCCGAGCAGCTCCTGCGCGGTCCGGCGGGCGGCCGTGTACGCGGCCTGGGCCACGCCCGATCCGAGGCTGACGCGGGCGACACCGACGGCTCCGAACTCGGCGACCGACGGAGCGCCGGGCCCCGCCATGACGTTCAGCGGCACGGGGATCTCGGCCGCCAGCTCGGCGACGGTGTCGAGGTCGGTGACGCCGGGGACGAAGATGCCGTCCGCGCCCGCCTCCACGTACCGGTGGGCCCGCTCCAGGGTCTCCTTGAGGCGGGTCCCGTCCTCCCCGAGCCCGAACAGGTACGTGTCGATCCTGGCGTTGAGGAACAGGTCGGCGCCGACGGCGTCGCGGGCCGCCGCGAGCCGGGCGGCGAGGTCGGCCGGGGGCCGGGTGCCGTCCTCGATGTTGACCCCGGCCGCACCCGCCGCGACGACCTGCCGGACCGTCTCGGCCACGTCGTCCGGTCCGTCGCCGTAGCCGGTCTCGATGTCGGCCGTGACCGGGACCGTGACGGCCGCCGTGATCCGGGAGATCGCCGCCACGGCCTCGTCGCGGGTGAGCGCGTCGCCGTCCGGGCAGCCGAGGGACCAGGCCACTCCGGCGCTGGTCGTGGCGATCGCGGGCGCCCCGGCGGACTCGACGATCAGAGCGCTGGCGACGTCCCAGGCGTTGGCGAGGGCGAGGGGCCGGGCAGGGGTGTGCAGGGCGCGGAAGGTGTGGACGGAGTCCTGCTGCGTGGTGGTCATGGGCGAAGTCAAACAGCTCCCGGACGCTCCCGGCTGGCGAGAATCCGACATCCACGTCCGGCCCGTTCAGGGTCGCTTCCGGGGGTCGCTTCAGGGTCCTTCCGGGGGGCTTCCGGTTCGCTTCCGGACGTGATCGGCGATGCTGACGCGATGAGCGAGGAGATCATGTACACCTGGCGCGCGCCGCTGACCGACGACGAACTCGTCGGTCTCGTCCGGTCCCACGGCGGCCGCGGCGAACCGGGCTGGTGGGACCGGATCCGGCGGCACAGTCTGGGCTGGGTCTGCGCCCGCGAGCCGGGCGGGCTGCTCGTCGGGTTCGTCAACGTGGCCTGGGACGGCGGCGATCACGCCTTCCTGCTCGACACCAAGACGCGTGGCTCGCACCAGCGGCGCGGCATCGCGACCGAGGTCGTCCGGCTCGCGGCGGACCGGGCGCGGGCCGCGGGGTGCGAGTGGCTGCACGTGGACTTCGAGCCGCGGCTGCGGGCCTTCTACGTCGACGCCTGCGGATTCCGGCCTACCGAGGCGGGGCTGATCCACCTGTCGGACCCGGCGGGGTGACCCTGACCGTCCCTACCTTCCTTACTGCCGAGTACGATCGCGGGCGCACGTTCCCGTGCGCATGTCCCCGCCCGCATCCGAAGCCCGCATCCGAAGCAGTGGAGTGCCCCGTGCCCGCATCCAGCCGGATCCAAGTCGGTACCGTCGTCGACGACTTCACGCTGCCCGACGAGACGGGTACACCCCGGTCGCTGTCGTCGCTGCTCGCCGAAGGGCCGGTCGTCGTCTTCTTCTATCCGGCGGCGATGACGCCCGGCTGCACCGCCGAGGCCTGTCACTTCCGGGACCTGGCCGCCGAGTTCGCCGCGGTGGGCGCCCGGCCGGTCGGGATCAGCTCGGACGCCGTCGAGAAGCAGCGCGAATTCGCGGGGCAGCACACGCTCGGCTTCCCGCTGCTGTCCGATCCGGAGGGCGAGGTGCGCGGCCGGTTCGGGGTGGCCCGCGGGTTCGGTCCGTTGCCGACCAAGCGGGCCACCTTCGTCATCGGGACCGACCGGCGCGTCCTCGAAGTGGTGCGCTCCGAGTTCCGGATGAGCGCGCACGCGGACCGCGCCCTGGCGGTGCTGCGGGCAGCGGCCGAGTAGAGCCGAACAGACCCGAGCAGACCTGCGCGGACCTGCGCGCTACCGCCGGCTGCGTACCAGCAGGTACACGAAGTACGGCGTGCCGACGACCGCCGTCATCAGTCCCGCGCCGAGCTGGGCCGGGGCGATGACGGTGCGGCCCAGCAGGTCGGAGACGCAGACGAGGGTTCCGCCGAGCAGCATCGCGACGGGTACGACCCGCACGTGCCGGCGGCCCACCAGGGCGCGGGCCGCGTGCGGCGCCACCAGCCCGACGAAGCCGATCGTGCCGGCGGCGGCCACCGCGGTGGCGCTGAGCAGCACGCTCAGGACGAGGAAGCCGAGGCGTCCGCGGCCGAGGTCGAGACCGAGCAGGCGCGGGGTGTCCTCGTCGAGGGAGACGAGGTCGAGTTCCCTGCGCCGGACCACGGTCACGGCGGTCGCCACGACCAGCACCACGGCGACCGGCAGCAGGTCGGGAGCGGTCCTCCCGTAGGTCGAACCCGACAGCCAGATCAGGGCCTTGGTGGCGCTGAACCGGTCGGTGAGCACGATCAGCAGGCTGATCAGCGCCGTCGTCCCGGCGGCGACGCCGACCCCGACGAGGACGAGCCGGCTCTGCCGGAAGCCGCCCTTCGCGGCGAGGCCGAAGACGACGCAGGCGCTGACCGCGGCGCCCGCGAAGGCCGCCGCCGCGATGCTCCAGGACCCGGCGCCGGGCGCCGAGGTGACGAGCAGGACCGCGCCGAGCGCGGCGCCGCCGGAGACCCCGAGGACGCCGGGTTCGGCGAGCGGGTTGCGGGTCACCGACTGCACGAGCGTGCCGGACAGGGCCAGTGCGGCACCGGCGCAGAGGGCGGCGAGCACGCGGGGCATCCGGGTGTCGAGGACGAACGTGACGGCCTGGCCCGCCTGTCCGCGCGCCCAGTTCACGACGTCGCCCAGGAGCAGGGTGCTGTCGCCGATGAGGACCGCGCCGATCGTGGCGCCGACCAGCGCCGCCACCAGGACGACGACGGTGACCGTGAACGCCGTACGGCTCGGGATGCGCAGCCGGTCCGGCGCGGCCGCGGCGTCGCTGTCGCGCATGCGCACGGCCATGACGACGAGGAAGACGGCGCCGACGGCGCTGGTGATGATGCCCGTGGGCACGGTGACCGCGGTCTCGGCCGAGGTGACCGCGCGCAGCAGCACGTCGGAGCCGAGGACGAGGGCGGCGCCGACCAGGCCCGCGACGGGGATGCGCGTCCGGTGCCGGACGAGCGGTCGCACCCGGCGGGCGAGCGGCCGGACGAGGGCCGGGGCGCACAGTCCGACGAAGCCGATCGGGCCCGCGAGGGTGACGGCTGCGGCGGACAGCAGTGAGGCGAGGACGACGGCGGTGACGCGGGTGCCGCGGACCGGGACGCCGAGGCCGCGGGCCGCGTCGTCGCCGAGGCCGAGGGCGTCGACGCGGCGGGCGAGCAGCACGAGTCCGCCGAGGGCGGCGAGGACGACGGGCGCCATGCGCACGACGCCGTCGAAGCCGTTCTGGCTGATGCTGCCCTGGGCCCACTGGTAGAGCCCGTCGGTCGATTCGGGGAACAGCAGGAGCAACGCCTCGGTGACGGCGTTGAGTCCGAGGGCGAGCGCGCTGCCCGCCAGGACGAGCCGGACGCCGCCCGCGCCGCGGCCGGCGAGGGTGAGCACGACGGCGGCCGCGCCGAGCCCGCCGACGAACGCGACCGTGGAGGACGCGAGCAGCGGCAGGGTGGCACCGGTGACGGTGAGGATGCCGAGGGCGAGGTACGAACCGGCGTTGACGGCGAGGGTGTCCGGCGAGGCGAGCACGTTGCGGCTCACCGCCTGGAGCGCCGCGCCGGCCGCGCCGAGCGCGACGCCGACCAGGATCCCGGCCACCATGCGGGGCAGCCGGGAGGCGACGAGGACGGAGGCGTCGCCCGCCTCGGCCTGTCCGGTGAGGGCCTTCCAGACCTGGCTCGGGCCGACGGAGGCGGTGCCCTGGGTGATGTCGACGACGGCGAGCACGGCGACGAGGAGGACGAGCCCGGCCGTCACCGCGACGGCGCCCGACGAGGTCGCGGCCGTACGCTCGGGCGTGACGGTGGGGGTTGCGGTGACGGCCATGGCTGCTACTTCGTCAGGGCGCCGACGAGGGCGTCGATGTACTGCTCCATCGACTTCGGTCCGCCGAACATCCAGATGCCGTCGGGCAGTCGGTGGACGTCCCCGGCCTTCACGAACGGCAGCGACTTCCAGACGGAGTTGCCGGCGAGGTCCTTGGTGAAGACGTCGCCCTCCGACTTGTTTCCGATGTAGGCGAACTGCGTCTTGTCGCCGAGCCCGGTGAGGCCCTCGACGTCGGTGGTGGCGAGTCCGTAGTCCTTGTCGCCCTTGATCTTCCAGGCGTTCTTCAGACCGAGGTCCTCGTTGACGGCGCCCACCTGGGAACCGCTCGTGTAGGCGCGCACGGAGACCTGGTTGGAGGCCGCGTAGCCGTCGGCGAAGGCGATCGACGCGCCGTCGAGTCCGGCGTCCTTCAGGGCCTTCTTGCCCTCGGCGACCTTGGCCTCGTAGGACTTCTCGGCGGCCTTCGCCGCGTCCTCCTTGCCGGTGGCCCTGGCGATGAGGTCGAGCGTGTCCGTCATCTGGCCGATCTGGTCGGCGGCGTCGGCAGACGTGACCTGGAGGACCGGGGCGATCTTCTTCATCTGCTTGATCGCGGACGCCGACAGGTCGGTGGTCGCGACGATCAGGTCGGGGGTGAGCCCGGCGATGGTGTCCATGCTGGGCTCGCCGCGGGTGCCGATGTCCTTGGGCGAGTTGGTGAGCGGGGCGGCCTTGTCCCACGTCGTGTAGCCCTTGACGTCGGCGACGCCGACCGGGTCGACGCCGAGGGTGACGAGGGACTCCACGACGTTCCACTCGGTGCCGACGACCTTGGTGGCCGGGCGGTCGAGACGCACCTTCGCGCCGTTCGCGTCGGTGAGGGTGATCTTCTGGGACTTGCTGTCCGCGGCCGGCTTCGCGGGCTCGGAGGAGCCGCAGCCGGACAGGAGGAGGGCCGCGGCGGTGCCGGCGGCGGCGGTGAGGAGGGCGGCGCTTCTCATGAGGTGCTGTGGAGCCTTTCGCTTCTGCTGTGGTGGCGGCCCATCGCGCGTGTGCGCAGCCGGCCGGTGAGGGGGTCGGTGTCGATGTCGATGCGGATGCCGTACGTCTCGGAGAGGCGTTCGGGCTGCAGCACGTCCTCGGGGGTGCCGTCGGCGATGATGCGGCCGGAGCGCAGCAGGGCGATCCGGTCGGCGACGGCGGCCGCCTGGTCGAGGTCGTGCAGGACGACGCCGACGGCGATGCCGCCGTCGTCCGCCAGGTCCCGCATCAGGTCGAGGAGTTCGACCTGGTAGCGCAGGTCGAGGTAGGTGGTCGGTTCGTCGAGGAGCAGCACGCCGGTCTGCTGGGCGAGGCAGCTCGCGAGCCACACGCGCTGCAGCTGACCGCCGGAGAGCTGGTCGACGCCGCGGTCGGCGAGGGCGTCCACGCCGGTCAGGGCGAGCACGCGGTTCACGACGGCGGTGCCGTCCGGGTCCGTCTGTCCCCAGCGGCCGCGGTAGGGGTAGCGGCCGAACTCGACGACGTCGCGCACGGTGAGTCCGGCCGGGGTGGGCCGGGACTGCGTCAGGAGCGCGACGCGGCGGGCGAACTGACGGGCGGTGAGGTCGAAGCCGTCGGCGGCGTCGACCGTTCCCGGGTCGAGGGTCAGGGTGCCGCGGCGAGCCCCCTGCAGCCGCGCGACGGTGCGCAGCAAGGTCGACTTGCCGCTGCCGTTCGGGCCGACGAGGGCGGTCACTTCACCGGGCTTGAGGACGAGGGCCGCGTCGTGGACGACGTCGACTCCGTCGTACGACACGGTCACGTGCTCGGCCGACAGTTCGTGACCGCGCGGACGTGGGGCGCTGCCTGCGCGTTCACCAGATCTCACGGCGTGAAGGTTAGCCTAACCTAACCAGGAC